>JBBJMB010000205.1:0-7169 GCA_037719755.1 Pyrinomonadaceae bacterium
CGCGACATTGAAAAAGCGATGCGCGCGGACGTTGCGCCACAACAACAACAGCCGGCTCCCGCGGAGCAACCGGCGGAAGGCCAAGAAGCAGCGCCGCCGCCGCAACAGCAGGGCGCTTCGCAACCGCAATTAACGCTCACCGGTGCTTCGGCTTATCGCGACGAAACGATTTCGGAGATGCGTCGCACCATTGCGCGCCGGTTAACTTCATCAATTGGGCCGGTGCCGCATTTTTTCTTAACGTCCGAAATCGAGATGGATCGCGCCGTCGAGTTGCGCCGTTCGCTGAATGAGATTAACCCGGACGTCAAAATCAGCATCAACGACTTGATTATCAAAGTCGTCGCTGTCGCGCTGCAACAGCATCCGCAGGTTAACGCCTCTTATCAAGACAAAACGATTCGCTATTACGAGCGCTCAGACATCGGTGTCGCGGTGGCCATTGATGACGGCTTGATTACTCCTATTGTGCGTGCGGCCGATTTGAAGTCAGTCGGCGCGATCTCGCGCGAAGTGCGCGAAATGGCCGAGAGCGCGCGCGGCAAAAAGCTTAAGCCCGAGGAATATATAGGGGCCACTTTTTCGGTGAGCAACCTCGGGATGTTCGGCATAGATGAATTCACCGCTGTGATCAACCCGCCCGAAGCCGCGATTCTCGCCGTCGGCGCGGCGCAAGCCAAGCCGGTGGTGCGCGACAACCAAGTCGTGATCAAACAAATGATGCGCGTCACAATGTCTTGCGACCACCGCGTGGTCGACGGAGCGAGCGGCGCCAAGTTTCTGCAAACGTTCAAGCAGATGATGGAGAACCCGCTTTATATGCTGATCTGACGCGTGACCGCTTCGTGTTCTTCTGTGTGTTCTTTCTCCGTGTCTCTCCGCGTTTAGGTAAGACTGACTTAAACGCAGAGAGACACGGAGAAAGAACACAGAGAGAGACACAGAGAAGAAGCTACTGCTTCGGGTGCTGTTCGACGATGCGGCGCAATTCGTAGAGTTTCATCAACGCCTCAACCGGCGAAAGTGAGTCAAGGTCAATCTCGTGCAGCAAACGCGCGAGGCTCTCAGATGCGCCATCAAAATTCGGGTCAGGATCTTTCGCGTTGATCCGCGCGCTTCATGCCCCAGCAATTCCTCCGCGCGTTTGACGACCGGGCGCGGCAATCCTGCGAGCCTGGCGGCGTACACTCCGTAGCTACGCTCCGCCTTCCGCCGTATGCGGTGCAAAAATACCAGCTCGCCGTTTTGCTCTCTGATCTCAACGCAGAAATTTTTAAGGCGCGGTAACAATTCTTCCAACTCCGCCAATTCGTGATAATGAGTGGCAAAAAGCGTGCGTGAACGCACACCCGGGTGGTTGTGAATGTACTCAAGCACCGAGCGCGCGACCGCCAGACCGTCGTACGTTGAAGTGCCGCGGCCTAATTCGTCCATCAGAATTAACGAGCCCGGCGTCGCATGATGCAAGATGTTGGCGGTTTCAATCATCTCGGTCATAAACGTGGACTCGCCGCGACCGATGCGGTCGTACAGTCCGGCGCGCGTGAAGATGCGGTCGCAGACTCCTATGCGGGCCTCCGCGGCGGGCACAAATGAGCCGATCTGCGCCATCAACACGATGATCGCCGCCTGCCGCAGAAACGTAGACTTACCGGACATGTTCGGCCCCGTCACGAGCGCGATTTGGGGAGCGTCGTCACCTCCGAGGCTCACATCATTGGCCACAAAGGGCGCGTCTTTGAGCGCCCGCTCGATGACCGGGTGGCGGCCTTCCCTAATAATCAGCACCGGCTCTTCAACTACTACGGGCCGCACGTAAGCGTTGTCTTCCGCCACTTCTGCAAGCGACGATGCGGTGTCAAGCAAAGCTATGGTCTGAGCGGCGATCAAGATCTCCTCGCGCTCACGGCCGACTTGTTCGCACACTTGGCGAAAAAGGCTCGCCTCCAGTTCCGCGAGCCGCCCCTCCGCATTAACGACCAGCGATTCATGCTCTTTAAGCTCAAGCGTAATGAAACGCTCGGCCTGCGTGAGCGTTTGCTTGCGCGTGTAACTGGCGGGAACGAGGTGCAGATTAGGCTTTGTGATCTCTATGTAGTAACCGAACACTTTGTTGTAACCGACGCGCAAGCTTTTGATGCCGGTGCGCGTTCGCTCGCGCTGCTCGATTTCGGCTAAGAATTTCTTGCCGTCGCGCAGCAACGCGCGCAGCCGGTCGAGTTCCTCGGAAAAACCTTCCTTGATAATCTCTTTTTGTTTCGACCACCCGATGTCTTCCTCCGCGATCGCTCGCCCGATCAAGTCAACCGAAGCGCGGCACGCGGGCAGCGAAGCGAGCAGCGGCTGCAACCGCGCAGCGTCGCGTTGCAACAAGGCGCGAATGTTTTCGATCAATTCAAGGCTGCGGCCGAGGGCAAGCATTTCGCGGGGCGTGATGGTTTTGGCGCGCGCGCGGCCCGAAAGGCGTTCGAGATCTGACATTTCGCCGAGCGCAACCGTTAAGTCTATGCGCGTGCGCCTTTCACGAAAAAGCCAATCTACAAGTTCTTGTCGCCGCACGATCTCAGAGACGTTGAGCAGCGGTTGCCGCAGCCAGCGCCGCAGCATGCGCCCGCCCATGTCCGTGCGCGTGCGGTCAAGCGTGGCGAGCAACGAAGGATATTCCGCGGCCGCCGAGTCGTTGCGCTCAAAGACCTCCAGGCTGCGCAGCGTCGGCGCGTCAAGCGTCATAAACAAGCTCGCCTGATAAGTGCTCAGACGGCTCAATTGCTCGGCGGCGTCAATCTGAGTTTCCTGAAGATAGGCAATGATGGCGCCGGCGGCCGCGGCGGCGTGTGACGAGCGTTCGGTGAGACCCATCGGTTCGAGCGTACGCGCGTGGAAATGCTGCAACAGCAAACGGCGGGCGCGTGGAGGTTGAAATTCCGCCTCCGGCCGCCGTGTGACGAAAGCGTCTGACGGAAGATCCGGGCCCGCGTAATTTTGGGCGACGAGAATCTCTGCGGGCGCGGTTCTGCCTATCTCGGCGAGCGCGTGAATCGCGTTTGGAAGTTCCGTGGCGGCGAATTGTCCGGTGGTGACATCTGCGTAGGCGAGGCCGAAGCGCTTGCCGTCGGTGGCGAGGGCGGCCAGGAAATTATTGCTCTTTCCGATCAGCAAGCCCGGCTCCAGAATCGTTCCAGGCGTAACGTTCACCAACACGCCTGCTCGGTCAGTCCTCGCGGAAGCGGCCGGCTGAACCCGGCGGTTGCTCACAAATAGCGACGCGCAAACCGCGCCCGATGAGCGTCGCCAGATGGCGCTCCAGACTGTGGTGCGGCACGCCCGCCAGCGGCACGCGCAAGTTTTTGCCCATCGGTTTAGAGGTCAACACGATGGAGAGTTCGCGCGCGATGACGCGCGCGTCGTCGTCAAAGGCTTCGTAAAAATCGCCGATGCGGAAAAGCACCAGCGCGTCTTTGTGCCGACGTTTAATGTCTAAATATTGTGCCCGAAGCGGCGTCGCCGCCGTAGCGATGGTCATTAGTCGAGAAAATCGGCGAGCAGGTCTCCCACCGATAAAAGCGCGCGGTGCATTTTGCTCAGTTGTTCAAAGCTGATGATAATCGTCGCGCGCTCGATTTCATGAAACGCGCCGAGGCGGTCAAGACTCAGCTCCCGCCGCGCTCTGTTGGTGTCGAGTTCGCTGGCCACGATGAGAAAGGGTTTCGAGCGTTGCGCTTCGTAAGCCCGCTTCAGCTTGACGAGGGCCGCGTCGATGCTTCCCTTGCGCTGCACTTCAAAAACGTGAGTGATGCGTGGGCTTTTTTCGCTCGCACGCCAGATCACATCGTAGTATTGAAATTCGCGTTGCGCGAAGCGCCCGAGCGCTTGGCCGATCTCCACCAGCATCCGCTGCGCATCTTCGTGCGTGAGCGATTGGTGAACATCCGTCCCCGAGGCGGAACCAAGCAGCGCGAATTGAGTCTCTTCATCGCCCGCGCGCTTGCGGCCGCGCAAAGTGATGGTCCAGACGCCCGGCCGGCGGCGCTCGATCTCGCGTTTTTCGTCGAGCGCGCGGCCCGCGCGCTGCACGCACAACCGCCACCGCTCGCGCACATCATCGGCTCGGCTAATTTGCGGAAAGTACGGCAGCAATCGCTCATAAAGAAAGCGCACGTCGTCTGTGCCGCCCATCGCCATTAGTTCCTGAAGGATTGGCAATTCAATCCTGGGGACGCTCGGGAAACCCATCGCTACTTTGACGCGAACGTGAACGGAATAATCGAAGACGCGAACGCGGAAAGCCTTTGTTTCATGCGCCCAACGTTACAGGATGAGCGCGCGGATGAGCAAGCGGCAGCGCCGCCCGGTTGAATGACATAAGTTCGATATCAGGGATTTTTGTTCTTCTCTGTGCCCGAAGCGCGGCCACTGCGGTCAACATCCATGTGGCCAAAGTGTCCGACAATCTTCTCGATTGTCGCGCTCGTGCCAAACCGCGAAGCTTGGTGTCTGAGAGTGTCAGCGACAATCGAGCAGATTGTCGGACATGTGCTTGAACCCGGCGATTTCGCCAGGCCAAAGAGGAGAGCGGCCAGCGGCCCGTCGGAAACGGGCCGCTGGCCGCTCAAAAGGTTCTACGCAACAAGCCTTCTGTTTTCCTTTAAATCAAACTCACGCTCGTTTAGGCGACTTGCCGCTCCAGATCTGCACAGAAGCAGGCGAGGATCTCGTCCGCGTCGAGCGTGTCTCGCTCCATCAAGCCTTCGACCAGGCGCGCGATCTCGCTTTGCCTTTGGCTGACGATGTCGCAAGCTCTGCGCAACTGCTCGGTGATGATGGCGTTGGTGGCGTGCTCGACGCGGTCGAGCAGCGCTTGGCTGCAAGGATCTTCCGGCTTGCCCAGATGAATCGGGCCGAGCGGACTCATCCCGAAATCAGTGACCATGCGGCGCGCGGTCTCGACGGCGCGCTCGATGTCGTTGGAAGCCCCGGCCGTCATCGTGCCGAGCAACACCTGCTCCGCCGCGCGCCCGCCGAGCAGCATCGCGATCTGGTCGATCAGGTATTCATGCTTTTTCATCAATCGATCCCGCTCCGGCAGAGATTGCGTGACGCCAAGCGCGCGACCGCGCGGCAGGATCGAGACTTTATGCACCGGGTCGCCGTGCCTGACGTCAAGTCCCACCGCGACGTGGCCGGCTTCGTGCACCGCCGTCGCATAGCGTTCGTCTTCATCCATCATAAAGCCGCGGCGTTCGGCGCCCATCAAGATCTTATCGCGCGCAAACTCTACGTGACGCCGGTTAATCGCCTGCGCGTCGTCGCGCGTCGCCGCGATGGCCGCTTCGTTGAGCAGGTTCGCCAGCTCGGCGCCCGAGAAGCCGGGCGTGCCGCGGGCGATCCAATTGAGTTCCAGTTGCTCGTCCAGCGTTAAGCGGCGCGCGTGCACCTTGAGGATTTCCTCGCGGCCGCGCACATCTGCGAGGTTGACGGTGATTTCGCGGTCAAAACGGCCGGGTCTCGTTAAAGCTTGATCGAGTATATCGGGCCGGTTCGTGGAGGCGATCACGACCACGCCGCTCAGCTGCTCGAAGCCGTCCATCTCGATCAGCAATTGATTAAGCGTTTGGTCTTGATCGGCCGAGGCCGAGTCGCTGCCGCGTCCGCGTCTGCGCCCCAAAGCATCGATTTCATCTATAAAGATCACGCAGGGCGCGAGCTTACGAGCGCGGCTAAACAAGCGACGTACGCGGGCGGCGCCCAAGCCGACAAACTTCTCTTGAAAGCTAGAGCCTGACACAGGCAGAAAAGGCACGCCGGCTTCGGTCGCGGCGGCGCGGGCGAGCAGTGTTTTTCCGGTGCCCGGAGGCCTGAAAGCAAATGCCTTGCGGCGCGCGGCCTCCGAGGCGTCCGAACTTTTGCGGATCGCGCAAAAATTCGATCATCTCGGACAATTCGTTTTTCGCTTCGTCCACGCCGGCCACTTCGTTAAATGTCACCGCTGCGCTGGCCTTGCCATCCGCCACGTGAAAATCGCTGCGTCCGCCCATGCTGGCCACCACGCGCCATCCGACGATGCCGAGCATCGCGAGCGTCAGCACGGGGATCAACCAATTAAAGATCGTCGCCATGGTGCCCGGACGCAAGGAGCGAAACTCAATTGGCAAGCTGTTTTTCACAAACAAATTAACGATTTCCTGTTGCGCCGCATCGTTGGTTACGACGGCCTGCAACACCGCGCCTTCGCGCGTGATGACCGTGAAGCGCTCGCCCTCGACCGAGATTGATTGAGCGTTGGATGCTTCGCCGATGGCTCTCAGCTGAGTGTAGTTGATCTCTCGCGGAGCGACCTGGTTGGTTTTGATAAATGCGGTCACCGCGCCCGCAACAATAATGGCGACGATGAAAGCAGGCAATAGAACTTGGTTGAATTTCTGCGCACGAAGAACCAAGCGGGATAGGGGCATGAAGAGGCTCCTGCTGTTAAGCAACGCGAAGCACCAAGGAAGCGCGTTGTCAAAGGATCAAATCGAATCGTTTAAAATTATGATGAGCGGGAACCGGTAAGTTCCAGGCAGGCCGTTGTGAGGTGCGCGCTTTGATGGTGCATTCCAAGAGTGTCAGCGGCGCGAACAAACCCTTTGTTCGCGTGCGTTGCGAATCCGCCAATCGGCAGCGCGAACCGTCCTGGTAGAAAATTGGCTTTCGAGTGGGATAATTGCCGTGTGACACCGCATACTCTCATCAAGGCTTAATTATTTCAGCCCTCACAGCACTGATCGGCCGAAGACCATCACGGCTTTAGTTTGAGCGGATCGGTTTATCTTCGACGTCTCAATTCAGGACGCGCCGACTTGCTGTTTGTCGGCACGTTTTAGTACAAATCCTGGACGCAACTGCGCCTTCGGTTTGCTTTATATCAATCACCTTCAAGGGTTAAGCCTATGCTCTTAAGCTCTTTACGACATGATCGCCGGCTCCCGAGCAATGAATGGCACATTCGTTGCTCAGGAGCGGCTTCAACTTCGGCGGTTTAAATCGATAAATAACTGGGTCGGCAAAAAAAGGAGAGTGGAACGATGTTGTGGACAATCTTAGTTGTGCTGGTTGTTTTGTGGCTTTTGGGATTGATCGGCGGCATCGGCGGCAGTTTAATTCACTTGCTGCTTGTTTTGGCGCTTGTC
>JBBJMB010000206.1:0-7166 GCA_037719755.1 Pyrinomonadaceae bacterium
CGGGCCGCAGCTTAGCGAACACGCCGATTTTCTTCCAGCGCTTTCCAATTTTTGCTCCGAACAAGACTTGGGCCGCTGCCAAGAAATTTCTTCGGTTGTTGCCGGTTAATCGCCCCGGAAAAATGTTTCCCTCGGTTTCCAAAGCGAGAAAATTGTTGACGTTGTAGGTCAATCGGCTGCCCACTCCGGGACTCGTATTTCCCCTTCCCAAGGAAAGCGAGGAAACATGCCCGCCCATTTCAAATTTAGCCAACTTAAAGTCGGTCTCACCGCCCGCTTTGGGCGCGAACATCGCATCGACGATGGGCGGCGCATCGGATTGCCGCCGAGCGGTCGGGTCAAACTGCTGCGCAGCCTGCCGCCGCAGCACGCTCACATAAGCTTCCGCAGTGGGACGAAACGAATTGGCAACGGGAAGGGTAATTTGACGCGGCTGCCACGGCACCAATTGCACGTCGAAAGGAGTCGAGGAGCCGGGCATCAACCCGCTGACTTCTTTCACAGAGTCGAATTGGTGTGTGAGGCTGTGCGGCAGAGTAGCGGCGCCTTGATTCGCGGCTGCGAGCAGAGCGTGCTTGGCCGCGACGTGTTCTGCGTCGCTTGCGTGTTCGCGACGCTCATCCGGGGAAAAGCTTTCCGCTTTGCGCGGCGAATCGGCGATCTTTGGTTGTTCGCCTGCGAGGCGGACGTCAGAGCTGTCCGGTGCAATCGCCTGAGCATCCGACGTCCCGCCTGGCTTGGAAAGGGGCGCGTGAGTAGCTCGGTCCCCTTGCGCGGGCAACAATCCGGCGACGCGACGATCAGGTGATCCGGACAACAACTTCGCCGTAGGATTATGAGAGTTGATTAAGGCGTAGTACCCGATTAGCGCGAAGGCGCATAACAAAGCGAGCGCCGCGACTGACGCATACCTTGTGGTGAATGTCGCGGAAACGAACTTGGCGGCGTGCGCTAATTCTCGCCACTGCGGCCAGAATGAGGCGGCAGGTTTTTGGTCTGCAATTCTAGCGCGCACGGCGTTCCACATTGCAGGCGGAACAGAGAGCTGCCGCCGGTAGCGGTCGTATGCTTGCTTTTCATAAAGCGACTCTTCGTAAACGCCTGAGCACTTTTGGCAAGAGGCAAGATGGGCGGCCAGAGGGCCAGCATCTTGAAGGTCCAACTCTTCCTCTACGTAATCATCTATGCTCGGCAGGCACTCTTCACACTTCATCGCTCATCCTCAGGTAAGGCCCGATGCGAAGGCGCATCTCGGCCTTCGCGCGGTGCAAATCGGTTTTCAGTTTGGCGACCGAAAATCCGGTGATCTCGGCTATTTCGTCGTAACACAAGTGGTGAAAAATCTTGAGAGAGAAAACCAGCCGCTTGTCTTCATCAAGCAACGCAAGGGCTTGGCGGATCACATCGTTGAGTTCTTTATTAAGGAGTTGGCCGTCGGGCTGCAACTCGGCGTCGCGCAAACTGGTTTCCAGCGCGCGGTCAAGCTCGACAATGTTTTCGTTTCGGCGGCGCGCGCAGAGCTTCGCGCGTCACGTTTTTGGCGATCCCGAACAACCAAGTTGAGAGCTGAGCGTCGCTTTGCAGCGAGCCTAAATTCTTGAAAGCGCGCACAAACGTTTCCTGGGCCAGCTCTTCGGCCGCCTCCTGTTTGCCGATCATGTCATAGATGAAACTGATAATCGGGCGCGCATAGCGCTCGAAGATGAACCGGAAGGCTTCCTCGTCACCGTCGCGCGCTCGCGAGACAAGATTTTCACGGGGCCCGTCCAGAAAAGCGGCGGGGGCGCCCGGCGGTCTCGTCAAAGTAATCTCCAGACGCTTGATCATCGCTTCATTTAGTAAGTGACGCGCGCGGCCAAAAGGTTGCAGCGTCGAGAGATTAATCTGCGGCTAATTCATCGACGCGTGTATTTTGAAATAGACACTTATCGCACATCTTCATCAGCAAGATGCCTTATCTTCGTCGAACTTGTCGAGCGCCAACAAGAGTTCAAAGACGTCGTGTTGTCTTGACAATTGGGGCTACGTTGATGCTTTCTTCAGTGAGAATCGCTGTTAGCAATGACAGATAGTACTAAACCGGAACTGAGAAGATTGCGACGCCGGACCCACCGCCGAGACGAGAGAGAGAGCGCGCGCGGGCGCAGAGATTCATGATTTCTCTGCGCCCGCTCGCGTATCCTCAGCGTCTCGGGCGTCGCTCGTTGAGTGAAAGCGATTTTCGCGTCGAGTGAGCTTGTCGAGCATGAGCGCATTTATCGGGTACTGGTCAACCGGCAGCGACAACTGCTTGTCAGCCGCATGTCAACGACTTTTAGCGAAAGCCTTGGCCGACATCAGCTTGGACAAAGTTTCAACAGTCGTGCTTGATCGCAACCAACCGCATTCCTCAACTTCATCAATTGCCGGTTCCGCGAATCTTCCGCACCATCCCACAATCAAGAGCGCTGCCATCGCGTGCATCGCCGCGTGGGGCGAACACGCGCGACTGGAAACCACACGCGCGGCTGAGCGCGCACCTCAAGAGCGCGCCGTTGTGGGGCTCACGTTCGCGGCCAGCGGCCTCGACGCAAGCGCCGATGTACGGGTGCAAGCTACTCACGCGAATCTCGTTTTGGGGCGCGATGCTTTCGGTCGCGCGACGCTTTTTTGGACGCACGTGGACGACGTGATCTGGTTTTCGTCGCAGCTCAAGCTGTTGCTCAACTTGTCGCCAACCGGTTTGTTGCGCACGCCACTAATTCGACCCGCTTGTTCAACGTCCGCTTGCGAGGTACGGAAGTGGAAGTTCACCGGGTGAGCGTTTCCGAAGACACGCAAATGATCGCCATCCGCCGTCAATTGCGCGGGCAGTTGTTGGTCATCGTGAACCCGGATGATTCTTTGAATTTCCGGATCAACGAAGCCGAGATTATTAGGGCCGGGTCGCAACTGGTTTTCATAAGTGGTGATTCTCACGATTCACGCGAAAAGTAAGCACCATCGTCTGCACAGATTGTGGGACGCTATCAACCTGATGGTCAAACGCAATTCATGCGTCGGCAGTCGCTGCCGCTTAGGTAAGCCACTTGGTCAGCAAATAACGCTGATGATCTTGGTAGCCCGCACGGCGGTACAAGCTTTGTGCTCTGGTATTCGCGTGATCCACTTCCAGATGCACCGCCTCCACGCTTTCGCTGCGACACGCGGCTTCGATAAAGCGGAGCGTCGTTTGGCCGATTCCCTGTCCGCGAAAACTCTCTCTGACATACAATTCATCAACCAGAGCATCGCGCCCATGAAACTCTAAGCTGAAGCCGAAAGTAAGCACCACATAGCCTGCAACTTTTTCCGCCAACTCGATCAGAAAAATTAAGCCGTGCGCTCGGTGATCCAGGATGTGCGGTAACGCGCGCCGGGCAACGCTTTCATCAAAAGGCAGATGTTCGATCAGATAAAACTCACGCATCAACTCAATTAGTAAATCGGCGTGTGACGCATCGGCTTGTCTAAATGTCGGTTCCATTGAAAATCGCGCGGGCCCGCGCCGGCGCTCATAGCCTCAGATTATTTAGCGAATCACTTTGACATCACGCTCGCTTGTTATCTTCCAGCTTCCGTTGATTAACTGCCAGCGAAGTTCCTGCACGACTTCGCCGCGGCGACTTTGTCGTCCTTGATCGATTTTATATTGTTTACGAAAGCGCATGATTGCGGCGCGGCCCGCATCGCGAAAAATAATCTCAGGCTCAGCCGCGCGCACATCAACTCCCACGGCCTTCGCAAAGACGCGCATTTTTTCGGCGCGCACACTGGCGCGCGAAACGTTGCGCGCCAAGTAAAAAGCTTCCACCTGTGGTTGATAAAAGCGCATCTGTTCTTCGACGTCTTTGGCATTGGTGGCGGCGATCCACCGGTCAAGAGCGTCGCGCAGAACTTGAGCTTGACTTTGTTCGACTTTAATTGACGGCGACTCGACGCTCGAGGAAACAACTCGCTCGCCCACAGGCGGCTGCGGCTGTTCCTCTCCGTAAATGCTCCATTGGGCGACGTCGGAGACTTTGTTATAGATGCTTTGCACATCTATCGCCTGGATCAATTGCTCCGCATAAATACGGCGCGTGATGCGCAGGCGGCGGCCCCGATCAAGAGCGCGAAAGGTAACCGTGAATTTATCTATGTTCCTATTGCCGCTCGAAGTAACGGTTAAGCCGCCATCGGTGAGCACCGCGCGATTGCGAATCGTTTGGCCATCGCCGATCTGTTCGGCGTGCACAGTTCCGTCGGCTCGGAAGGTGATGCGGGGCGCGCGCGACGAGGCGATGGAAATCGTCGCGCCGTTTTGTTCAATCGCAATCAGATCGGGCGGCGTGAGTCGGATCGTCAAATCTATCAGGAAGCGTTGTTGTCCTTCAAACGGAACCTTGCTTGAGGCGCCCGCCACGGCTGAATACAATCTATCGCTGCTCTCCGGGTCGAGACGGTAAACTCCCGTCAGCGTTCGATCAACAGCGGCATTGATGTTTGCCTCAGATGGACGAGCGCGCCTTTGACGCTGCGCCTGCGCCCGGTCGCATAACGTCGCCGAAATGCTCATTAGAAGAACGATCAGGTAAATCAATTTCATTAAAATCACTTTTGGAAAACCCTCGTCTACATCAACTCAACCGTGCGGATAATTCTCGGAGCCGTTAAAGAGAAAGCGCTCAAAGAGATGTGCGAAGCCGGTCTTTCCCCGCTTCTCGTTGCGTGAACCGACATGGTACCAAAGGTTAACGGCCACTACTGGCACGTGATGATCCTCATGAACCAGGAGCGTGAGGCCGTTGCCCAACACAAACTACGATGCGGGATGCGAAAATCAGCTGAGCTAAAGGGCTGCGCCTATTCGGAGCCGGCTTTTTTTACCGGACTCGATTGTTTACCCGGCGGCGCAGCGCACAGTGGGATTGGCATCAACGCGGTTATCAATAAAGCGAGCATTTGCAACTTCATCACACACCTCAAACAATGGTTACTCCGATTGATTCTTGGAAATCTTATAAGCAACATCGCACGGACGACAAGTCTTGCCAAATGTCCGTCTTGACGCATGCTTATATTTATACCCAAGCAACTGACCGGATAGTCGGTTTGACACACTTCCACCAAATACACGAGTGCGTGCTACGCATGAAACAATGTCGCATTTCCGCGACATTTTAGACAAATCATCCCGGTAAAAACGATTGCTGAGACCGTTTTTCAAATGTGTGCGCTTGGTGGCAAAGAATGTTCGGGCGGAGATATGTCCCTCCGCCTGCAAATCCGTTCACAGTTTTTTCTCTCTTCTCCGCAGTGAGCTTTCGTGTGTCCCATCATTGGTTGTGCGAATTAAAAGTTAACGCTAAGCGCGGTCATAAAATTAAACTTGCGGTTACCCCATCTGCCACTTTTTGATTGCCGCTACCGGGTAAATCAACATCAATACGTTCAACGTCAAGTTGTCTTTAATCCACCACAACAGCACAAGCTCCGTAATCGCAAACAATGCCAGCGACCGGCGCCAGCCCAGTTGTTTGGCGATTACAAATCCCAGGCCGCACAGCGCAATGTCGCTCAAGGAATTGACGATCGTATCGCCCTCATAGCCGAGCGCCGCTGTCGCTTCGCGGTATCGCTTGATGACGTACGCCGAATTCTCTATGATCTCCCACACGGCCTCCGTCAAAACGGCCAGACATAACTGCCACATCGGCGCCAATCGCGGCGCCGCCCACGCCAGCAGGCCGCAGAAGACAAAGCCGTGCAGCGCATGCGTGAAGCTGTAGGGGTCAAGCAGATGCTGCGAATTGTCAGCGCTCAAAACGTTGCCGGCCCAAAGCAGAATGTGGCCGCACGCGCATTGCCACAAACGTCCCTGGGCGCGCAGCACTAGCGCGGTCATCGCTAAAATTGCAAAGATGCAAAGCCATGGCCATGTTTGTTGACGGTTTTCCGCTTTTTCAATATTTACCGCCATCGACCGTGATTATGATATTTGAAAAGAGTCTTTAACCGAACAGAGACTTTGGCGGCTTATCCGGCGCGGCATCGATGTCATCAAGAGCTCTCACAAGGTCTTTCTCAAAACGATATTCACGAGAGTTGTTAGAGTCATGCAGTTCCCGCACTCCGCATTGGGTAAATCCCATGTTTTGATAAAGACGATGCGCGTCAACAAAGCGCGTATCGCTCCACAAGTAGATTTTACTTTTCCCGGCTTGCCGCGCATGTTCAGCGGCGAGCTCAACCAGCCGGCGTCCCCAACCTTGCCGACGCAAAGAACGATGGACGTAAAGAGTCTTCAATTCCCCGGCATCGGCTTTCAAGAAGATGGCTACCGTTGCTTTGATTGTTCCTTCTTCTTCAACCGCCCAGCACTCGCCTCCACTCGCACGAAAATAGTCTCCGGCTCGCAGCAAGTACGGTTCTTCATTCTCGGCGTCAAGCGTGCAGCCATACTCGGCGTACACTGTAGCCACCAGACCGAGGATGCCCGGCGTTTGTTCTGAAGTGACAGGTTGCGGCGTTAACATCAACAAATAAAATTAACTTCAGCTGTTATGATAAACGCGCGAGTGAGCGCCGCAAGTTAACGGCGATCGCTGTGTCCAAGATCTCTTTCTGGAGAGACTCGATCCCTGACAAGCTGCTTCAATTCCTTCGCTTCGGGAAAACGTCCTTGCTCTTTTCGTGAGAAGATAATTTCTCCGTTCAAAGATGCCTCCTGTCCCGGGCACAAGCGCAACTTCTCCCAGCTCGGCTTCAAACGTGGTCAACAGTTCCTGCGCCATCCAAGCGGCGCGTAAGAGCCAGCGACATTGTGTGCAATATTCGATCTCCAAGCGTGGCGACATGATGGACTATTCTCATGAGATCGTCGTGTCTGTCAATTCACCTTTCATAAACTTGCACGCGCTCGCACCGCTCGTCGAAAACAGCGTGCTGAGGTACCAGATGTTTGTCAACTTCGCCATGCTTCTGTTTATCCGGCCGCTCTATCCTCGCTCTCCACTTTCTGGTCCTCGCTCTTGGCCTGCTCCATCGCTTCAGGTTCCATCTGCTCCGCGCTTTTATTCAACCTGATGAACACGCCCCACGCCGCCAACAGCGCGGCCGCGGCGACGCCGATCGCCGCCGCCTGCACCAAGTGCGACGGATCATCG
>JBBJMB010000020.1:0-22021 GCA_037719755.1 Pyrinomonadaceae bacterium
CGCCCGGCGCGGCGCGCTTGACCTGCTGACCAGTGCGCCCCTCGAAGACCGCGTAGAGCGTCCACCCTTTTCCGGGCGCGCTCCACGCGAGATGGCGCTCCCTGTTCACGCGAGCGGTTAAATCCAAAGTTTCGCCGGCGGCCGAGTAAGCCATTAAAGTCGCCAGTTTCGCGTGCGGCTGTTTGGCGGAGCGCACGGCCCGAGGCAATGCGCCGCCCGACTCTAAAGTGTAGCGCTCCATCAACAGCAACGGCGCGGCGTCGCTTTCAGTGACCCACGGCCCGCCGAAGGGCCAGCCCGTGCCCGTCGTCAGGTCAACGCCCATGCCGAGCGACTTGGCCGCGTCGCAGGTGTGCGCGAGCGCCTTGATCCAGCGAGAGGTCAGAAAGCGTAGGTCGCGAGACGCGAACCCACGCGCGCCGTAAATCGGGATGATGTGCACGCCGCCGAGGCCGGCCCGGCGGTATTCAGTCAAAAGGCGGGAAACGTTTCGCTCGTCAACGGCGCTCCCCATCCACCACCAGTATGTCCAGGGTCGGCACTGCGCGGTGATCGCGGGCCAGCCGAAGCTTGAAAACGATTCCGGCGAACCAACTGCCCCGCGCGATGCGGCTCCATCTTTGAGCGCCGCGCCGCCCAAAAAGAGCACGCCCGACGCTGCTGCCTCCGCGATGAAGCGCCGGCGGTTAACCGGGGATCGCCGCCGCCGCGGCGCTCTCCTTTCGTTCATACGCTCACACACCCGACATTTGATTTGTTTGCGACCGCGCTCACGACAATTTAAATCCTTCGTCTTCGGCTTTCATCTCCGCATGGGTTGTTGCCATCGTTTGTTTTCTGAGTTTGTTGACGAGCTGGTGCGCGCGGCGCGTGGGCTCAGGGATGCGGTAGCCGCCATCGCAGGCGAGCGTGAGTTCGATGGCGCCCGGCAAATCAATCAGATGTCCGGGTGAAATGAAAACGGGCGCCACATTGTTTTTGGTTCTCACGGCGGCGCCGACCATTTCCCCGCGATCAATCATCGGCGACCAACTGCCGCGCTCGGACGCCGGCTCTTCATACTTGCCAACGAGCACCGATTTGGCGCAGCCGATGGTGGGCCGGTTGAGAAACAATCCGGCGTGCGAAGCGATGCCTACGCGCCGCGGGTGAGCCAAGCCTTGACCGTCAAAAAACACCACGTCAGGCTCCACGCCGAGCTTCTCCCACGCCTCCAACACCGCCGGCGATTCTCTGAAGGAAAGCAATCCCGGCACATAAGGAAAGCGCGTTTCGCTGACGACGCCCGCCTCCGCGATCACTCGCAACGACGGCAGCTCCAGCACCACCACTCCCGCGTAGATTGTCGAAGAGTATTTATTAAACGAAATATCGGCGCCAGCGATCGTTCTCACCTCGCCCCGCAACGCTTCAATGCGCACCCGCGCGCGCAACTCATTTTGCAGCTCCACGGCCTCGCGCGGCGACAAATTCCACTCGTGCAACTTCTCGTAATTAGCCACCGATTTAAACGATGAACGATGAACGATGAACGATGAAGTTCAAGCCGGAAGAACTTCTTACTTCGCCTGGCAGACTTCATCGTTCATCGTTCATCGTTCATACTTTGAGCCGCCGTGCTGTCATCGCGCTACATCCTGCGCCCGCAATCCTTGATCGTTGATGCCCTAGCTTGAGAGTCGCGGCGGCTCTGACGCTGATCCACTTCTCGCCCGCCAGCTGCATGGCTCGGAGTCAGACTGTCATCTGAGCGGGGGAGAAGTCTATGGTTTCGCTCGCGCTAATTTCCCGATTGCTCAGCTGGATGGAATGGACGCGCCAGTGATCGTCGTCGCGCTCGGGGAAGTCGTCGCGGAAATGGCCGCCGCGCGATTCCTCGCGCCACAGCGCTGCGCGCGCAACGAGCGTCCCGAGCGTCAGAAAGTTGCGCGACGCGGGAGCCAGCTTGGCCTGCGCGATTTGCCCAAACTCACGCAGCGCGCGCTCAAGCGTTTCGCGCGTACGGATGATGCCGACGCGCTCCCACATCAACCGGCGCACGCGCTTGCGCACCGCAAGGGCCACATCGCCGCTGTAGAGCGTAGATGTCGATGACGTGTCGCGGTTATTGATCTGCGCCGGCGGCGAGTCTTTGTGATCTGCGATGACTGCGGCGCCTGAGCGCCCCCGAAGACGAGTCCTTCCAGCAAGGAGTTGGAGGCCAGACGATTGGCGCCGTGCACGCCGGTGCAGGCCACTTCGCCCGCCGCGTACAATCCGGCGAGCGTCGTCCGGCCGGTGAGATCGGTGCGCACGCCGCCCATAAAGTAGTGGGCCGCCGGAGAAACGGGCAGCGGGTCGCGTGTGATATCGAGCGCGTAACGCAAACAGGTTTCGTAAATCTTCGGAAAGCGGTGGCGCAAGAACCTGGCGTCGAGCGCGGTCATGTCAAGGTAAACCGCGCGCTCGGCGGTGCGCGCCATCTCGGCGACGATTGAGCGGCTGACGATGTCGCGCGGAGCGAGCTCGGCGCGCTCGTGATAGTGCGGCATAAAGCGCGAGCCCGCGGCGTTTCTTAAGACGCCGCCTTCGCCGCGCATCGCTTCGCTCAGCAAAAAGCGTGGCGCGCCTTCGAGCGCGAGCGCCGTCGGGTGAAACTGCACAAACTCCATGTCGGCCAGTTCGGCGCCCGCCGCGTAGGCCATCGCCATGCCGTCGCCGGTCGCCACCTCCGGATTGGTGGTGTGCAAGAAAAGCTGGCCGGCCCCGCCGGACGCAAGCACCACGGCGCGCGCGCGCAACTCGCGCGGCGCGCGCACCAGCGGGTCCAAATAGCGCACGCCCGCGCAGCGCTCGTCTTCCACCACCAGAGACTCGGTCGCAGCGTGAGCGAGAAAAGTGATTTTCGCTTCGGAGCGCGCCCGGGCGAGTAGCGCGCGCACCAATTCGCGCCCGGTGGAATCGCCGTTCGCGTGCAGAATACGACGGCGCGAATGCGCGGCCTCTTGCGTGAACACCAGGCGGCCGGCCTCGCGGTCAAACTCCGCGCCCCAATCGATCAATTCCTGTATGTAGCGCGGCCCGTCGTCAACCAAAATATGCACCGCGCGGCGGTCGCAGAGGCCGGCCCCGGCCTTGAGCGTGTCTTTCTCGTGAAGCGCGATTTCGTCATCGTCGGAAAGAGCGACGGCGATGCCGCCTTGCGCATACTCTGTGTTCGACTCGGTCGTCCGGTCTTTCGTGAGCACCGTGACGCGCGCCCCGCCTCGGCGATCTCGCGCCGCTCGCAGGCCCGCGATGCCGCTGCCGATTACGATGAAGTCTGTTGAAAGAGACATTGATTTTTGTGTGTGTGCGCGGATTCTAACAAGCCTCGTGGAGTGGGGCAACGTTGGCGGTCTGCGAAAGCGCGGAGTACAATCACGACCAAAGCATGACGGCGAGCCGTCACAAGATCATCCTCCCGGTTTGCTCGACAACAAAAGAGAATGACGAACAAAAATCTCACAACAGCTACGGGCGAGTTCGTGTTGCCGCCCATTAGTTACACTCAATGTCAACTCGCAAACGGTTTGCGCGTGATCTTCCATCAGGATCGTGCAATTCCGATTGTGGCCGTTAACATCTGGTATCACGTCGGCTCAAAAAATGAAGTTCCCGGCCGCACGGGATTCGCTCACCTCTTCGAGCACATGATGTTTCAGGGCTCCAAGCATTACGACGACGATTTCTTTATTCCGCTGCAAGAAGCCGGCGGCACCTTGAACGGCTCGACCAACGCCGACCGCACTAACTACTGGGAGGTGGTGCCCGCAAACTTTCTGGAGCTCGCGCTCTGGCTTGAGTCCGACCGCATGGGCTATTTGCTCGACGCCATGACCGACGAAAAACTCGACAATCAGCGCGCCGTCGTTAAAAATGAGAAGCGGCAAAACTACGATAATCGCCCCTACGGTCTGGTCTCCGCGCGCATCGCCGAAGCGATGTACCCGCCGGATCACCCTTATCACTGGCTCACCATAGGCTCGCTTGATGATCTGAACGCCGCTTCAATGGGCGATGTGCAAGACTTCTTCAGGCGCTTCTACGTGCCAAACAACGCGAGCCTCACGATCGCCGGCGACTTTGATGAAGCGGAAGCGCGTCTGGTTGAAAAGTATTTCGGCCCCGTCAAACCCGGCCCGCAGGTGGAAGCGGTCTCTGCGCGACAGCCGCAGTTGGAGCGCGAGAGGCGTATCACGATGGATGATCGAGTGCAATTGCCGCGCGTTTATCTGGCCGGCACGCGGCGCCGCAATGGAGCGCGGACGACGCGGTTCTGGATGTGCTCTCCGGCGTGCTGGCCGGCGGCAAAGGCTCGCGCCTCTACAAATCGCTGGTCTACGAGCGCCAAGCGGCCCAGGATGCGAGCGCCTTTCATAGCTCGCGCGAAATCGCCGGATTATTCCAAATCGTTTCCACCGCCAAGCCCCATTGCCCCATTGCAGAGATCGAGGCGATCATCGATGAGGAAGTGGCGAAGATTAGAGAGGCGCCGCCGACCGTTGAAGAAATGCGGCGAGCTTACAACGCGATCGAGGCCTCGTTTGTTTACAGCCTGCAAACAATCGGCGGGTTCGGCGGAAAAAGCGACCAGCTTAATCAATACTCTGTGTTCCTGAACAAACCCGGATACTTCAACGAAGACCTCGCGCGTTACCGCCGCGTGACGGCCGCCGACGTGCAAAGAGCGGCGAATCAATACCTGACCGAAAAGCGCCTGGTGGTGACTGTGGTTCCGCGATTGCGGGGCGACGAGAAAACCGCAGAGCCGGCGGCCACAAGTCCGACGGCGATCGCCGCTTCGCAGCCGGCCTCAGTCTCCGCCGTGACGCCGCAAAAGAGCCCGGACATGGTGGCGGGCGCGCAAGCGGTGACGAAAGCCGAAGCGGCCGTGACCGCCCCGGCCGGTTCCGCGCCGCCGCGAAACTCGGCGAGCGGCGTTATTTCGGGAGAGCACGCAAAAGAGCGGGCGAAGGAAGTGTTGCGCGGCGGGCTCTACGACAAGCCGCGGCCGCAGCCCGACCCGCGTTTCGAGCTTCCGCAATTGCAGCGGCGACATCTCTCCAACGGATTGGAAGTTTTGATTGTTGAGAATCACAAACTGCCAGTCGTAAACATGAATTTGGTTTTGAAGATTGGCGCAGCGGCCGACATGCGCGAGCAATTAACGGGTCTCGCGAGCCTCACGGCCGACATGCTTGACGAAGGCACCGCCGCAGGGCGCACCGCCCTGGACGTGTCAAACCAATTGGCGGCGATTGGCGCGCGACTTGGCAGCGGAGCCGGCTATGATTCGAGCGCAATTAATTTGTTAACGCTCACGCGCCATCTTGATCGCGCGCTCGAGATTTACGCAGACGTACTGCTCAACCCTTCTTTTCCGCCGCGTGAACTCGAACGTTTGCGAGCCTCCCGTGTGACCGCCATCATGCAGCGGCGCGACAACGCGAGCGAGATGGCGGACCTCGCTTACTCCGCTCTGCTTTACGGTTCCGCTCATCCGTACGGCAATCCGTTGATTGGCACGGAAGCGTCTGTGCGCTCAATTGGCGAGCCGGATGTGCGCCGCTTTTACGAAACTTATTATCGTCCCAACAACGCGACGCTCATCGTGGCCGGTGATGTCACGCCCGAGGCTCTGATCCCTCAGCTTGAAAAAACGCTTGCACACAGGCGGCAGGCCGCCGTGCCAACAATTACCATCGCACAACCGCCGCCGCGCGAGCGCGCGACCCTTTACCTGGTTGACCGGCCCGGCTCAGCTCAATCGGTGATCGCCATCGGGCAAGTCGGCCTCGATCGTCGCACGCCGGACTACTTTCCTTTGCTCGTAATGAACACGCTGCTCGGCGGGCAATTCACTTCGCGCGTGAACATGAATCTGCGGGAAAACAAAGGGTACACGTACGGCGCGCGCACCTCATTTAGCTTTCGGCGCGCCCCCGGCCCGTTTGTCGCCACGGCCGGCGTGCAGACGATGGTCACCAAAGAATCAATCGTTGAATTTCTCAAAGAATTGCGCGGCGTGCGCGGCGAGATTCCGATCACACCGGAGGAGTTAAACTTCGCGAAGCAAGCGATCATTCGCGGCTACCCGCGCGGCTTCGAGACGCCGGCGCAAGTGGCCGACCGCTTGGCCGACCTCGCGCTCCACGATCTGCCCGACGATTACTTTAACAACTACATCGCGCGCATCCGTGCCGTCACTCTGGACGATGTGCGGCGCGCGGCCGCCAATCACCTTGACCCTTCGCGCATGGTGGTGCTCGTCGTCGGTGATCGCCAGGCGATCGAAAATCCGCTGCGTTCGCTTGAAAACTTGGGCACGACGCTCACCTTCGTCAACCAGGAAACTGATTCCGCTGATCCAACCATGAAGTGACAACTTACCTTTCATCTGTTGAGAGTGAGAGTTTTCCGTTTATTACCTTCTGGCGTTTGACCTCGTAGACCCTTCCTCCGTCAGGCGCGTACAGGATAAACCCTACGCCCATCCCTTGATGATCGATGATTAAACGCAAGTACTGCCCGGAGCTCAGAGAGATTTGATAATTGTGAATTTGTCCTTGGGCGAGTTCCCTTACAATCAACTCACCGAACTTCAGAAAAGCGCGGGTATGAGACAGGCGTGTCGCATAAGCAAAAGTAACATAAGCAAAAGTAAATAGAGACATGTGGCAATTTCGGCCTCCACCGAGTCCGACAAATTTGAGTATGCGTACAGCTTATGTTACCCCTTCTAGTACCCTTAAAAGGAGGTATTACCTCTAAACACAGAGAATCACAGAGAAAAGACAAGGGAGGCACACAGAGAGATGAAGCCAACTCATGGTTCGGGGAAGCGCTGGTGAAGGAGGCGCCGTCACGATTTGTCGCTTTGGCCGGCGCGCAATTTGTAAGCTTTAATCAAAAAAGAAAGAGCCACCCAGAGGCCGAGCGCCGCGAGGGGGACGGCAATCACTCGCGGCCACAGGAGCGCGACAACCGCAAAGCCGATAAGCGCCAAGCCGACCAACACCATCATGCGCGCTTCGGTCGCGCCGAGCACGCGGTGGTTGGTGATCGCGGCGCCCACCGCATTGCCAATCCGCAGCGCGCCGGCCGCAGCGCGCCCGGCGCTTCCGCCGCGGCCGGTGCGGTGCGGTCGCTTTTGCCGGCGCCCGCCAATTGTTTGCACGCGCTTTTGTTCGCTGAGCACGATTTCGGTCGAGTGCGTCAGGTCGTGCAGATACATCTCTTCCATTTCCCGCGCGAAGCGCCTGTCCTCCACCGCGACATCCAGTTCGTAGTTTCCCAGCCAGCTGGCGACGTTCAGATTGGTGGAGCCGACGCGCGCCCAGCGGCCATCGGCCACCGCGGTTTTGGCGTGCATCATCGGCCCGTTCCATTCGTAGACGCGCACGCCGGCTTCGAGTAGCGGGCGATAGCCGGCGCGCGCGGTCGCAAGATCGGAATATCAGTGCCCCCTGGGACAAGCAATCTCACGTCAACGCCGTCGAGCGCGGCCGCGCGCAGCGCCTGCACATAAGGCGTGGTGCCGGCGAAGTAAGCATCAGCCAACCACAGCGATTTGCGCGCGACGGCGGCGATTAATTGATCGAGCCGATAAAGGCCGGCGGTGTTCGGAATGGTATCGACGACGCGCAGCGTGAAGTCTCCGGCGGGCGCGAGAGCATCGGCCCGAGGCAGTTCCGCTTCTGGGATAGGCGAGCCGCCGCAGGCTGCCCACACCTGCGCGAACGCCCGCTCGATGTCCGCGATTGCCGGCCCGCGCACTTCCACGCCCGTGTCGCGCCACGGCCAATGCCTCGCGCCGGATCGCCGACCCACATCCGTCCGACGCACAGACCGGTGACGAAACCCACTCGCGAGTCAACCGAGAGCATCTTGCGATGGTCGCGGCTCAGCCATCCGAACGGGCTTTCCAGACTCGGCGGGTTAAAGCATCTCACCAACGCCCGCGCGCGCGAGCGCACAGAACCTGCGCGACGTGGTGCCGAGCGCTCCCATCCAGTCGTAGATCAACCGCACTCGCACGCCGCGCGCGCCTTGGCCTTCAAGGCCTCGGCGAATTCATAGCCGGCATCATCATCATGAATAATGTAGCCTTCAAAAAGAATGGACTTTTGCGCCGACGCGATGGCCTGAGCCACGCCGGGTAATTCTCCCCGGCATCTTGGAGCAGCCGCACATGATTGCCAAGAACCAGCGGATCCCCGGCCGCGCGCGAAAAGCGCTGTCCGCGATTGTGCGCAGTGAAGTATTGATCACGCGCTCTGAGCGTTTGTTCGTGGCGATCTTCATTTTCATTAAATCATTGAAAGTAAACTACCTATGCCGCTATGCGCCAGGATTTCCACGAGATTTCCACAAGTGGAAATCTTTGTGCAGGTAGGGCCGATATACTATAGCGTTTTCAATTACTTGCGATCTGAGGATCAAGCATATAGAGTCCGCGGACGTGTCCGCAGCCCGTGCTTTACTCAGATTTGAGTATTGATCCTGTTCGTACAGCGCCACGGCGCACGTGGAGCGCTGGAATCTAGCCTTGCGCCAACGGCTGGCACGCTTTGTACGAAATACATTATCATCCCCCCAGAAGTCAGCACAGATGCACGAGGCGTGTGTGCGCCTCTTCATTGATCGTTATAATTGTCGTCAGTACTCACCTATATGCCCCGCACACCGAGGAAGTGGAGCGTGTCAGTACCGCCTGCTTCAGCTGGGCGGGTTCTTGCTCGCCAGCACCCGCCCCGCTGAAGCAGGCGGTACTGACCTGTCCGTCTCACGAGTCGGCATCTTGGTGTGTTCTGCATATAGATGTAAGCCACTACCTGAGCAATTACCGACAGAGCCAACCGGCGGCGATAGTCAAAGAACAGATTGGTTTAGCGCATTGCCGCCTGATTTACGCGCACGCTTCATACATAATACTGTGGCATCTTCTAAAATTCTCATGTTCCCTCAGACGCTCGGCCGGTTGTCATTGTCTACCGTAGCGAGTTATTGACGGGGACCGAGACGTACATTCGCAGCCAAGGCGAGGCAGTGAGCCGTTACCGGAGCCACTATGTCGGTCTGCGCCGCGTGCCCGGCATCGACCTTCCGAGTGAACGCACACTGGTGCTCAGCCGTGGTGGCTTAATCGGACGTGTCGGCCAGAAAGCGTTTGAGTGGCTAGGTCTAGGGCCGAACTTGATCCGTGCCCGCGCCAACTACATCCGGTGGTCATTCACGCGCATTTAGGCTACGACGGCGTGATGGCGATTCCTTTGGCGCGGCGGCTCCGCATACCGCTTGTCACCACGTTCCACGGCTCCGATGTCACGCTCAACGATGAAGCGCTTCATAATCTCGGCGGGCGGTACCATTTATACGTGCAACGGCGTGAGTCCCTCAAGCGCGAGGGACGGCTGTTCATCGCCGTTTCGGAGTTCATTCGTGGGCTGATGCTCGCGCGCGGGTGGCCCGAGGATAAAATCGTCGTCCATCACATCGGCGTCGATACGGAGTTGTTCCGTCCCGACCCCACAGTCGCGCGAGAGCCGATAGTGTTATTCGCCGGGCGACTAATTCCGGTCAAAGGCGTGGCGCACCTCATCGCCGCAATGCGCGAGGTGCAGACGCGCATCCCTGAGGCTGAGCTCGTCATCGCCGGGCAAGGCAGGCTGCAAGGTGAGCTCGAGCGTCAGGCGAAGGAGTTAGATGCGCGCGTACGCTTCTTGGGCACTATCCCACTGGTGGAGATGCGAGGGTGGATGAACCGCGCCCGCGTTCTCTGTATACCGAGTATCACGGCTCGCACCGGTCACACCGAGGCATTTCCTACTGTGGCGATTGAGGCTCAGTCTATGGGACTTCCGGTGGTTGGCTTCGCATCCGGAGGGATCTCAGAGGCGGTAATCAATGGTCAGACCGGGTTGCTCGGGCCCGAGCGCGATCGCGCCGCGCTGGCGGCTAATATTGAAGCATCGAACTGTAAATTCAGCAGCGGCGGCAGGCTCGGGTCAATGCGGGCCCGGGTTGCGGCCAGCAAGCAAGCGAGCGAATTCGAGACCCATGCGCCGTCCGCCACTTCCAGCGAGTTGAGGCGATCCACGGTTGAGCCGGATGAAACGAAGATCGCCCGCCCGTCTCGCAGCCGCCCGCCACTGCCGGCGATGATGTCCGTCTGATCGAAACCGCCATCTTCGTAAGGGCCTGCCCACACCGCTTCGCAAAACCATTCCGGAGTGATTTCAACACGCTGGCCATGAAAGATGGTCATCGCTTGACTCGCATCGTGGCATCTCGCGAGCCAAGCCAAAGGCGGCCAATCTGCGACTAATTTGTACTCAAAAAGCATAACTATTTGCATCCTTAGCGGAACGATTTTGTTGCACCTACCAACAAAGGGGAATCAAGCTCCCTTGATGATTGATTGTAGGTATCAGCAGGTAGCGGGGTGATGGACAAACGGTGCGATGTCATCCGTTTAAAAACTGTGGTTTGCTAAGCACTTGGCGCTTGGAATCCAAACTTGTGCATGATGAGGCGATCTTCGAAGATTGCCTTGCAGGATTGAACGAGTATCATTTTCGCTCAACTAACCGGCTTCGCGTTGTGCGATCAACGCCTCGATTTCTTTGGGGTTCGGTAGAAGTGCGGGCGTCACGTTGTGACATGAGCGGGTACATTTTACGCCCAGTCGGTGAAATGCGGAAGCCCAATCGCATTTATTCATTCAATCACACGTCGCACTGCTGCAAGGACACAGTTAAAACAAGGAAACCTCGCTCTGCGCGAGCTCAGAAGAAGGCTTCCCCTACGGTATGAGACGTGTGCGGCCGGGCGCTTTTTTGGCGGAAGATGCGCTAATTGGTGACTCTGACTAGCATCTCCGTACCGTTTTCGAGTTTGACCTTGCTGCTTCCTCGAATGACCTGTGAGCCGGCGCCCGCGCCCGCGCCGATGGCGCCGCCGATGGCCGCACCTTTGCCGCCGCCCGCGAGACCGCCCAGAATGCCGCCGACCACCGCGCCGCCCACGGTTCGCTTCGTCGTAGACTCACCGCGCGATCCGCTCTGCACGGTGCCTTCGTCGTCCACTCGGCTGACGCTATCTTCACCGTAAATTCTCACCACGGTGGCTCCCAGCGAAGCGCTTCCTCCGCCCTCATAATTGATTCTGGTGAAAGTCAGGTTAAGAGCTGAACGCCCTTTGAATCTTCCGGATTGTTTGACGGACGCGACGTAACCGTCAAGCGTCGCATCGGCAAACTTGGACGGCGTGAGCACCGTCGCGGTAAAGGTGTCGCCTTCCCTCGCGTCTTTGGCGTCGATGGTGGTATCAAGCCGAACTTTCATCTGCGTGCCGCGCGGCACTCTGCGGACGGCGGGGCTCGTGGGGCGCGCTCTTCTCAGAGCCGGCCGACGCCTTGTTTGGCCCAAAGCCTCGGATTCCATTCCCGCGCCGCTCGTGGCGAGCAGGAATAAGGCGATGCAAGCGAATGAGATCGCGCGCCTCACGCCTCGCTTTAATGTCATCATTGTCCTACCTCCTCATTGTTAACAGCACTATATGCCCCGCACACCAAGATACCGACTTGGCAACAGGGCTCTGGTCAGTACCGCCTGCTTCAGCTGGGCGGGTCTTGGCGAAGGAAGAACCCGCCCAGCTTAAGCAGGCGGTACTGACAACAATCCACTTGCTTGGTGTGTTCCTCATATAGATTGTTGCAGTCGGAATGTAATTCGATTATGGTCCGGCAGCCGCGAGCACGCTGGTGACCAGGTCCTTCGCTTCTTCCTGAATGCGGCGCAAATGATCTTGGCCCTTGAAGCTTTCGGCGTAAATCTTATAAACGTTTTCCGTTCCCGAAGGACGTGCGGCGAACCAGCCGTTCTCAGTCACGACTTTGAGACCGCCAATGGCCGCGCCGTTGCCCGGAGCGGCGGTCAGCGTCTCGGTAATTTTCTCGCCCGCCAGCTCAGAGGCCCGCACCTGCTCCGGCGAAAGCTTTTGGAGCAACGCTTTTTGCGCCGGCGTGGCCGGGGCATCGATGCGCTCGTAAACCGGAGCGCCGAACTCAACCGTCAACTCGCGGTACAGCTCGCCCGGATCGCGATTTGTTTTCGCCATCATTTCTACGGCCAGCAAATCGAGGATCATGCCGTCTTTGTCCGTCGTCCAGGTTGTTCCGTCGGGGCGCAAAAACGATGCGCCGGCGCTTTCCTCGCCGCCGAATCCGATGGAGCGTCAAGCAAGCCGTCGACAAACCATTTGAAGCCGACGGGCACTTCAACCAAGCGCCGGTTGAGACGCGCCGCGACGCGATTGATCATGCTGCTGCTGACCACGGTTTTACCGATGCCCGTCGCGCTGTTCCAATCGCTGCGGTGTCCGAAGAGATAATTGATGGATGCGGCCAAGTAGTGATTCGGGTTCAACAGACCAGCGCTGCGCGTGACGATTCCGTGCCGGTCGCTGTCCGGATCATTCCCGAACGCGATGTCGTAGCGGTCTTTGAGGGCGATCAGTCCGGCCATCGCGTACGGCGACGAACAGTCCATGCGAATCTTTCCGTCCCAGTCCACGCTCATGAAACGAAAAGTCGGATCAACCGCATCGTTGATCACAGTCAGATCAACTTTGTAACGCTCGCTGATCGGCCCCCAGTAAGCCACGTTCGCGCCGCCCAGCGGATCAACGCCGATCGTGAGCCGCGCGCCGCTCACGGCCTCCATATCAATGACCGCGCCAAGATCGCCCACATAAGAATCCACATAATCGTGGCGATGCGTGGTGGACGCACCACGCGCGCGCTCGTAAGAAACGCGCGCCACGCCGCGCAGCTCGTCGGCGAGCAATGCGTTGGCGCGATCTTCGATCCACTTGGTCACGGCGGTGTCGGCGGGGCCGCCGTGCGGCGGGTTGTACTTGAAGCCGCCGTCTTCGGGCGGATTGTGCGAGGGCGTAATCACGATCCCGTCGGCGAGGCCGCCGCGCGAGCGCCCACGGTTGTATTTCAAAATCGCGTGCGAAACGACGGGCGTCGGCGTGTAGCCGCCGTCGCGATCAATCATCACCTCAACGTTATTGGCGGCCAAGACTTCGAGCGCGCTCGCAAACGCCGGCTCGGAGAGCGCGTGCGTGTCTGTGCCGATAAAAAGCGGCCCGTCGATTTTCTGTTCCTGACGGTAAAGGCAAATGGCCTGACTGATGGCCAGAATGTGCGCCTCATTAAAGCTGCGGGCGAAGGAAGATCCGCGGTGCCCCGAGGTGCCAAAGGCGACACGCTGCTCGCGCACGTGCGCGTCAGGCCGCTCGGCATAATATGCCGTGATCAATCGCGGAACGTTAACGAGCAGAGAAGACTCGGCGGGCTTCCCGGCATAGGGACTGATGCTCATCTCATTACCTCAACTGCATGGAAGGAGCTTCGGAAGGATGAAGGATGAAGGATGAAGGATGAAGGATGAAAGAATTTAATAAATGTTCTTCCGTCCTCAGCTTTCATCCTTCATCCTTCATCCTTTTTGGAGCGTTGCGATAATCGCGTCGGCGAATTCGCTGGTGCGCGCTTCTCCGCCGATGTCTCGTGTGCGCACTTTGCCGTCGTTTAAAACTTTAAAGAGTGCGTTTTGTATTTTCTCCGCCGCTTCGCGCTCATCTATGTAGCGCAGCATCAAGACGCCCGTTTGTAGTAGCGCCGTCGGGTTGGCGATGCCCTGCCCGGCGATGTCCGGCGCGGAGCCGTGAACCGCTTCAAACACGGCGCCCAATTCGCCGATGTTTGCGCCCGGCACCAGACCCAAACCTCCGACGAGGCCGGCGCACAAATCTGAGACGATATCGCCGTACAAATTTTCCAGCAGCATGATGTCAAACTGCGCGGGCTTCATCACCAGCTGCATGCAAGCGTTGTCAACGATTTTATCGTCCGCCTCAATCTCCGGATACTCCCCGCGACGTTGCGGAAGCAATCGAGAAACAATCCGTCGGAGAGTTTCATGATGTTCGCCTTGTGAACCGCCGTAACCTTGTGACGATTCTCTTGCTCGGCATACTCGAAGGCGAAGCGCGCGATGCGCGTCGAAGCTTTCTCGGTGATGATCTTGATGCTTTCGACGACGCCCGGCACCACCACATGCTCCAGGCCGGCGTACAGGTCTTCCGTGTTTTCGCGCACCACCACGAAGTCGGTCTCAGGATAGCGGCACGGCACGTTGGGCAGCGCTTTGACGGGACGCAGGTTGGCGTAGAGATCAAGCGTTTGGCGCAGCCCGACGTTAACGGAGGTAAAGCCTTTCCCGACGGGCGTGGTGACCGGTCCCTTTAAAGCGACCTTGTTGCGCTTGATTGATGCGAGCAACTCGGCGGGCAGCGTTTCGCCGTATTTGGCGAGGGCCTGCGCGCCGGCGAGGTAAGTTTCCCACGCCACCTCGACGCCCGCGGCCTCTATGATCCGCACCACGGATGAGCTCACTTCCGGGCCGATGCCATCGCCGGGGATGAGTGTGATAGTATGTTTCATAATCGTCGGCGGTAATTACACAGCAACTATAAAGTGCAATTATTTCTCCGCTTTGAGCGGCCGCTACTATAGCAGCAGTCCTGCGTTGATGCGAAGTAATGAGAAAAAAACGGCGGATTGCTTGATCATCGGCGGCGGCGTCATTGGCCTCGCCATCGCCTGCGAGCTCGCCCAGCGAGGCGTGCGAAAAGTAGTGCTTCTTGAGCGTCAGGCGCTCGGAGCGGAAAGCTCGCACGCCGCCGCCGGCATGCTTGCGCCGCAGGCCGAGGCCGACCAAGCCGACTCATTTTTTCGCCTCGCCTGCGCCGGCCGCGACCTCTATCCCGCCTTTAGCGAACGACTGCGCGCGGAAACCGGCATTGACATCGAACTCGATGCGACGGGCACGCTTTACGTGGCGCTCAACGATCGAGACGAAAAAGAGATCGAGCATCGCTTTCGCTGGCAGCGCGCGATTGGCCTCGCCGTGGAACGCATGACGGATGGCGACGCACGGCTCTTTGAGCCCGCGCTTTCGCCCGACGTGCGATTGGCGCTGCGATTTCCGCATGACACGCAAGTGGAGCCGCGCCGTTTGGTCGCCGCGCTCGCCGCCGCCGCACAATCGCGCGGCGTGCAATTAACGATTGGCGCGGAAGCAACTGCGCTTCTCACCAACGGCAATCGAATCTGCGGCGCCGAGACATCGCGCGGCTCAATCGCGGCCGAAACGGTGGTCATCGCCGGCGGCGCCTGGACGTCGCAACTTCTGCTGCGTGGCCAACACCGCGCGCTCCAAAAACAGTGGCCGCGCCTTGTTCCGGTGCGCGGCCAGATGCTTTGCTTTGACGCGCGGCCTCCGCTTGTGCGTCACGTTATTTACAGCGCGCGCGGCTACCTGGTGCCGCGCCGTGACGGACGCTTGCTCGCCGGCTCGACCACCGAGCGCGTGGGCTTTCAAAAAGCCGTCACGGCCGACGGACTGCGGGCGATCGCAACTCATGCCTGCGAAATCTCGCCGGCCATCGGACAACTTTCCGTCACAGATTCTTGGGCCGGGTTGCGGCCCGGCACAAACGACGACTTTCCGCTGATCGGGGAGTCGCCTACAATTGGCGGCCTGTATTACGCCACCGGCCACTACCGCAACGGCATTTTACTGGCGCCAATCACGGCCGAACTGGTGGCCAACTTGATCACACGACGCGAAAGATCCGCGTTGCTCCAAGACTTTGCGCCCGAAAGATTAAGCGCAATTGAAGTCGGCTGACGGTAACATAACCCGAGTCATGAGCTTTTCTCTGCGAGTCTCTGTGTCTTCTCTGCGGTGTTTCTCTCTCGTTTAAGTCAGTCCTACCTAAACACAGAGAAACACCGCAGAGAAGACACAGAGACTCGCAGAGAAAAGCTCATGATTGAGATTAACGATGCGCATGAAGAGATTTTCCGTCCGCTACTCACTTTTTGCCCCTTGCGCAGCACTTCTTTTTGTGTGCGCCCCCGTTTGGGCGAGCGTGCAAGAGAAGAGCGCCGAGCCTTCGGCGGCCAAGTTGTACGACGAAGCAACCGCGTACACGCAAAAAAAAGTTCAACGAGTTTGAGAGCCAGCGCGTGCCGTTCGATGAAAAGCTGGCTGAAAAAACCAAACAAGAGCAGCGCGATTTGGCGATGCGCCACGCAGCCGGACTCGCCTCACGCCCCGATCTTTCCGCGGGCGACGACCTTTATTATCTCGGCCAGCTTTACAGCTTGGCCGAACGACCCGACGAAGCGATCGCCGCGATGCGGCGCTACCTTGACCGCGACCCCGCTCCTTCCGGCGAGTTCGCACAAAACGCACGCGCGGTGATTTTCTTTCACGCCACCAGCAAAGATGAGCTCGCGCTCGCCGAACCGGCGCTCGCCGATTACGCACGGCACGAGCCGCAAAGTTTGCAGAACCGATTTCGCATGGAGAGCTTGCTGATTGGCGCTTACCGCAAAAAGAATCAACTGGAGCGTGCGGCCGAAGTAGCGCTCTTGGCGATCAAATCCATGCAGGCGATGCCGTCCAAAGATTCATATGAAGCTCAGCTGCGCAACCAGATGGTGTACGCCACCGGCTCGACGCTCACAGATATTTACCTTGAGTCAAATAAACGCGCTCAGGCCACACAAACGCTCGAACAAATGCGCCGGCTTGGCCTTGCGATACCGTCGGCCGCGATCTACCGCCAAGCCACGCGCAGGCTCCACATTTTGGGCGAAAAAGTCGAGGACGTTAAAGTCGAGCACGAGTCGTCCGCAGCTTCGGCTCCTGACTTGAATGTGGCCGAGTGGATTGATCAAAAGCCAGTTAAGCTTCATGAGTTGCGCGGGAAGGTGGTGCTGCTCGACTTCTGGGCGACTTGGTGCGGGCCGTGTCACGTCACCTTCCCGGTGCTCAGAGATTTGCACGAAAAGTACAAAGACAAAGGGTTGATTGTGCTGGGGGCGACCCGTTATTACGGCACGTCGTCGCGCATGCCCGAGATGTCTCCCAAAGAGGAGTTGGCTTACCTGCGCCGCTTCAAGCGCACGCAGCGACTGCCGTACGGCTTTGCGGTCGCGGCGGATGATGCGAACGACCTTAATTACGGCGTGACTTCAATCCCGACGGCCATTTTGATTGACCACCGCGGCGCGGTGCGGCACATCAGCGTCGGCGTCAGCGCCGCGGAAAACGCCAACATCGTGCGCCTTGTCGAAAAGCTGCTCGACGAAGCGGCGGGTACCTAAACCCTATTTGAGACTTCTCTTTCTCTGTGTCTCTTTGCGTCTTTTCTCTGTGTTTCTCTCTCGTTTAGGTTAGTCTCACTTAAACGAGAGAGAAACACAGAGAAAAGACGCAAAGAGACACAGAGAAAGAAAGCTGAGAGCCTGAATGTTTATGGAAAGCACAAATATCACCGTTTTGATCGCCTTTCTCGCCGGCCTTTTTTCCTTTTTGTCGCCGTGCGTGCTGCCGCTTGTGCCGGGTTACATCTCTATGATCTCGGGCGTCAGCATAGACCATCTGAAGGGCGACGTGGGGTCGAGCGGAGCGGCGCGGCGTGCCGTGATTCTCAACTCGATTGCTTTTAATATCGGCCTTTCGGTGATCTTTTTAAGCCTCGGCGCCGCCGCCGGGTGGATCGGCGCGTCGATTATTTCCAATCCGTGGGTGCGCGTGATCGGCGGGTTGGTGATTATCGGCTTCGGGCTGCAAATCATGGGCGTGCTCAAGATCGGCACGCTTTACCGCGACACGCGCCGTCTCTCCAATGACAAGCCGCGCGGGCCGCTCGGCTCGTTCGTTTTAGGCGTCGCTTTTGCCGCCGGGTGGACGCCCTGCATCGGCCCGATTTTGGGCGGCATCATCGGCCTCGCGGCGACCAGCGGCAATTGGCAAAACGGCTTGCTGCTTTCGGCCTTTTACTCTGCGGGCCTTTCTCTTCCGTTCCTGATCACGGGCCTCGGCATCAACCAATTTCTGGGCTTCTACACGCACTTTCGCAAACACCTGCACAAAGTGGAAGTCGTCTCCGGCGTGATGCTGATCGCCATCGGACTTTTGATTGTCAGCAACCGGGTGACGGATCTGGCGCGCATCGCCAACCGGCTTCCGAATCCCGAGAATTTGTTGGCCGGTTTGATTGAAAGAAGCCCGGACCAAAAGCCGACCGCGCCGGGCGCAAACACATCATTTGCGTTGCTGCCCGAAGCGAACTTCCAAACGCTTGAGGGAGAGCCGTACCAATTAAGCGATTTGCGCGGGCGCGTGGTGGTGCTTAATTTCTGGGCCACATGGTGCGGCCCGTGCCGCGCGGAGATTCCGGAGTTTAACGCAATGCAGCGTGATCTGGAGGCCCGCGGACTGAGCATCGTCGGCGTCTCAACTCAGGACACAGTCGAGCAGGTGCGCGACTTTCAAAACGACCTCAAACAAGATTACAAATTACTTTTAGCGAACGACGAAGTGCCAATTAGATTCAACAACGGGCCGGGCCTGCCCGTCACTTACATCTTAGACCGTCAGGGACGCGTGCGCGCTAAGTTTCTGGGACCGCGCAGCCGCGCCGTTTTTGAAGCGGCCGTCACGCCTTTGCTTGACGAAGGAACCGAAGCAGCGCGCAAGTAAGCCGATTTGTTGATTGAAAACGGCGCAAGCGCTTGTGGGAAGAAAAACGATGAAGAGTTATTTTATTGTCCACGCCTGCATGTTTTTGGCCATCGCTTTGACGACAACGGTTCACGCCCAGGATGGGCATGAGTATGCGCCGATTGAAGAAAAGACGGTGCACTTCAAAAACTTCTCGTTAAAGAGCCTGACGGATGACAAAAGCATTGATTTGCGGCAATGGACGGCGGATAAGAAATTAGTGTTAGTGGTCTACTTTGCCGAGTGGTGTCCTAACTGGCGCAACGAAGCGCCCTTTGTGGCCAAACTTTCTGAGCAGTACGGCTCGCAAGGCTTAGGCATTATCGCCGTCAGCGAATACGCGTCGCCGGGCGACGTACGCAAACACTTCGGCGACCAAGGCGCCCCATACACTGTGGTGATCGAGTCGGAGAGGCGCAGCGACCGGGAGAAAACCCCTCACTACACTTACCGCCAGGCGACGGGCGACGCTCGACGCTGGGGCTCGCCGTACCATATTTTTTTGGAGCCTGCGCACATCGCGAAAGAAGGCGACGTGCTAATTGAAAAAGCCTGGGCCGTCAACGGCGAACTTATAGAAGCGGAAACGGAAAAATTTGTGCGTGAGCGTTTGGAAAAGAAACAGGCAAACTAAAACCTCAAATTAATCACATCGCAATCATGGGGCGCTTTTGACGGGCGCCCTTTTCGCGTTTTTGAAGCATCAAAGGCAACGAAAGCATCTGGTACGCATTTTGCGGTCATCGTTAATCCAAACAACTGTGGCCTATTTTGTTACGTTTATTACGGAGGAGGGCATTTGCGATGTCTCGAAGAATAGTTAAAAGTCTGATTTTTACTGGAGTTATAGCTTCATTGACGGCCGCGGGAGCAGCGGCTCAGCAAGACAGTCAGCGCTCGGACACTTCCGTTAAGGAAAAGGCCGAGCGAGCGGTTGACAAAACGGTTGACGGCGCTCAAACGGTAGGCGAAAAGACCGTCGACGGCACCAAAGCCGCAGTCGAGACGGGCAAAAAGGCCGGGAAAGCCACGGTCAAAGGCACTAAAAAAGTTGTTAACAAAACAGTTGATGGCGCCGAGAAAGCCGTCGATGTCACCAAAGACGCGGCTGAGGCGACGGCCGACACGACAAAGGCTGTCGTCGGTAAGGGTAAGGACGTTGCGGAGAAAACGGTAGACACTACTAAAAACGTCGCCGGCAAAACGGCCGATGTGACCAAGGATGTGGCCGGTAAAACGGTTGAAGGAACAAAAGCAGTCGTCGACAAGACGAAGGATATTGGCGAAAAAACAGTTGACGTCACCAAGGATGTGGCCGGCGAAACGGTCGACACAACAAAGGCAGTCGTAGGTAAGGGTAAAGAAGTTGGTGAGAAAACCGTTGATGTGACCAAAGATGTCGCCGGCAAAACCGTTGATGTCACCAAGGATGTCGCTGACAAGACCGTCGACGGCGCGAAAACTGTGGCCGAGAAGTCGAAAGACATCGGTGAAAAGACCGTTGAGACCACCAAAGATGTCGCCGAAAAAACAGCGGACAAAACGAAAGATGTGGCCGGCGCCACGGCTGAAAAAGCCAAGGATGTGGCTGAAAAAACTGCGGACGTAACAAAAGATGTGGCCGGCGCAACCGTAGAGACGACCAAGGAAGTGGCCGGCAAAACTGCTAATGCCGGGGAGAAAGTAGCCGAGAAAACAGTCGATGGCGCAAAAGCCACCGGCAATTGGTTTAGTCGCGGATTCAGAAAGTTCGGACGAATTCTTAGCGGGAAAAACTGAAAGCACACAGAATATATTAGCGACGCGCGTCAGGTCGCAGCTTTTTAAGAGGCGGGCGGTGATATTTCACCCCCGCCTTTTTCCTGAGCGGCGGATGGAGGTCAAGCGCGAAGTTCCAAATGGTTAACAATGAATTTGTTGACTTGCGATCGCCTTTGCAGTTACCTTGCAGGTCTCCTCTGGCACCCCCCTTAGATCAGTAACTGATGTTACGCAATCGCAACCTTAACGAGGCTCGTCAACCAGCCTGCGTCAGCAGGCGGTAGAATAGTAGCCACAGGCGTGCAGCCTGTGGTGGCACACGCCGCCTCTAAATCCGTAGCCCGCGCGAGCGGGCGGCCGAAGGCAGTCGCGCATGCCACACCCGCGCCTCTCGCATCAAGCAAGCCGCGTCTGTCGCCTGCTCCGAGCAGGCTGGCCACATCTGTTGATGCTCGCACCACAGGCGCCGCGCGCCTGTGGCTAGCAAATCGCAACGGCAATCGACTGGAGTTCGCCTACGTGGGAGTGGATTTTGTCAGTACCGCCTGCTTAAGCTGGGCGGGTTGTTGCGTCACCAAAACCCGCCCAGCTTAAGCAGGCGGCACTGACTGTGCGTCTCATACGCAGTCGGTATCTTGGTGTGTGCGGCATATAGCAGCTACAATAGTCGCGCGCCGCGCACGGCTAAAGTGAAGTGCCACAACTAAAGAGGAAAGTCGTAGCCTTATGACCACTGCCACCGAGCATCTGTACATCGTCATGGACGAGCGCATCCTGAGCGGGGAGCCGATAATCCGTGGCACGCGCACGCCGGTGCGTGCCATCGTCGAGACGTGGCGCCTGGGCGTGGCGGTCGAAGAGATCACGCTCCACCTGCCGCACCTGACACAGGCACAGGTCTTTGATGCGCTCTCGTATTACAGCGACCACATGGACGAGATCAACCACTACATCGAGCGCAACCGCGTCCCCGATGAACTCATCGACCCGCGCGTGAGAAACTTGTGAGCCGCCCGTTCGTTGAACTTTACTTGGACGAAGATGTGAGCGTGCTGATCGCAGAGTTGCTGAGAGTGCGCGGCTTCGGGGTGCAGACGACACAAGAGGCCGGGCGTCTGACACAGGCGACGCGGAGCAGTTAGCTTATGCGGTGAGTCAGCAGCGAGCGATGCTCACGCACAACCGCGATGATGATCCCGTAGTGCTTGCGACCCTCGGCGAAATATTCCTTCGCCGAGGGTCGCAAGCACTACGGGATCATCATCGCGGTGCGCCGACCGGTGCATGAGATTGTGCGCCGGCTGATGGCGATCCTCAGCCAGACAACCGCCGACGAAATGGAAGATCAGTTGATCTACATCTAAATGGTGGCACACAGTTAAGCGAAAACTCGCGTCAGGGGTTCGCGCATTCTACCCCGCGGCTTAGCTCAACAAATTGTAACCGCAATGCTCAGAAACAATGCTGAATCTGAGATCGCAGCTTTCTGTCTGAGCACTGCGGATACAATCCTCTTTGTTATGTTGCTCTCCTAAGTTGAGCGTGCAACGCCGCTTACCGGCCATCCGTCCTTTAGCATCTCATGT
>JBBJMB010000207.1:0-7159 GCA_037719755.1 Pyrinomonadaceae bacterium
TCACGACGACGCTTGTACTGTGCTCCAAATGCTTGATGAGCATCGCGCGCCGGGAGCGGAAAACAACGAAGGCGACGTAGAAGATCAGGAAACGGATGCGGACGGCGCGGGCGATCAAACCGCGCCTATGTGATGGCAAAGGCGCACATACATTTTGACGAGATGGAAAAGTTACGGACAGCACTGAGGAAGAATGTTTTACTCGTGGGGGCGGTCAGCTTGAGCCTGATGCTTGCCGGATGCGGCTCAGGCAGCAACAGCAATCAAAAGGCGAATGCGACGCCGCCGACGCCGGCGAAAAGCCAGTTTGAGCGAGATCTCGAATATGTGCGCCGGGCACAACTGACCCACACTTATGTGATTTCGCGCCAAGACGGAGCGGTGCTCGACGGTGACGACCGGCAGTTTATCTCTCGCAATACGCCGGCCGAGACCGCGCACCGTTTGATCACCGACGGAAATCGCCGCGCCATTATCGGCACCAACTTTGATCTCTACGCGGAAAACAAAAAGGCGCTTGAAGAACGCTTCACCGTGGAAAGCTACGCCAACCGTTAACCAGGCGAAAGTTGTCACGCTATGAGCAGAGAAAGTGAAAACGCTTCGGACGAAGCGGTGCACGTCAGAATCTTTAATCAAACCTACGTGCTGCGCGCCCGCAACGGCAGCGAGCGCATCAGTTTGATCGCGCAGTTTGTCGACGAGCGGATGCGCCAGATCGCCGCGCAAATCACTACGTACGATGCTTCTAAAATCGCCGTCCTGGCCGCACTTAATATCGCCGACGAGCTGCAAGCCCTCAAAGACCAACGCGAGAAAGAAATGGCGGCCCTCATCGCGCGGGAAGCGGACGCCGCGATGTCTCCGCCTCTCGAAGTACAGACGGAAGCGAAAGAGGGTGCGAGCAGTCAGGCGGCCGAGCCGCAATCGTGGTTCGATTCCATCTTCGATGCGGACGCGGGCCCGAAGCCGGTGCGCGAGCGCCGACTGAGCGGCCAGATCGCGGCGAAGCTGCAGTCCATCCGCCACAACGAACAATCTCCGTCTCCGATCTCAATTGAAGACGCCGAATCCGGCTGAAACTGCAGATGCGAACTTTCTTTGAATGGTTTAAAGAGAAAAATTTCGATGCCAACCATCCCTGGTTGATTTACGGTAAAGGGCCGAGCTTCGCCAAACGTCATGCCTACGACGTGAGCCACTTCCACACGCTCGCGCTCAATCACGCCGTTCGTGAACAGCGGGTCATGGTCGCCCATGCGATTGATCTGGAGGTCGTTGACGCGTGCGGCGAAGCCATCGAGCACAACGCCGAGGTTTTAGTTCTTCCGTGGATGCCCCATACCAATAATTCTGTGGGCGCGCACAACCTGGTCGAACTCGCGCGGCACAATCAGACCTTGCGGCGAATGAACGAGCGGCAACGCTTGCTGTGGTACAACCTCAGTTCAGGGCCGCAGAAGCAAGGCGACTCGCCAATTGTCAACGCACGTTTCTTTAGCGCGGAGGCTGTTTTGAATTTACTGGCGCAGGCCGGCGCGCGCCGTGTGCGCTCGCTCGGAATTGACGGCGGCGTGACATACAGTCGTGAGTTCGACGACTTACAAGAGAAAACGCTGCTCGCCAACGGGCACGTCGACTTTGACATACAGTTCTCCGAAATCGCCGCCATCATCCTCAACACGGGCCTTGATTACGCGCCACTTGACGCCGCGGCTCCCGTACGCATTTTTGTCGGTAGCACAGAGTCGGAGATGCTGGCGGTCAAAGTGCTTGAATACTCCATCCGCAAGCATGCGCCGATGAGCGTGCAAGTTGTTCCGCTGCATCAATCGGGCATCGAGATTCCGATGCCGCGCGAAGCCGTGAATCGCCCGCGCACGCCCTTTTCCTTTCAGCGTTTCTTGATTCCGCAGTTGATGAATTACGCGGGCCGCGCAATTTATGTGGATTCGGATATGCAGGTCTTCAGAGACATCCGCGAGCTGTGGATGTTGCCTTTTGCCGGAGCGGAAGTGTTGGCCGTGCGCGCCGCCAACGACGACGCGCGCCGGCCACAGTTTAGCGTGATGCTGCTCGACTGCGAAGCGCTGCGAGGGGCCAACAACGAGATCGTCAAAGCGCTTGACGTAGGCGAAATGACATACGAGCAGTTGATGGGCGAAATGGTGATCGCCAAAAGCGTGCGCTCCGGGATTGATCCGTGTTGGAACGCGCTTGAGCAATACGAAGAGGGCACAACCCGGTTACTGCATTACACGGACATGCCTTTACAGCCGTGGGTGTCGCCCGATAACGCGTTGGGCCATCTGTGGATGAGAGACCTTTTTGAAGCGATTGACAATAAAGTTATTTCCGCCGATTTCGTAGCAGAGCAGGTGATGAAAGGCCACGTCAGACCTTCGCTTCTTCACCAGCTCGCGCACCGCATCGAAGACGGCTGCGTTCTTCGTAAATCTCGTTTGCTCGATAAATTCTTTGTCGCGCCCTACAAGACGTTGCACCGTGCGGCGGGCGCATCGCCTTGGGCGAAAGGGCAGAGAGCGATCAACTCGGTAATTACGTATTTGTATCAAAACCAGAAATTTACCGATCCGCGCGCCGACGCACGTCAATGAGTCGGGGCTGAGCACCGCGCATTATCGGAAACGTTTTCCCGGACGGGTTCTTTCCGCGCGATCAAAATATCTTTGACAGCGCTAAACAAGCCGTTTGAGTAAGTGTGATAGCGCAACGAGAGCAACTCTTTCAGCACAAACGGCACTCGACTGAACCTTCCCTGACTCGGCATCAAAGCGCGAGCTTTTAAATGCTTTGTCTTCCTCGTTAAACGCGACGAAGTCTGATTGCAGCGAAAATAACGGTCGTTAATAGATAGTCTTTCATGAATCGGCGCAAACGGTTGAAATTCAATCAAGAATTCATCGGTATGGACTTTGTTCATTGACTTCAGCCGCTCGCCGATGCGCTTGTTAAAAGGCTTTCCAGGTTGCGGTGTAGGTAGTGGTTCAGGTATTTGCCTTGTCGGTAGCATCGGCCTCAGTTTGCCCCCTAACTGTTGGCCGGCGTGTTGACGGTACATCATGAGCGGTTCATGTATGAAAGCGATGTCGGCAACGGCAGATATCATAAGAGCGATCCAGCCGTCATGGATCAGCCTGATATACTTTGACGGCTCGACGTTAACGGGTATCGGTAAGATTAACTGCTTGAATTTGGCGCGAAAAGCCATGGTTGCGCCGGTCACTATATTGCGCATCAACAGTAGGTCGAAGGCTTTACCCTCCGCGAACATCTGCTGTTCCAGATTGCTGAATCCATGGCACTCCCATAAGCGATAACCAAGCAATCCTAGATTTTCATCAACCACTTCGGCATCCGTGAAAACAACGCCGATCGCGGGCTCAGATGTAAAAAGAGCTTCCGTCTGCATCAGCTTGTCCCGGTACCAGACATCGTCTTGGTCGGCGAGCGCGATGATGTCTCCGCCGCACAAGCTAATCGCTTTTTCAAAATTCTTCGTGGAACCTAAATTCTTTTCGTTGATGTGAAGACGTACCGGGAACGGCGCGTCGTTGGCAAATCGTTCGATAATCGTGATGGTTTCGTCGCTCGACTGATCGTCGCAAATGACCAGCTCGTCCGGCAGTCGCGTCTGCGCAGCGATACTGCTTAACTGCGCCTGCAAGTGAAGCGCTCCGTTATAGGTACACATCGCGATCGACAGCTTCGCAGTCACACTTTCTCCCGACACCCGAAACGAAGTTTTATTCGTCTCAACTTGGTGCGTAGCTGATTTCTCTGTGCCAACATCTTCATCAGCAATTGACCTTTGCAAAGACCCAATTTATGAAGTCTTTCAGTTTTCCGCAAGTAACTGAGGACGCGCGCCCCAGCGCGCGCCCGCACGAGCCCATCCGCCGTGATGCTCGTCGGATGGTTTTCATGCGGCGTCATCTGAACCCACAGTTCCGGCATCACCGACCACGAGGTTTGCAGTTCGGGGGCCGGGAACAATTTCGCCGCAATGTACCCGACGCGCTGACACAAACGCTGTAAACCCGCAAAGGTGAAATTGTATTTGTGAGCGATGTGGAGAAATTGCAGTAGATCGCCGGCCGGATTTGCGTAGGCGTCTATTTTGCTTACATCCGGAACCACGATCACGATTTTTCCGCGGGGCGCCAATATGCCGCGGCAATCTTTGAGAAACAAAAGCGGATCATCTATGTGCTCAAACACGTGGTGCAGATATACCAGGTCGGCCCGCGCGCCCACAAGCTCTTTCCTGATTTCGGCAAGCGAGCCGGGGTAAATATTTTGCACTCCGCGCTGCCGGCCCTCTTCAATCAAATGAGCGCTGTGGTCGCAGCCCGCAGCTTTCAGACCGCGTTCTTGAAAACTTTGAGCGCCCGCCGGCGCCGCACGATCTCAAACACCCAATTCTCAGCGGGCGTGGAGGCCAAGACTGTGGCTAACATCTTCTCACCATAGCCGCGCTGCTTGTGGAAGTAGCTTTCCGCGTCCGTCAGACGCCCGTACATTTGCTGGTAAAAATGCTCGTAGAAATTATGCAAGCTGTTTTCCGCAAGGTACGGATTGGTCCGAATCGTTCCGCAATGCATACACAAAACGGAGACAAGCGGCAGGCCGTAGCGCTCTACCTCCGAGATGGTGACGTCGTCTTCTTCCGGCGCGCCGCACGGGCAATCGGAAAACTGAAGTTTGTATTCTCCGCTTTCTAACTTGGACCGCACTGCGTTGATGAAACTCCAGCGTGCGCTGGTCGTGGGCAGCGCCGGCGGCCGAGGGCTCTCTGCGGCGAATCTGGGAGATACTAATTGCTTCGCGGCGGGCATCTTTCTGGCGTTAAGCCTCCGTTAGTTGCAACGGCTCATCTTTTGGGCGCACAGCCGTCCATGATCGAGGTTGATAAAAAGAACACTGGCTCATGCCCTCAATCGCTTTGACGGTGAATCTGAATGATTCAACGGCGTCGTAGATGTGCAGCGGGCGCTTGCTGACGTACACTTTCATCGTGTAGGAGCCCGGCTTCAAGCCGCAGTAAGGCATGTGTAATTGCAGCTCTGTTTCTCCGGAAGCGAGATCCAGTAAACAATCGTCTTTTTCGCTGCTCAGGTTTAGGACGCACTCGCCATCTCCGAACAGTTCTCGGATCAGGACGGACACTCCGACGCGGCTCATTTCCGCTCGCGCCCGACACTTCACGCAAAAGTAAACCGTCTCGCCGCTCGACGGCGCTTCCAACATGTTTCCTGCCTGGTCTCGAAAATACAGCGCGAGGATGTCCAAGCCTGTACTTTGCTGAGCGGGTTTCTCCGGCAATTGCAGCTGTCCGACGATTTTCTCCGGCCCTTGCGTAAACAAATCTTCTTCGTATTTAGTCATCACCGCATCCGGTGGACCGTCGGCAATGATGCGCCCTCCGGAAAGGTAAATGGCCGAGTTGCAAATGGAGAGCACCGAGTTGGGATTGTGAGAAACCAAAACGAATGAAGCGCCGTTTTCGCGTAAGCGCGTTAACTGGCGGTAACATTTGGCGCGAAACTTCATGTCGCCGACCGCCAACACTTCGTCGATTAAGAGAACATCCGGGCTGGTGTGAATCGCGCAGGCGAAACCAAGCCGCGCCGCCATGCCTGAGCTGTAGGTGAGCACCGGAGCGTCAAGCGCGTCTTCGATTTCCGCAAACTCCACCACCTGCTCGAACGTGTGCTCGATCTGCCGCTTTGTCAATCCTAAAATCGACAAGTTGACGTGAATGTTTTCGCGCCCAGTCAGCACCGGGTTGAAGCCGGCCCCCAGCGCAATCAAAGGCGCGACTTTGCCTGTGACGCGCACCTCGCCTATGTTCGGCTTAATCAAACCGGTGATGATCCGCAGCAGCGTCGATTTACCTGCGCCGTTGGGGCCGATTAATCCAAGCGCTTCTCCGCGCCGCAACTGAAACCTGACATCTCGCAACGCCCAGAACTCACCTGTTCGCAGCGTCTCGTGGTGCCCCTTTTTGATGAGCAGTTCCGCGGCGATGTCCTGCACGCCGTAATAGAGCGCTCGTTTAAGGCTGCGGCAGAATTTCTTGGAAAGTTGTGTCACGGAAACGACGACGTCGTCTTGTTCCGCAAGTTCAAGCATACTTTTCTCAAACACGAACGGCCGGCTCGCCGTCACGAGCTCATCCGCTCAATGACAAAGGGCATCGCCAAACGGTAGATAACCCATGCCAACAGCAAACCGATGAAAGCCGACGCGCTGACCGCCGCGAAGCTCCAGGGCGAGGAAACGATTCCCGTCGTGGCGAGCTCTCGTGTGGTCACGAGAAGCGGCGTCACGGGGTTGAGCTTGACGATCAAGCGAAAAATTCCGCCGCTCGGAACCGGGTAGATCACCGGAGTGAGAAAAAACCAAAACCCGACGAGCACGGCCACCGCCCTGCCGACATCTTGGTAAAGGCTTCCCAAGGGAGCCAGCAGTAATCCCAAACACGTTCCGAGTGCAATCAAATGCAGCAGCGCCACGGGAGCCAACAGCGCCGTCGCTCGCACGGGCACCTGAAACCAGACGAAAGCAGCTGCGATCAAAACCGACTTCACCAGGAAGTTGAAAATCACTTCGCCGAGCTTGGCGAGAATAATCGCTTCTCTGGGAAAGTTGATTCTGGCGAGCATCGGCTTGGCCGCCGACACGCCTTGCAGCGGAGCGTGCAGCGCTTCGACGAACGTATGCCACAATGCGGTGCTGAAAAGCACATATGCCGGGTAAGGCAAGTCCGTGACGCCGACGTTGATAATTTTCGCTTGACTGGCCAGCGTAAATCCAGCGGCCACCGCGATCGGAGGCAGAAAAGCCCAGGCCACGCCGAACAGCGATTGTCTGTATTGAGCTTTGATGTCGCGGGCCATCAATTGCCAAGCCAATTCACGAGACGCCAGCAAGTCTCGCCACATCTGTTGGAACAACTTCGCCGGATGACTTAAATCGCTCTCGGCTGTGTAAAACGCTTCGCGCTGTTCCGGATAACGCTCGACCTGGGATGCCAATTGGGTTAAGCCCTCACGAGTTGCAGACAAAAATTGCGACAAACAAATCTACTGAGGCGGTTAAATCCGTATGTTCTATTGTCTTGCCCAGTCGCCTA
>JBBJMB010000208.1:0-7136 GCA_037719755.1 Pyrinomonadaceae bacterium
GATCTCTCAGAAGGATACGCAAAACCCGTTTCCCCGTTAAGGGGCACACTACCCGGCCGCGAGCGTCTCTAATATGTAGCGCCGCTCAACCTCCTCCAATGTCGGTCGCAGTCCATCGGGGTCACGCATCGGAAGAGTTTGCACGGCCACGTTTTTGATTTTTGGCGGCAAACTTTCGAGATCGATTTGCTCGCCGCTCAGCGTCAGGGCCCGCTCGATGGCGTTTTGCAACTCGCGCACATTGCCCGGCCATGAGTAGTTAATTAAAGCGGACATCGCTTGCGGCACGATGGGTTTTTCAGAGATACCCTGTTTGCGCGCCGTGGAGCCGATAAAGTGGCGCACCAATAAGGGTATGTCTTCGCGCCGCTCTCTAAGCGGCGGAAGATGTATTTCGATCACATTGAGCCGGTAGAAAAGGTCTTCCCGAAAGCGTCCTTCGGATACTTCCCGCTCAAGGTCGCGATTTGTTGCGCAGACGATCCGGGCGTCAAAACTGACGGGCGCGCTTGACCCCAAGGGCGTCACTTCATGCTCTTGGATCGCGCGCAGTAAGCGCACCTGCATCGCCAAAGACACTTCCCCAATTTCATCGAGCAAGACGGTGCCGCCTTCGGCCGACCGGAAAAGCCCGAGTTTGCTTGCCACAGCGCCGGTAAAAGCACCCTTCATGTGGCCGAAAAGCTCGGATTCAAGCAAAGTTTCCGGCAGCGCGCCACAATTGAGCGCCACAAAAGGCCGCTCGGTGCGCGGGCTATTGTGGTGAATCGCGCGGGCGATTAATTCCTTGCCCGTGCCCGATTCGCCTTGGATGAGAATGTTGGTGTTGGTGGCGGCCACCTTTTCGACCAAGCGAAAAACGGCGCCAAGCGCATCGCTTGTGCCGATGATTTCCGAAAAGCGGTAGCGGCGATCCAATTCGCGCCGCAGCGCCCGGTTCTCCCGAAACAGTTCACGCTGCCTGATCGCGTTTTTGACGGACTGCAGCAAGTCTTCATTGACAAACGGCTTCGTCACGTAATCGTAAGCGCCTTTGCGCAGCGCCGCGACCGCCGAATCGACCGAAGAGTAAGCCGTCATCACAATCACAATCGCCTCGGAGTTGATATCTTTAATGCGGTCGAGCAGCGTGAGTCCGTCCATCCCTGACATGCGTATGTCGGTAAGCGTCACCGCGACGTCTTCCGCCGCGAAGCGCTCAAGCGCTTCTTCGGCGCTCGGTGCGGCCATGACGCGATAGCCCGCGTCGCCCAGCAAGCGCGCGAGAATCGCCCGCATCAGGTCTTCGTCTTCGGCGATTAACACCAGCGGTTGTGTGTTCATAAAGTTGAACAGAGGCGTTCAGATAATCTCAACTGATCGGAAGAGCGACGCGCACCAGCGTGCCCCGCCCGTTGTTCGGAGCGATCTCTATGCGCCCGCCGTGTTGGGTCACAATGCCGTAGCAGACGGCAAGCCCAAGTCCCGTGCTGCCGCCGGTTTTGGTGGTAAAGAAAGGATCAAAGACTTGGGCGAGGTGCTGCGCCGAGATGCCCGGCCCGGTGTCTCCGATTTCAGTGACGACTTCACCCGAGGCGATCTTGTGTGCGGTTTTGATCGAGATTGATCCGCCTTCAGGCATCGCATCGCGCGCGTTCAGTAAAATGTTGAGAAAGACTTGTTGCAGTTGATCAGCGTCCGCGCGAACGTGGGGCAGCTGCGACGCAAATTCTGTTTTGAGTTGCAGCGTCTGAAAGCTTTTATCAAAACTGGCGAGGCGCAAGCTGGCCTCAATTATTTGGCGCACGTCCAATTCGGCGCGCGTCGCCGGACGTGCGCGTGCGAAATCCATCATGTCACGCAAAACCCGCGTGATGCGTGAGATTTGCGCAGAGATCAAGCGCAGCATTTCGCCGGTCTCCGCGTCCGCGTGCGGCTTTTGCTGCAAGATCTGAATAAGAGATGAGATCGACGCCAAAGGATTGTTGACCTCATGCGCTACGCCTGCGGCGAGGGTGCCGGCGGCGGCCAGCTTTTCGGCGCGAATGAGTTGTTCGTTAAGAGCGCGCAACCGTTCAATGTCGGCGGCCATCTTGCGGCTCATCTCGTTGAAGGAAGCGGCCAGCAAGCCCACTTCATCGTTGCTGCGCAGATTTGTTTCGGTGCCGTAGGCGCCTCCGGCGACGGCGACGGCCGCCTCGGTTAAGCGGCGCACGGGCCGGGAGATGATGCGCGTAATCAAAGCGACCAGCACCAGATTAGGCAGCAGAGCGGAAATGACGCTAAAAACAAGGTAGCGGCGCCACGGCTCAGAAAGCACGCTTCCGCCGAAGCTCCACCACACGATGGGCACTTGCAGCACCGCGAAACTGGAAACGGCGATGGCCGCAATCGAGAGCGCCACTTTGTAGGCGATGGGAAAAAGCCGAAACTGGTCGAGCGCGGATTGCAGCGAGAAGAGCCTGAAGTTAGTGATCGCGTAAGCGTAAACCACCACTCCGAAAAGAACGAAGATAGAGCTGTAGGGAAGCAGCCAGTAGATTCCGGCAAGCGGCAGGATAATGTTGACCAGCGTTTTGAGCGTCACTGTAATGATGAGCGCCCAAATAATGGCGCCGACCTGCTTGCCCCAGAGGCCCGGGCGGTGACGGCGGTATTTGCGGTAAAGCTGAAGAAAGCCGTAAGCGAAAAGCGCGTAGATGTAGAGCCCGAACACATAAGCGAGCGGCGTCAGCTGAACGCGGAACTGGCCGTCCACAAAACCTGCGCTGTGCCACATCCACCCGGCGAACGTGGCCGGCACCAGCACCAGCCCGGGCGCGAAAAGCACGCCCGCGCGATTCCAGGCGATCCGCCCGTCTTCCGGAAAAACCCAAGAGAAAATCACCAAAGAGTACTGCAAAAAGAGTGCGATGATGAGACTGGCGCTGGCCCACCAGGCGGCGGAGCCTTCGGCGGGGCCAAATCCCCACTGAGCGATGTCCTTCACGGTCCAGAGCGCCAAGCACGCCACAAAAGCGGCAAAAGTCTGATGCGCACGGTTGTGGGGCGCGGCCACAAACACATAGAAGCCGAGCAGTACGATGACAAATAATGAGAGCAGCAACAGGCCGAGGAGCATGTTAAGTCGCGCCACGAAAACTTGCGGATGAGGTACAAACGCTCATCAAAATCCGGTTCACGAAGCTATCAGCGCTTGTCTGCCCGAGACCAGAGCGCGCACGAATCTTAGCACTTGCAGGTAATTGCTGCGGCCGATCGGCGAGAGTAAGCCGGGAGAACGCTTTAGTTACGGCGCCGGCGCGAGAGTCGAATGGTTTGCCGGCAAAGAACGTTGCTCATCTCCCGAACCAACTAAGTTAACTTGTCTGTCTTCTCCGAGTCCTTCAAGTCGCCGCAACTTGGCGCATGCGGCATCGACCAGTTTGAACGCCCGCACTGCGGCCGCCGGATCGTCGAGTCGAGAAAGCATTTCAACAGCCAAACAGCAGAGCGTCAATTTTGCTTGTGCGAATTCGAGCTTCGCCGCCAAGGTCGAGAACACCGCCGAGTTATGGTGATCGCCGGCGATTTCATTGAAATGAGCAAGCGCCTCGATTAGTTCATCCGCGGACTTGGCGCAGCGCGCATCAACGCGCGCCGTGTTGCGCCGATGGATGCAACTCGCCGCCAGCTCCAAGTCTTCTTCTTCTCGCCCGGCAAGTCGGCACAGCTCTGTTGCTTTTGGTATCGGCGCGTCTTCTGAAGACATGCGCCGAAAGGCGACGAGCAAGTGAAAATGCTGATCGGCAGCGATGAGCAGCGTCCGCAGACTTACCTCAAAATTCCGGCGCGCCTCCGGGTGTTCCGCTCCCTGGGCTAATTCCCCCACGCGTACGAGCGCCGCTTCAAAATCCCGGCGCCCCGCGAGTTGCCGGCGATCAAGCTGCGTCTCTTCATCGCTGAAGACGGCCGTTTCGCGGTGAGCGGTAAACGAGAGTCCGGGGCGCAGTGCGACAAGCGGCCAAAAAAGGGCATAGGCGATTGCTTTGGAAAAAGAGCCTGATTTCATTTGAGCACGCGCCGCAAAGAACTGTGCGGCTCCAAAAGGTGCTCCGACGGCCAGGTAAATTGTCAGCGCTTCAGTCAATTTCATAATCAGGCGACCGGGCAACGTTTATGCCAACCTTCGAGAAACGCTTCAAGAGTCATCAGTCAACTCGAGCATCAAGATTGATTGCAACAATTAGCGTGAAAAGACGAAGGCCGATTGGTCGTTCCCCATGCACCCTGCGCGACGCCCCGACGAAGGCAAAGCGCCTCATTTGATGAGCGCGATTGGCAATGTGCGAAGGATTTGTTCCGCAATAGTCGAGCGCGCGGTTCGTCACATGCACGAGCCGCTAATTAACTCGCGAATAAACAATGCAGGACTTACCTTTGAAAATAGTGTGGCCCGATTTCTCGTCGTCTAAAACAGCGCATGGAATGAGCGATACCGGTGCAAATTTCGTGGCTCACAGTTTGCTATAGCAGCGGTCAATCAGTCACAAACTGATTGTAAATAGAACAATAGGTTGAACAAATCGAAAAACTGAACGTAATTACGATTCAGTCTCATACGTCAAAAAGAAGGAATTCATTTCAGGTAGCCGAAATAAGTATCATGTCTACGAAAACAGTCAAGGTCATCAAGCGGAATGAGCGCAATCATCAGGTTATTAAAGAAGCTGTTGCCCAACCCACAGCTAAGACGGGACGAATCGCGGCGCAAGCGACCGCTCGTGATATGGTCGCCACCGTGAGCACTTGGGTGAACGAGTTTCAGCACAAAAGACGCACGGAAACGAAGCGCGCATTTGAATCATTGTTTGCGGACTCTGCGCCACAGCCAACAGAGATTTAAAGAACTTTCATAGCTTTGAGAGCGGCACGAATTCGACGCCAAGATAGAGGGCGCAAAAACTGAAAAGGAGCGAATCTACTGGGTAGTTTCGCTCCTTTTTTTAGGGCACACCTAAACCGTATCTCTCGTTTATCGCAAATACATCCAAACTATGAAGCGTCGTGAGAAGCTTCCGGGTTGCGTTACACATTGCGCGAAAGAAATTCCTTTTCAACTTCCGAGATTCTTGCTTAATATGCTTTCGTTCATAAAGACTTACGCTTTTGGTATCGCCGTCAAAAGGTGCGTTGACCTGTGCGTAGCCCGAGTTCGTCTTGATACAGTGCAAGAGGAGAAGATTAATGACTTACGTTGTGACCGAACCATGCGTTAACTGCCGCTACACTGATTGTGCAATCGTTTGCCCCGTCGAGGCGTTCCACCTTGATGACACTTTGCTTGTGATCAATCCCGAAACATGCATTGACTGTGATGTGTGCGTCCCGGAGTGCCCGGTCGAAGCTATTTTCCCTGAAGATAAAGTACCCGATGAGTGGAAAAGCTACACTCAACTGAACGCTGAACGCTCACTCAGCGGACTGCCGATCATCAGCGAGAAACTCGACCCGCTTTGCTAGATTAAGGTAGGGCGGCGAGCGTCGTAATTAAGCAGTGGCGTCACCAGTCCCCGGCGTGTAAAGTGCAGGCAAGCGCTCTACACGCCATTTTACTGTCTCGGCAGAGCGCAAATTAACAATCGGTTTGGTGTCATGAAACATGGAGAAGCGCGCGAAGCGTTGGGTAGGCGCGTGAGCGCTCTTGGCAGGAGCGATTGGAGCGACTGGTACGGTGATGATGAGCAACAGAAAAAAAGATCACCAGCGTCAGCCGGACAGCGAACGGACCGGCGACGTCTGGGCGAGGCCCGGCATGACTGTGACCTTCCGGGCTGAGCTGATGCCCGGACTTGGGTCGACCGGAAGAACCTTTGCGGTCGCCAAACTGCTGCCGAGCGGTCGCGTCACTTTGAGTAACATCGCGGGCGAGCACGCCGAAAACGAGTTTGAGCCTTTGAAACGCTAAAGCATCGTGCGAGGTCGGAATATGTCGCAGTCTCGAATCGACGCGCTCGTTGAAATGGTCAAGAATGACCAAGAAAATGAGTTGATCTGGTGCGGCCTGGCGAACGAGTATGCGAAGGCTGAAATGTGGAGCGCGGCCGCTGAATCTCTTGATCGTGTCGTGCGGCTTAAGCCCGATTACACCGCCGCTTACCAACTGCTCGGAACGGTTCTCAATCATCAAGGCAAAGCGGCCGAGGCGCGAAACGTTTGGGCTGAAGGGATAAAGGTCGCCGCTCGCACAGGAGCCTGGAAGGCCAGACAGCATATGGAAAGCCTGATGCTCAAAAGCGATGAGACCGAAAACACCGACCTCCACCCTCCTGTGTAATTGAAAACCGTAGCGAGAGATAGAGCGCGCATGTTTGGAGCCGCTCTTTAAGTAAGCAATCTTTTCACCGAATCACCACTCATAGTCTTTCCCGGGTTCCATAATTTGGAGTTTCGGAATTTTCAAGTCCTTCAGTTGCTGCACCACCGTGCTTCGATATGCTGGCTTAATGTGGACGGCCAAAATATCGGCCGCGTGGTGGCGCAGTTTTTTAAGCTCACGACGGAGCGCCGCCGGAGTGAGATGGTGAGAAACGCTCGCTACCTCCTGCAACTCATCGGGAAATGAAGCCTCGATTAGCACGGCGTCCACCACCGGCATGCGATTAACAAGCGACCAAAATTGATCCGTTTCAGCAGTATCAGATCCAAAAGCAATAGTGCTTTTGTCATCAGAAGCAGCAGTCCGACCGTCGGCACAATGTGGTTGACCGAGACCGCGGTCACGCGCAAGTGCGCCACGCAGAACTCTTCGTTCAAGCGAAACGGGACATACTGCATGACCGGACAGAAATCGTTTTTTAATTCTGAGAAACGCGGATAGATCGTCCAATTAAAGACATCGCGTTCCAAAAGCGCGATCACGTCTTCGGTCGCATGCACGCGCACCGGCTGCTTGAGCTTGGCGAAAAGATCATCGATAAAGATCGGAAGACTCGCAATATGATCTATGTGCGGATGTGTGATGATGATGTCACGCACCGACTCTCTCTCGTCATCAGCCACAGCGATGGCGAGGCTGCCGGCGTCGATCGCCACACGGCGGTCTATCAGGTAGCTCGTCAGCAGCTGGTCAAGAGAAGCGCGGCCTTCTATGTCGAATGAGCTTGGGAGGAGTTTTA
>JBBJMB010000021.1:0-21833 GCA_037719755.1 Pyrinomonadaceae bacterium
CTTCGTTTGCCGGCTCGGAGACGATCACCAATCAGATCCTGCAAGGCGTGGGCGCGGACATCGCCATCCTCTCGATTGAGCGCGACGTGACCCGCTTGCGTGAAGGGCGGGCGCTCTCTCACGACTGGCGCGCGCTGCCGCAGCAAGGCATCGTCAATAAAACTCCCTTCCTGATCATCGTCCGCAAAGGCAATCCCAAAAACATCCGCGATTTTCCTGACTTGGCCAAGCCCGGCGTCAAGCTGGTTCACCCGGACCCGGTGAGCTCCGGCGGCGCGCAGTGGTCAGTTCTCGCCATCTACGGCTCGGAACTAATCAAGACCGAACGTCAGCAGGGGAAAAGAGATGAGGCGCGCGCGCTACGCACGCTCCGGGAGATCTGGCGCAACGTCATCTCCACCTGGGCCCGCGCGAAGCGCACGCAGTTTGAGACCGGGTTTGCGGACGCATTAGTACTTACGAGCTCGAAGGCTTGCTGATGAAACAGGCCGGCGCGCCGGTGGAGGTGATCGTGCCCGCCTCAACCATCTTTAGCGAGCACCCGGCCGTCGTCATCGACTGCAATGTGAGCGCGGAAGAGCGCCCGTTAATTAACGCTTTTATGCAATACTTGTGGAGCGAGGAAGCGCAACGCGCCTTTGTGCAACACCATTTCCGCTCGTCCACAAACGACTCGTTCAATGAAGCTAATCCGGATTTCGCGCAGATCAGCTTGCCCTTCACGGTCGAGATGTTCGGCGGGTGGGAGCGGGCGTACCGGGACGTGATCGAAGGCGTTTGGCGCAGTCAAGCCCAAAAGAGAAGGTGACGGCCGCGCCGAGAAGAGTTAGAATCTCGCCCTCTTTGATCCGGAAACGTGTGCTATGAGTTCCACTCTCCCAACTATGCGACACGTGCGCGGCTTTGACGCCGTGCGCCCGCTGAGCATCGCGACCTTGATCGGGATGATGCTTCCGCTGGTGCTGCTGCCGCTCGCCTCGATTTTCATCTTCGGAACCAGCAACGGACTGCGCAGCTTTTGGTCGGCGCTGATCGCGCCGGAGGCGATCTTCGCGCTGCAACTCTCGATCGTGACCAGCTTTTGGGCGACCGCTTTCAATGTCGTTTTCGGTCTTTTCGCGGCCTACGTTCTTTCGCACTACAGCTTCTGGGGGCGCAACGCGCTGATCGTTATCATCTCGCTGCCGACCGCCATTCCGACGGCCGTCGCCGGCTTTTCGCTGTTGCTGCTTTGGGGTCCTTACGGCACGCTCGGGCGCCTTCTTTCCCCGCACGGCGTGCAACTGATGTTTACGCCGTGGGCGATCATCCTCGCGAATATTTTCGTCACATTCTGCTCGCCTTCGGCGTCATCAAACCGGTTTTTGACACGATGAGCAGCTCGCTCGAAGAAGCTTCGGCCACCATCGGGGCGACGCGCTGGCAAACCTTTTGGCACGTCACGCTGCCTTCGCTGCGCGGCGCGATTGTGACCGGCGCCCTCCTGACCTTCGCGCGCGCCGTCGGAGAGTTCGGCTCCACGATTCTGGTTTCGGGCAACTTGGCGGCGCGCACGCAGACCGCGCCGCTCTATATTTTCGCCAAATTCAACGAAGGCCAGATCGAGGCCGCGAATGCCATCGCCATCGTGCTCGCGCTTTTCTCCTTTTTAATCTTTAGCGCCCTCTTTATCGCGCGGGAAAGGTTGGACGCTCAGTAACATGGCCCGCATGAGACTTGAAGAAACCAGTTTCGGCCAGCAGAAGAGCCAATCAACAATCGCCGCGCGCGACACGACGGCGGCGGCGAGCGTGCGGTCCGTCAGTAAAAGCTTTCGCGGCACTATTGTTTTAGAGGACATCAACTTCGACGTGGTGGAGGGCGAGTCGCTGGTGCTGCTCGGAGCATCGGGCAGCGGCAAAACCACGATCCTCAGAATCATCGCCGGCCTCGAAACTCCCGACACCGGCCGCATCATCCTGCACGGCAAAGAAGTCACGGACTTGCCGGCGCGCGAGCGCGGCGTCGGCGTGATCTTTCAATCTTATGCCCTGTTTCCGCAGATGAATGTCGAGCAAAATATCAGTTACGGATTGCGCATCCGCCGCCGCCCACGCCGTGAGATCAAGGAAGCAATAGACGATCTGCTCGCGCTTGTGCACCTCACAGAGCATCGCCACAAGTATCCTTCGCAGCTCTCCGGCGGTCAGCAGCAGCGTGTGGCGATCGCCCGCACGCTCGCCTACAAGCCCGAAGTGCTGCTCTTCGACGAGCCGTTCGGAGCGCTCGACGCGCAGACGCGCGTGCGTCTGCGCCGCGAGATTCGAGCGCTTCTCAAGCAGGTCAACGTGCCGTCAATCTTCATCACGCACGATCAAGAGGAAGCGCTTGAGCTGGGCGACCGCATTGCGGTTATCAAAGACGGACGCATTGAGCAGATCGGCACGCCCGACGAAGTTTACAATCAGCCCGAGACCGAGTATGTGGCGACCTTTCTCGGCGCCGCCAATTTGCTGGTCGGCGTGGCGGGCGAGAAAGTTGTGGAGATCGGAACGGCATCGATTCCGGCTGCCGAGCAATTGCAGCGTTTTCGCCCCGGCCAGTCCGTGAAGCTCGTCTTCAGGCCCGAGGACGTTCACTTGAGCCGCACCGGCGCGCTGCCCGACAATTGCCGCCGTTTGACGAACGGCGTGATCGAAGAAATTCACTTCGTCGGCGCGTACGAGCGACTGACCCTGCGGCTGGACTTGGCCGCACGCCAGCCGGCCGAGGGCGAGGCGCCGCTCCACACCGTGACGATGAACACGCCGGAGAAAAGGGCCGGCGTTCCCGTGATCGCCACGCGGGCTAAATCGGAGGTCAGCGCTGCGCGCCTGCAGGTTGGAGACCGCGTGGCCATTGGCCTCACCTCTTTTCGCGTCCTGCCCAACTTCGCACTCACCTCGGAGCGGGCCGGGGGAATGGTCGACATCCGTACATGATCCTCTTTGCGATCCTTTGCGTCTTTTCTTTGCGTTTCTCCGGCGTTGAGGTAAGTGTTACTTAAACGCAAAGAAACGCAAAGAGAAGACGCAAAGGGGGTTTGACGCCGGTTGCCCGCTTTGTTTAGCATGCATCACCTGTCTTGAGTTCTTTTCCCGTGCCGGGGAGGGTTTCCTACGATCAGTCGCCAATTGCTCATAGAGCTGTTGATTTTCGGTGGGTTCGCCGCTTTGCACGGCTATCTCGCCGCGTGGCTGGCCGTGAGAATGCTTTTTCGCCCGCGCTACCCGGTCAAGCTTTTCGGCTTCACGGTGTGGCCGCAAGGCATGATTCCGCGCCACCGCCAGCGCCTCGCCGAAGCCATCGGTCGAGCCGTCGGCAGCGAATTGGTGTCGCAAGAGACCGTGATCGACGCCCTTTTTAAAACCGACTTTTTCGCCGCAAAGTGGAAAGCTTTGTCGGCTCTTACACTGAAAATCTGCTGGCCACAAATTATCCGTCGCTGCTTGAAGCCTTGCCCGCGGCGGTGCGCGCGCCGGTGCTCGAATCCGTGTCCGCGCTGCAGTACCGCATGGCCGAGCACATAGAGGAGATGTTGCAAAGCACGCAGATGGCCGCCGCAGTGCGCGCCTTTGCGGACGAGCGCGTCGACGAGGTGCTCGCGAAGCGACTCGGCTCGCTTGTGAGCGACGACGCCTTCGCGCAAGTCTCCGGTTTTCTCGAAGAGCGTTTCCGCTCGATTGTGACCGAGCCCGGGTTTACGGTTAAGATCCGCGCTTTTCTCGGCGCGCGGCTGGAGGAACTGGCGGCGAGCCGCGCCACGCTCGCCGAAATTATTACGCCGAGCACAGTGGCCATCGTCCGCGAGAGAATAGACCAACAATTGCCGCCGCTCATCGCGCAGATCGCCGAAATCGCGACCAGCACGAGGACGCGCGAACGCATCGGCGCGCTCATCAAGCGCGAGGTCGACGATTACTACAGTCAAATCTCTTTTTTCAAAAAGATCTTCGTTTCTCGCGAGCGCATCCACCACGAAGTCGATGACTTGGTCGACACGACGCTTCCGCGCCGCGTGGCCGAGTATCTGCAGGGCGCGGACTTCGCCGACGAAGTCAAGAATTTTATCGACGCCTCGATTGAAAGCGTGCTCGCGCGGCCGATCAATGAGCTGATCGGCCGGATCGAGCCTGAGAAGCTGGAAACGATTAAAGATCAAATCACTGAAAGGATGCTTGCGCTCATCGGCAGCCCCGAGCTGGGCAAAGCCATTTCGTCTTATACGACTGACGCCTTCGAACGCTTAAAGCCGCAGTCGTTGCGCGCCCTACTGCAAAACTTCCGCCCCGACTCGGCCGCGCACTTGAAGGAAGCGCTGGCGAACGGTTTGCTCGACGTGCTGACGCGCAAAGAAACCGCGCTTTCCCTGAACTCGCTCATCAGCGACCAAATTGAGCGATTGCTGATCCGGCCGATCGGTCGCCCGATTGATCTTCTTCCCCAAGACACCATCGCGCGCGCGAGCGAAGCTCTCACCGAGCGCATCACCACGGCCACCCGCGAGCGGCTTCCCGGCGCCCTCACGGAGTTTGATTTGGGCGGCATTGTGCGCCACAAAGTCGCGGAGTACCCGGTGGAAAAGCTGGAGACCCTCGTTCTATCTATCGCGCAGCAACACCTGCGCACCATCGAGCTGTTCGGTTTAGTGCTCGGCTTTTTCATAGGGGTTTTCCAGCTCGTCGGTCTTAAACTTTACGAGCGCTTCTTTTAGGGAAAGATTCCACGCGCCGCTCGCGAGTTTGCCCTCCGCGCTTGACCGCCGTCGCACACCTTCGGCAAGATAGCCGTAAATGTATTACCTTAAGTTTCACTCTTGTCCGTCTCTCGTCCCGGTTCGCCTTTTCGTTCAAGTTGTCGCCCTTTTTTGCGCCTTCACTTCATCACCGGCTGTGGCCCAAAATTTTGAGAAAGAAGTAAGCATCTCAGGGCAGCCGCGCGTGCGGATCGTTAACTTAGCCGGCCGCGTGACGCTCACCGCCTCCGACAATCAAAAATCCTCCGTGTTGCTGAAAGCCAGCTCGCCCGGCAAACCCGTCGCAGCAAACGAGGTGAGCGTCACCACTTCGGCGGGCGGCGCAATCGAGGTCGCGGTGGCGACGCGCAGCAAACCTTTTGCCGCTCTTGATGCCAACGCGGAAGGCGCGCCCGAAGAGCGCATTGACCTGCATGTGACGGTGCCGCCGAGGGCCAGGGTTGAAGTGACGACTTCAAGCGGCTTGATCGAGGTGCTGGGAAATATAGAGGAGGCGTCGGCGCAAACCGGCACGGGCACGATTCGCGCCGACGTGCCGTCGGCGGCTTTGCATTTCAAATTTCTTTGGACGGCGAGCCGGCCGCGGCTCTTCAGCGAGATGGAGTTGCCGGAGGTCAAAGAAAAGGCGGGCGGAAAGTTTGAAATCTCCGGCCGCTTTGGCGAAAAAAGCGCGCCAACCGAAGAGCGTGTGAGGCTTAATTTCTCAACCGAGCGCGGCGTGGTGCTGCTCGGCGTGGCGCCGGAGATGGTGCCCACGGATTTGCGCGAGCGAAAGCTGACCGAAGCGATCCGCGCCGTGATTCGCAGCGGCGACCCGGAGCTATTGGACGCCGTGCGCAAGGTCTCGCCGCGGCTGTTTCGCGATTTCGCCGGTGAGTTGTCGGCGCACAGAGGAGCGGCCCCGACGCTTGGCACGCGCCCGCCGTCATCCTCGCTGTCTCTGGAAGCGAAAAGCGCTGCCCGCCGCACAGTGCGGCTGAATGTCAACGTGACGGACCGCGTGGTCGCGCGATCGGCGGACTGACGGCGAAAGACTTTCAGGTCTTTGAGAACGGCCAACCCAAACCGATCGCTGAAGTGGAATCCAGTTCGGCGCCGTTTAAACTGGTGTTGCTGTTGGATGTTTCGGGAAGCGTTGAAGAGCTGCTTGACTTTATTCGCAAGGCGGCCCGTTCTTTTGTGACCACAGCGAGCTCACAGGATCGCCTCGCCGTCATTAGCTTTCGCGACGACGTGCAGCTCGTCTCCGACTTCACCACTAACCGCCGGCAACTGCTCGAAGCCGTGGATCAAATCGACGCCGGCGGCTCGACCGCGCTGTACGACTCGCTCGCCTACGTGCTGCTGCACACGCTGCGGCCTTTGCGCGGCGCGAGAACCGCCGTGGTGGTGCTCTCAGACGGCGACGACAATAAATCGTTTCTCCCCTTTCCGTCGCTGCTTGATGTCGCCGTCGAGTCCGGCGCGGTGATTTATCCGCTCTACGTCCCGTCCGGCCTGATTCGGCGCGGCGAAGCCGCGTTGTTGTCGCCGCATCGGGCGGCGGCGGACGTTGATCCGATGCGCAACAAATTGTTGACGCTCACGACCCGTGCCGAAAGTGAGGGGCGCCGGCTCGCCGAAGAATCAGGCGGCGTCTTTTACCCGATCAAGCGTCTCGGCGATTTGCAACAAGCTTATCAAGATATTATGGGCCAGTTGCGCACCTCTTACGGCGTCACGTACCTCTCGGATTACCAGGATGCGCGCGAGCGGCGCGTGCGCGTGCGCGTCGACCGCACAGACGCCGCGGTTAAATTGAGCCCGGCGGTCGAGGCCGTCAGCATCAAGCAATAAAGCGCGGAGCACCAAAAAGCGTGTGGCACCAAAAAGTGTGTGGCACCAAAGCTGCTAACGGCCGATTAACTCTTATGACTCACCCGATGCTGATGTCTCTCTTTGACGAAGTGGAGCGGCGCCCGCTTTCCATCTCAGAGTTAACGTCGCAGGTGCGCGGCGCAATCGAGAATCGCTTCGCTTCCGTGTGGGTGGAAGGCGAGATTTCAAATTTCAAAGCGCACACTTCGGGCCACTGGTACTTCACTGTGAAGGACGAAAGCTCGCGACTGCGCGCCACCTGCTTTCGCGCGGCCAATGCCCGCATACGCTTTCGCCCGACAAACGGTTTGCAGGTGCGCGCGCGCGGCCGGCTCACGGTTTACGAGCCGCGCGGCGATTACGAATTAATTGTGGAGGCGCTGGACCCGGTCGGCGCCGGCGCGTTGCGCATCGCCTTTGAGCAATTGCGCGATCGGCTTCAGGCCGAAGGGCTTTTCGACCAAGAGCTGAAGCGAGCGCTGCCCGTTTTGCCGCTGAGAATCGGCGTCGTCACATCGCCCGACGGTGCGGCCATACGCGACCTACTGAACGTCGTCGCGCGCCGCACGCGCACCGTTAACGTGCTGTTTGCGCCAACGCGCGTGCAGGGCGAAGGCGCGGGCCGGGAAATCTCCGACGCCATCGCGTTGCTCAACGAGCACCATGCGGCGGCGGTGCGAGAGAATCGTTTGGCCGAGCGCGTGGATGTGATTATCGTGGGGCGCGGCGGCGGCTCGATTGAAGACCTCTGGGCTTTTAACGAAGAAGAAGTGGCGCGCGCCATACGGGCCTCGCTCATTCCGATTATCTCCGCGGTCGGGCACGAAACGGACACGACCATCGCCGACCTGGTGGCCGATGTGCGCGCGGCGACGCCTTCGGCAGCGGCCGAGATGGTGGCCGCGCGCGAAGACGAAATCGAACACACCCTTGTCGAACTCACGCGCGCGATGATGACGGCCATGGAACTGCGTTTGATGCGCGAGAGATCCCGCGTGCAAGAGGCCGCGATGTCGCCTTCGTTTGACGAAGTGCGCGCGCGCTTGACCGACGGCATCAGGCGCACGGGCGAAGCGTCGCACCGCGTGGAACTGCTTATCAGAAGAGCAATCGAGCGCGCCCGGCGGCAAGCCGACGCCGAAGCCTGCCGCTTATCTCCGGCGAGCTTGGCCGCTCATGTCGCGGCCGGGCGCGTGCGCTTCGCCGCCACAGTTGCGGCGCGCGATGCGGCCCTGCGCTCCAGCGTAGACGAGGCGCGCGCTCGATTAAGAGTGGCGACGGCTTCGCTCGACGCATTGTCGCCGCTCGCGGTGCTCCAGCGCGGCTACGCTCTCGCCGCCCAAGGGGGGCGCTTGCTGCGCGATGCTCACCCAGTGCTGGCGATGAGATTTACTTAAGGCTTGCCCGGGGGTCGCTGCGTTGCCGCGTCGAGGACATTAAATGAAACCGGAAACTGCGGAAGGCAAGGATTTCGAGTCGTCGCTGGGGATGCTCGAACGCATTGTGCGCGAATTGGAGCGAGGAGATTTGCCGCTCGAAAAGAGTCTTCAGCTTTTTGAAGAAGGCGTGCGCCTGACGAGGGAGTGCCAGCAGCGACTGAACGAGGCCGAGCGACGCATAGAAGTCTTGCTGCGCGGGCCCGAAGGCAGGCCAATCGTCGCCGCAGGGCCGGACGGCGACGGCGTTTTCAATGCGTCGCGTAAGCTCACCAAAGAAGATGATGAAAGCGTCTTTTGACGAGCGCCGCGTGATCGGCGACGAGCTGCGATTGCGTGAAGAGATGGCCGCGCGGCGGCTTTTGGTGGACCGCCGCCTGGATCAATTGGTGCCGTCCGAGCGCATCGCGCCCGCGAATATTCATGCCGCGATGCGCTGGAGCCTTTTCGCCGGCGGCAAACGGTTTCGCCCGTTGCTGCTGATCTTCGCCGGCGAAGCGCTGGGCGCTGCGCCCGACAAATTAATTTCTGCGGCGTGCGCCTTTGAACTGTTGCACACCTACTCGCTGATTCACGACGACCTTCCGTCCATGGATGACGACGACCTTCGGCGCGGTCGGCCCACCTGCCACATCCAATTCGGCGAAGCGGCCGCCGTGCTCGCCGGCGACGCGCTGCAAGCGCTCGCCTTTCAAACCGTCGTCGAAGACGATGCGCTCTCCGCCGAGCTTCGCGTGCGAGTGGCCGGAGAGCTCGCCCGCGCCGCCGGTACGCCTCACGGCATGGTGGCCGGACAGGCCGAAGACTTGGAGGCCGAGTCTCAAACAATTAGCGGCAGCGAGCTCGAAGTTATTCACCGCCGCAAAACCGGCGCTTTGATTGGCGCTGCGGCGCGCTGCGGCGCGCTGATCGCCGCAGCCTCGGAAACCGAGCTCGGCGCCATCACAAACTACGCGTCTTGCCTGGGCTTGCTCTTTCAGATCACTGACGATCTTTTAGATGTGACGGCCACCGCTGAAGACCTCGGCAAAACTCCCGGCAAAGATGAGCGCGCGCAGAAAGCCACTTACCCGTCGCTCTACGGTCTTGAGCCTGCGCGGCTGCGCGCCGGGGAAGTTTATTCCGCAGCCTGCGCGGCGCTCGCTGTTTTGCCCGGGCCGAGCGCGACGCTTCAAGCCCTCGCCCGATTCATTCTTGAGCGACGCAACTAACCACGAATCGTGATCCATGGCCCGCTAAAAATAGGAGGAAGATCTGAGCGTCAGCGCACAACTCAATACCCTCTTACGGCCACCGCATAAATGCGTATAAACGCAAACCTTACCGTACGTTGGCGGCGAACTTAAGGACCCTATAAATTGTTATTGCTTTCCCGTCCTATCGGAGGTAGGATGCGCGCGCTGTAGTTAGCCAAGCTGCCCATCCAGCAACGCTAATCAATCCAAGACCTCTTGGATCGACGTAAAGATACCGATAATTGTTTTATTTTTTATCAGCTCTATTCATGTACGCGAATCAGTAGTTGAAAGATACCGGCGGTGAAAACAAAGGGCTTACGTCGTCGGTTTTGTGACCGTGACCAACATAGCGTTCATCAGCTGTTGATTCTCCAAGCCCGATTTCAACTCCTGATTCGCATATATGCGAATCAGTAGTTGAAATTTATGTTTGTTGAAAACAAGAGACTTACGGGCACAACTTTTCGAGATCAAGCAAATTCACGTCTGCAAGTCGTTGATTTAGCAAGCCCGTTTTCAACTACTGATTCACATATATGTACATAAAACGCAAAGCGACTTTTTCCGAAATTCCTCGCCGCCCCAGCAGTAGCGCTAAAATCAACCGCCCCCCCAGGCACACGGCCGTCGTAGCGCGCCCGAGCCGCGAGGGCTTACGGCGCACTTAGCCTTTTCTGACCGAAGCTATCGCTTGGTCAGAGTTAATTGTCTGATGCGACTAGGTTTTTCCGCTTAGAAGCTGATCAAAAAGTAAGCGGCATAAGTCAGCACCGGATCAACGTATGCGGCGAAGAAAGAAGTCGCCGCGCTCGGCTGTGCGGACTTCGGTTTGGCGCTTGCCTGCACTCCGCAGGGCGAATCGCCGGCGAACGCCCCTGGCGAGAAGAGAAGTCAACGTGAGAATGGCCGCCATTTGCTTGAGAGTTTTCATGGTTTTGGACTCCTAAAGTTAAAGGTAAGAACAATTGAAACTAAAGCTGAGCGTTCTCGAAGGTAACAACCTGATTTAATGTGCGGCATAATAGCATCCATCGGGTAAGCATAGTGTAAATTTTTCGGCTTCTCGCAAGGCAACTTACATAATGCCGTAACTGTTTTACGTACAGGAGTTTACTGATGCAAACATGTGTTCAAAGAGTGAGCGCCACGCGAAGCGAACAAGCGCATGAGCGCTGTGCCTTAGCTAAGCGGCTGGAGGATATGGGGAACTATGAAGCCGCCAGAGGCGCGATGGGTGACTTCTGGCAATTGGTGGGTGACCGGCCTCGCTTGAGCGGCCTCGACGGCAAATCAGCGGCGGAGGTGCTCGTCCGCGCAGGGACATTGACGGGTTGGCTCGGCAGCGTATACCAAATCGAAGGGCGCAGGATGTCGCCAAAGACCTGCTCAGCGAAAGCGGCGCGGCGTTCGAATCTCTTGGCCATGACCTGAAGGTATCTGAAGCGCGCATCGAGCTTGCTTACGCTACTGGCGGCAGGGCGCCGATGACGAAGCGCGCGTGCTTTGCGCGGCGCAATTGACGAAATCAAAGATCGCGTGAGAGTCAAAGCGAAGGGCACGCTGCGCAGCATCATTGTCGAGCGCACCGCGGGCGGCTCCTCGCGGCCTTTCCGATGCTCACGGTCGGCCGCCCCTTGACAAACGGTAATCACACCGTAAGGGCGGCTACCACGTGAATTGGCCAGAAAAACATCGGGAACGCAAGCGATGTGCGGACAGATAGATCGCGCTTTACGGAGACGAAGCGGCCAGCTACCATTTCGAACAGGCCGGGCACGCGCGCTACTGCGCCAACTCGAAAAACATCGCAATCTTTCTACGAGCTCTCCAGGTACGACGAAGCGCACAAGCATCTGGACCGCGCCAAGCGGCTCTTCACCAGCCTGAAAGACAAAGTCCACGGAGCGCGCACGGATGAAACCCGCGCCAACGTGCTGCTCGCGCAAGGAAGAAACTCCGATGCCGAGCGCGCCGCCCGATGCGCCGCAAACGCCCTGGAGGGCGGCGGCGAGCAAGCGCTTTTGTGCCGCATGCTGACCACGCACGCCGTTTCGCTCGCCCGCCTCAAGCGTCTTCCCCAAGCGCATGTGCAGCTTGGCCGGGCGCTCGAGGTGGCCGAGGAAGTGGGCGACAAAGAAGGCGCCGGGCGCGCCGCTCTCACCATGATCGAAGAGCTCGGTGAATCGTTCGGCGCGAGCGAACAGCGTAAATATTACGAACTGGCCGATTCGTTTCTGGTGAAGTCATGTGATCAGGTTTCTCTTTCGCGCCTGCGGCGGTGCGCGCTGCGTGTGGTTAAGGGTGCGCAGCAACGCGACGCAGATTCCAAAAAGTACCAGGACGCGGCGCCGCAGTTCGTTCACCGCGCGGAAGGCACGCGCAGGCTTTTGGATTACGCGGAGCGCGTGGCGGCAACTGATCGCACCGTGCTGATTACGGGCGAGACCGGCACAGGCAAAGAGATTATCGCGCGGCTGGTGCATCAATGGAGCAAGCGGCCCGGTAAATTTGTGGCCCTTAACTGCGCGGCCCTCACGGAAAATCTCTTTGAGACGGAACTGTTCGGCCACAAGCGAGGCAGTTTTACGGACGCCGTCGAAGACCGCTTGGGAGCGGCGCGCGAAGCCAGCGAGGGCACGCTTTTCTTGGATGAAGTGGCGGAACTCAGTGCGCGCAATCAAGCCAAGCTGCTGCGCTTGGTTGAAAGCGGCGAAGTCCTGACCATCGGCGCCGCTGCGCCCGAGCGAGTGAACTTAAGGATTCTCGCGGCCACCAACAGAGATTTGCGGCAGATGACTGAGGCGGGCTCTTTTCGAGTCGATCTCTACTACCGTCTCGCCACCCATGTTATTCAACTTCCGGCGCTGCGAGAGCGCCCTGAAGATATTTCCGCGATTGCTCGCCACCTGATCGACGAGTGCGCCAAACGTCACAGCAAAACCGTGACTTGGAGCTCGGACAGCATCGCCGCTTTGCAGCAACTTCCGCTTCCCGGAAATGCTCGCGAGATGCGTTCGCTGATTGAGCGCACTATGTTGCTGGCGAAAAGCGGCGAAACCATTACCGCCGAAGCGGTGGCCACGGTGGGCGTGCGCCAGCCATCCGCGCGCGGCGGCGATCTGGCAAACGCATGGCGCGGCTGCGTGCTCAGCGAAGAAGTTTTGCGCTACGAAGGCGAACTGATTGAGCGTGCGCTGTCGGCCTGCAACGGGCAAATCACGCGCGCCGCACAGCTGCTGGGCGTCTCTCACCAAAACCTCTCGTTTATGCTCGACGGGCGACACCAAAAGCTGCGCGCCGCAAGGAACCTGGCGAAGCGTCGTAAAAGCATCATTAGTAACGCATTACGCCCTGCGCGCTCAGCGACCAGAGAGTAATTATTTTATCCCTCCATTAGCGAGTTAGTGAGCAAAGCAAAGGGCGCGGCGTAAAAACCGCGCCCTTTGCTGTTTCCCGATGCTCGCCGAACAGCAATTCCCCACAGAGACTCTCACGGAACACCGTTTGCCGATGCGTAGACGGACACGCTGAATTTCCGGATAAAAACGGTTCCGTAGCTTTAGTTCGGCGCCGCTTGTCGGTTTCCTGGAGGGCTTTTGGATTCGATCACTATCCTCTGCATCGATGAGTATGAGTTGATGCTCCTGACCATGCAGCATATGCTTGAGTATGAGGGGTGGCGAGTGGAAGCGTTTCGCGACGCAGCGCAAGCTCTCAAAAAGCTCGAAAGCGACAGCCGCTACGACGTGATCATTGTGAGCGAAAAACTGCCCGGGATGAGCGGGCTGGAAGTTCTAAGGCGTGTGCGAGAGCTGAATCATCGCCGCCAAACTCCAATCGTCATGTTTGCATCGCTCGCCAGTGAAGCGCAGGCCCGGTTGCTCGGAGTCGAAGCCGTCTTACAAAAGCCGCATGACATCCGCCACCTCACAGAGGTGGTCGCTCGCTGTTTGTGCGAAACAACAACGGGTAATTCCGGGGAGGCGGCTGCTTCACCCGCCCATCAGGAAACTTCCGCGACCGACCCTCAATCCACTCGGTCTTGCGCCGCTGCCGGAATAAAAATCATCTCTGCCCCTTTGAAGAACACCACCTCCTCGTGCAAGAAAACACAACTAAGGGCCGTTCGCCCGCAACTCCGCTTGCTTTAAACAATAGTCACAATCCTTCCGAGCGATACGCGGCGCAGCTTGCCTCCCAGCGCGAAAAGTACGGCGACGCCAAGCGCCGGCATCAGCGCCGCCATAAAGAAGACCGGAACGAATGAAACTCGGTCAACCAGCCACCCGGTGACAAGCGGAAACAGCCAGCCGCTAAATCCTCCGGCGATGCCGGTGAGCGCCGTCACTCTGGCCACCGTGTTGTTCGGAAAGAGATCCGAGATCGCCGCAAACATGTTCGCGGAAAGCGCGTAGTGTCCGAGGTAAACCAGGCAAATCGCTCCCCACCAAATAACAGGCTGATCGCTTTTGACCACGACGATGCTCAAAGCGCAAAGCGCCGCGCCTGAAAGCATCACCAATTGACGAGCCCGCCCCACCTCGAAGCCGGCCTTGATGAACACTCCGGTGATCCATCCGCCGCCCACACTGCCAATGTCGCCGAAAAGAGGAGGCAGAATGCCGAGCAGTCCGATGGCCGCCATGCTGTAGCCGCGCGTTTGCGAGAGATAAAGCGGCAGCCAAAAAGATAAAACTGAATCACCGGCCCGACGAGCGCACGACACAGCATCACCGCCCACGTCTGCGGCAAGCGCAGCAACTGCGCGTTCGTCGGCTCAAGGCCAACCTGCTCCGGCTCGCCTTCCTTGATGTACTGCAATTCGACGGGCGTGATGTGCGGATGCGTTTCAGGTGTGTGGTAAAACTTGCGCCACAAAAAGACCCAGAGCACGCCGAGCACGCTTGGGATCAAAAAGGCCGCCTGCCAATTAAGCCGCGTCATGAGGTAGACGATCAAGGGCGGCGTAATCATGTTGCCGACCAGCGAAGCGCCGTTCATGATGCCCGTCGCCAAGGCCCGCTCGCGCGCCGGGAACCACTGCCCGATTACTTTCACGCCTCCCGAGTAATTGCCGCACTCGCCTGTTCCCATCCAAAAACGAAAAAGGCTGAAGTGCCACCTCGCCTGTCCGACGGCATGCAGCGCATTTGCAATTGACCACCACACCACGGCAAACGAAAACCCGAACTTCGGTCCCTTGCGATCCATTAGCCAGCCCATAGGGAACTCACCCACCATCATCCCCAACAGAAACCACGACACAATAAATCCGTAATCAGTGTTTGAAAGACTAAACGCCTCCTTCAACACCGGCGCCACGTAAGCCAGCGTCAAACGGTCAACGAAATTGATGACCGTCACCAAAAAAAGCAGCGCCAGAATCCACCAGCGCACCTGCCGGCGAAACCGCGGCATCAACTCTTGCGCTTTAAGTGGTTGAGCGATAGCACACCTCCGGGCAGAGGAGAGAGTGACAAGTGACTTCGAGGAGTGACAAGTGACAAGTGACAAGTGACAAGAAAGAGCAGTGGATTTTCTTGTCACTTGTCACTTGTCACTTGTCACTCCTCGAAGTCACTTGTCACTCTCTTCTGTCACTTGTCACTCTCTTCTTCAATAATCTTCTTGCCGCCGTCGTCAAAGCGCATTCGTTTTTTGCGCCAGTAAGCGGCCTTCGCGAGATGCACGGGGTTGCAGGCGGCGACGCCAATTTCAATGCTGGCGCTTGGCGGCGTGTTGTTTTTGATGGCATCGAGGAAATTTGCGGCGTGCGCGACTTCAAGGTTTTCGCTTGTTTGCACGACTTGCGGCTCGCCTTTATTGGGGCGAAAGATGTAGCCGTCGCGGGCGAGGTCAAGGGTTCCGTCCGTACCGCCGAAGAACACTGATGCCCGCTCGTTTTTGATCGGCAGCACGGTGGATTCAAACGTCAGGTTCCAATGGTTTTTGTACTGCAGAATGGCACTGACCGTGTCGGGGTTGACGCGCCCGTCTCCCAGTTGATAAATGCCGCCCGTGGCTACGGCGCTCGCGGGCGCAGATTCGTCCATCATCCACTGCGCCACATCCGCCCAGTGTGTGAGAATGTCGGCCAATAGTCCGCCGCCGTAATCCGGGAAATAACGCCACGCGTCATAGCGCATCCATTCATAAGGCACTTTTTTGGCGGGCCCGATGAAGCGTTCCCAGTCAAGGCCGGCGGGCCGCGGCTGCGGTTCGAGTTTGCGGCGCTGCCACGGGAAAGCACTCCACACGGCGCGGGCGAAGATCACTTGGCCGAGCTTGCCGCGCGCGAAAATCTCTTCTTTCGCGCGCCGGTAGTGCGCGCCGCTGCGCTGCTGCGTGCCGGTTTGCAGCACACGATTCGAGGCTTTGACGGCGGCGATGAACTTTTCCCCTTCGTCGAAATTGTGCGTCGTCGGCTTCTCCAGATAAACGTGCTTGCCCGCTTGAAGCGCCGCCGTCGCGTGCGTTAAATGCAAATGATCGGGCGAGCCGATCAGCACCGCATCCACGTCGCGGCGACCGAGCGCATCTTCGATTGAGACGGTTTCATGCGGCTTCGCGCCCGCCACAACGAGCGCCTCGCGCGCCCGCCCGCGCTGCACATCATAGACATCGCAAATGCAGTTGAGTTCGCTGCGGTTAAGCGTCAGAAAAGCCTTCATCACTTCCCGGCCGCGCCGGCCGCTGCCGATTAAGGCCATGCCGATGCGGTCGTTTGCGCCGAGGATGCGCGCGTGTGAGGCGGCCGTTAACGTGGCGGCGCTAGCTCCGACGATGAAATTCCTGCGTCGCATACTTCGCTCCTATTTGCCGAAAGCTTGACGGAGAGTTTGTCTGGCGGGCGCGACCGCAGCCGCGCCGGGCTTTGATCCGTCGGCCCGCTCCTCTTCGTTGAGCACCCAGCCATTCCACTTGGCTTGATTGATCGCCGTAGTGAGGGCCTTCAGGTCAAAGTCGCCCGCGCCCAACGGCACTTGCAGGTCGCCGCGAAAATCCCGCAGGTGCAGGCCGTCCATGCGCTGATGATGTCGCGCGAAAAACGCCGCCGCGTCAACTTTCGCGCGAAAGGCGTGACCGCAGTCGAGAATGAAACGAACCAACTCCGCATCGGTATGAGTGTACAAGCCTTCGATCTCAGCGCCGCCCAGCGCAAACTCGAATCCGTGATTATGGTAAGAGAGGCCGAGGCCTTTGACTTGGCATACTTGCCTGCGGCGTTTAAGCCGGCGGCCTTGTGCTTCAGCGACAACTGATCAAGTTTGTCGCCCTGCGCCAATCCGCCGCCGCTCAGAATTAATCTCCCGCGCCGAGACGCGCCGCGCCGTCAACGACTTGCGTGATCAAATCAGAGGGCGCGAGCCGCGTCACCGCATCGTATTTCTCAAGGAAAATGTGAGCTCCGAAGAAGGTCAGACCAATGCTTTCAAGTTGCCGCCGGGCCTGAGTCGCATTGTCAAACTGCCCCTGAACGTTGCGGAAACCCGTCTCGAAGCCTTCGTAACCAAGCCCTTTGAGTTCTCCCAACACGCCCAAAACTTGCGAAAATTCGCGCGGATCAATTCGCCAAGCGTTGGTCTGGCAGCCAATCTTGACGCCGGCCGGCGCCGCGGCGTGCATCGTTTTTATGGCGGCCATCGAAGCCGCTCCCCCGAGCGGCAACGCGGTCAGAAAGCGGCGACGCGAAATGCTCATTTTTCTCTCCGGGCGCAACATACCAAAATTAACTACAGACCTCGGGTTGAAAGCAGTCAAGAGCAATGGTCCTCCCTTTGCGGCACTTTGCGTCTTCTCTTGCGATGCTTTGCGTTTAAGGAACACTTACTTAAACGCAAAGCATCGCAAAGAGAAGACGCCAAGAGGCGCAAAGGATGGTGTCTCTCATAAACACGCTCTAAAAAAACCCCGCGGCCGCGACAAATGCGAGACAAGCTGTTGCCACGCACTTCAGCTGAGCGGGCCGGTGGTCAACGGAGTGATGGGCGTTTCCCGGGGCAGACGGTTTTGGATCACCGGCATGGATATTTGAGGGATGTTTGGCAAAACATATTTCGCAAACAATCTGCATTCTTCGATGAGCGGGTACCCGGAGAAAATAAAAGATCTGATGCCCATGTCCATGTACCGGTTAATTTTCTTAAGCACTTGATCCGGATCTCCTACTAAGGCTCCACCGCATCCCGATCTGGCTTTGCCGATCTCCGTCCACAGCAACGGCTCAACGAATCCATCCGCGTCCGCACACTCGCGCAGTTCATTTTGTCTGAGCACTCCGACGGATTGGGCATCCTGAGTTCTGTTCTTCAACCGCAATCCTTGCGCCGCGTCAAACTTTGACATCAGCTTGACGGCGTAAGAGCGCGCCTCCGCTTCTGTCTCCCGCACGATCACGTGAACTCTTAAGCCGAAATCAATTGTTCTTCCGTACTTCGCCGCTCTCGCGCTCAGATCCCCCATCGTTTCGTAAATGCTTTCTTCCCTTTCCGGCCACATCAGAAACACGTCGCAGTATTTGGCGCACACTTCGCGAGCTTCGTCGGAGATGCCGCCGAAATAAAGCAGCGGGCCTCCGTTTTGCTGGTAAGGCTTGACGGGCTCCGTGGGCAAATCGAGTTGATAAATTTTGCCGTCAATCCTGATCCGGTCGCCGCGCCAGGATTGCTGCAAAACTTCGATTACTTCGGCGCACCTGTCATACCTCAGAGCGCCTTCTTCTTTGTAACCGGGCAAATCGGAATTGATGATGTTAATGGTCAGTCGACCTCGGAGCATGTGATCCAACGTCGAAACGGCGCGGGCGAGCATCGGCGGATGTATCTCGCCGCATCTGAGCGCAACTAATAAATTAATTTTTGACGTTTGCTGAGCCATCGCGGCGGCGAACACCAGCGCGTCTTGACCGACGATGTAAGAAGTCGGCAGCAATATGTTCTGAAAACCCGCTTTTTCCGCTTCCAATAAAATATCGCGGCAGTGCGCAAAATTGCTTCTTCTTTCCGCATCTATGGTTCCCAAATAAGCGGTGTCTCCGCCGCACAAATCGCAAAACCAGGAAACCTCGGCGGCCCGCACATCGGTTCTGACCGGCACTTGATCGTACTGTTGCACTGTCATGCGCTGTTACCGCCTTTGAAGCTTATTCAATCGGTGGTTGCCGGACTTTTGTCGCCCCGTTGCGCCGCCGCTCGCTTCATCGCGCGCAGGGGTTCGGGCAAAAATGCGGTGATGTGTCGAATGACGACGTTGCCGGCGGGAAAGCTTTGGAAAAGCGTGAAATCCGGCAGCGAAAGACAACTCAAGGGCGCGCCGGGCGGGCCGCTGGTGTCGAGCCCGATGGCGCTGCGCGACATGTAGATTCCGTGATGCCCGAGGCGTCCGATGAGCGGCAGCAAAAGCGTCGGAGTGTGGCCGAAGACGCAGGGCTTGCCGATGTAGCTTTTAAAGAACTCAGGCGAGCGCGACCACAGCAAACGCTCCGGCGCGATGTCGCGCGGATGTCGCCCCTCTTTGTCGAGCCCGGCGTGAACGTACAGAGCGAACTCGTCTTCGTAATACATGTGCATGCGCCGAAACAAGTCAACGTGGGCCGCAGGGATACGCTTGTTAAGCAAATTTCTCGCCACCTCCAGCGGCAGCGGATCTTCGGTTTCCGTCAGCAAAGACGTTTCCGTGTATTGCTCAAACGTGGGCTCGCAGCCCGTCACATGCGTGAGCCAAAAATCGCTTTCGTTGTCGAGAAAATCAAGCAGCATCTGCTCGTGATTGCCGCGCAGCACCACGACGCTCCCCTCCGGGCTGGCCGAGATAAGCTCGATGACGTCCGCCACCACGCCGGGCGTGTCTTCGCCGCGGTCAATCAAATCACCGAGCAGCACCAGCGTGTCTGTGGCAACGTCGCGCGGAAGAAGATTTAAGATCGCTTGCAGCTGCCGCCGCCGACCGTGCACATCGCCTACGACAAAGGTCCGCATCCTGTTTCTCAGTTCGCCGCTTTGCCCGCTTCAATCTTGCGCATCAAGCTTTGAAAGTCCGGATCGCTTCTGAGCGTGGCCCAGTTCGGGTCGGATTCGAACCATATGCGATTTTCATTGCCGAGCTCGATGGCACGCGCGAGCCACCGCAGCGCTTCCTCGCGCTCGCCCTCGACGGCGTAAGCGGCGGCCAGCCAGTAGGCGACATCATGATCGGCCTCCGCGGTTTCGCGCACGCGCTCATTTAATTCGCGGCGCGCCTCCGAGTGTTGCCCTTGCGCGCTCAGGCACATCGCCAAAATGGGCCGGATGCCGTCGAGTTTCGGCTGCCGCGCGAGCACTTCGCGCAGCAACGCGGCCCCCTGCTCGGCCTCCCCGAGGTAATAAAGCACAAACGCCCGAAAAGTCTTCACCAGCGGATGATCGGGACTGGTCGCAGCGCCTTGATCGAGCTCAAGGAGCGCATCCTCATACCGGCGCTGGTAGATAAAGATGCGCGCCCGGTTATAGCTGACCACCACGCGCTCCGCCGGGTTTAGGCGCAGCATGCGCTCGAATTCTCGCAGCGCTTCCGGGTATTCGCCGTCCAAGCGGTGCAGCGTGCCTTTCACAAAATGCACGCCCACCTCGTTGGGGGCCTCGCGGTTAAGCCGCTCGACTTCGCGGCGCGCCCGCGACTTTTCGCCGCGCGCCAGGAAGATAAAGACCATGTGCATGCGCGCTTCGATTAGCTGCGGGTCGATGGCGAGCGCGCGATCAAAGGCCGCCGTGGCGCGGGCCTAAACTTCTTGGTCGCCCGCGCCGGTAATTACGCGGTTGGCGTAGACACCGCCCAGGGCGCCCTGTGCGAGCGCGAAATCGGGATCAAGCGCGATGGCGCGCCCGAAGTCTCAATCGCGGCCTGCGAATCTTCGTGCGAAAGCGAATGATAAATGTAGCTGCCCATGCGGCGCGCCCGCGCAAATACTCTTCGTAGGCGATGGCGTCCCTGGTCGATTGCCGACCGATGCCGCTTTGCTCTTCGGAAGTCAGTTCAACGCGCAAACCGTCCACGATGTGGCGGGAGATGGTGTCTTGCAGTGTGATGATGTCGAGGGCCGCGGCGTCAATGCGGTCGCTCCACACCAGGGCGCCCGACGAAACGTCAAGCAGTTGCGTGGTGACGCGCAGTCGCTCTCCCACCCGCAGAAAGCTCGACGCGAGAATCGCTTTGACGCGCAACTCACGCCCCGCTTCGAGCGGATCAATGACTTGTCCCTGATACTTGACGATCACAGACGAGGGACGAACGACGAGCGAGGAGATGCGCCCGAGCTCGGTGATGACGGCGTCGGCCAGCGAAAACTCGTAGAAGCTGACCTGTGGATCGGCGCTCATGTTGCGAAACGGAAGAATCGCGATGCTCATCTGAGGCGCTCCCCTGGGCCGCGGAGATTCCTCGACTGGAAGGGTGGCCGCGCGTGCGGGCAGCAGCAGTTGCGGCGCGTTCTCCGCGGCTCGGCCGGGAACGGAAGTCGGCTCCAGTTCGGCGCCGGTCAGGCCGCGCAGCCAGCGCCTCATGTACCGACCACGCCTGCTCGATTGGTGGCGCGACGGGCCTGACAACCCGCTCAGATGGGCGCCCTCTTCGCCGGCACCGCCTCCTCCGGCAACGCTCAGCGCACGCCGCCCAAATCATCGAGCATTTCATCAATCGTTTGGTAGCGATCGCCGGGGTTTTTCGCGATCGCTTTGTCCACCACCGCTTGCAGCGGCCAGCACTCGCCGCCGCCGCGCGCGATCCGCGAGCGGCACGGGCGTATCGTGCAGCACCGAGTAACGAACTTCGATGGTGTTTTTGCCGCGAAAGGGCCACGTGCCGGCGAGCATCTCGTAGAGCAGCACGCCGCTCGAAAATATGTCCGCGCGATGGTCCGTGTGTGAGCCTTCGGCCTGCTCCGGCGCGGCATAGGTCGCCGTTCCGTAAGGCACTCCCATCTCGGTCAGGTGCATGTCGTCCGGGGCTTCTTCGTCGAGCAGCTTCGCGAGGCCGAAGTCGAGCACTTTGGCGAGTCCCGAATCGGCCACCATCACGTTGCCGGCTTTGATGTCTCGGTGAATAATGCCGCGCGCGTGAGCGGCCGAGAGCGCATCGGCCACCTGCACCGCAATCGAGAGCGCGCTTTCAATTTCCAGCGGCCGCCCGTTCACCAATTGCCGCACGTTAAGTCCATCAACGTACTGCATGACGATGAAGTGCAGTCCGCCAACCTCATGCAGTCCGTAAATCGTGCAGATGTTCGGGTGATCGAGCGAGGAGGCGAGCTTGGCTTCGCGCTCGAAGCGCGCCAAGTTAACCTTCCGCGCCACCAATTCGGGCGACAATAGCTTCACGACCACCGTCCGCTCAAGGTTTGTGTCGAGCGCCTTATAAACAGCACCCTGCCCGCCCTCGCCGAGCTTCTCCAAAATGCGGTAATTAAGCAGCGTCGTTCCAATCATAGATTTTAAGTGACAAGTGACAAGTGACTGCGGAGAGTGACAAGTGACTGCGGAGAGTGACAAGTGACAA
>JBBJMB010000209.1:0-7043 GCA_037719755.1 Pyrinomonadaceae bacterium
CACTTACCACTTCACAGAGTTCAAAGCCGGTTGGTACACTGCTAGCCCACAGAGTGAGCGCGATAGTTCGTTAGCCCCTAACTGAGAACTTTAATCGCTACTCACATTTAGCAGCCTTGAGGAGTTCGGATGAGGAATACAAATCGTTATACAATTTTCGGATTGATCTTTGGTTGTCTGTTAGTGCTCACCGTCTGCGCGAGCATCAGAGTGAAAGACAACTCTCTCACACACACCCCTTTGAAGACGCCGTCAGCCATCAAAGTGGCGCGCGATCTGCGCGACAAAGTGCGCAACTCACATCCTGATGCGCGCCTCGGCGTGATTCTGCAATTAAATCAATTGTCCGGCGAAAAACTGGGCGCACTTTTAAGCGATTTTGGCGCGCGCCAAAATCATCATTTTCAAAACCTGGATACGGCTTCTGTTGAGTTATCGGCGAAAGCCGTGGAGGCACTGGCCGCGCGCAGCGAAGTGTCCTTTATGTCCTTGGACGAAGACGTGGTGAAACTCGGCCACATCGAAACCACCACCGGGGCGGCGGCGGCCCGCAGAGTGAGCGGCCAAAGCGCTTTCGACGGAACCGGCATCGGCATCGCCGTCATAGATTCGAGCGTCTTTAACGCGCATGCCTCGTTTCTCGGCGCGGACGGCAATAAGCGAGTCGTGGTGGACCGTGATTTTACGACTTCAGGCTCGTCCGGTTTCGCGGATGACCCTTACGGCCACGGAACACACGTCGCATCGCTCGCGGCCGGAAGCGCGCGCGTCACTAACGCTTCGACCGGCAGCACCTACGCGGGCGTCGCGCCCAACGCGAAGATCATTAACCTGCGCGTTTTGGATACCCAGGGCAAAGGCAAAACCTCTTGGCTGTTGAGCGCCCTCGATTGGGTGATGACCAACCGCGCGACGTATAACATTCGCGTCGTCAATTTGAGCCTCGGGGCTCCCGCCATCGAATCATACAAAAACGATCCGCTGTGCAAAGCCGTGCGTCGTTTGGTGGATGCCGGCGTGGTGGTGGTGGCGGCGGCCGGAAACGATGGTAAAGACGCAGCCGGGCAGAAAGTTTACGGCAGGATTCACGCGCCCGGCAACGAACCCTCGGCGATCACGGTCGGCGCCACGAACACTTACGGAACGGATGCGCGCGGCGACGACGCGATCGCCACTTACAGCTCGCGCGGCCCGACGCGCTCGTTTTGGACGGACGCCAGCGGCGTCAAGCACCACGACCATCTGATCAAGCCTGATCTGGTCGCGCCCGGCAATCAATTGGTGGCGGCCGAATCAAAGCACAATACGCTGACGAACACGTATCCCGGATTAAACGCTTATTCAGATGGCAACGACGATCACGAATTGATGTACCTGAGCGGCACTTCAATGGCGGCGCCGCTCGCGGCCGGCGCGGCGGCGGTGATGCTGCAAGCGAATCCGAATCTGACGCCGAACATGGTGAAGGCGCTTTTGATGTATTCGGCGCAGCCGCTCGCGAACTTCAATGCGTTCGAGCAAGGAGCCGGCCAGCTTAACGTCGACGGAGCACTGCGGCTCGCCAGACTGGTGCGCACCGATTTGAATTGGGCGACCACGCCTTTGGGCACGGCTTTGCTGACGGGCGCATTGCCGACCGCTCAGACGACCATCGCCGGACACACTTTTCCGTGGGCGCGCGGCGTCATCTTTAACCACACTTACGGCACGGGCACAAACCTGCTGACCAAGTATCAAAAGATTTACAGCATGGGCGTGCTGGTGAGCGACGGCGTGCTGGTGAGCGATGCCACAAAAATGACCGGGGTGACGCTCAGCGACAGCATTTTGGTCAGTAACGGCACGAGTTTGGGAGGCGGCACTTTCTTTCTCAGTAGCGGCGTGCTGGTCAGCGACGGCGTGCTGGTCAGTGACGGCGTGCTGGTCAGTGACGGCGTGCTGGTGAGCGATACCTTTACCGAGGCCCTCTCCGTCTTAGTCAACGGCGACGGAACGGCCTCTATGAGGTAAGAGGGCGCTTAAAGCTGCTCACGAAAGAAGCGCCCGGCCAGCGCGTGCAAAGCGCGTGCTGGCCGCACCAAAACTCACGCTCGAGCAAGTCATTTAGAGAGTTAACGCGATGATTTCATCAACATTATGTTCAGCCGGGCCCGAAGTCTTCTCCGCGGCTCCGTTGCTTGACGCACCAGATGCGGCCCCACCTTTGACGGTCGCGCCGGCGACAAACGAATCCGCGCTGGAAGTCCTGCGCTTTCTCTCCCGGCGCCCGCTGCAGACTGTCGTGATGAGCGGCCTGATTCACGACAACGGGATTGTTTCTCCCTTTAACCGGGGCACGTTCTTTGTGTGCCGCGATGTGAACGGCAAAATTGAAGGCGTGGCCCTGTGCGGACACAACACCTTGGTCGAAGCGCAAAACCACGCGGCGCTCGTCGCGCTCGCCCGCGCGGCGCGCGACCACGGCCGGCGGGCGCGTATGATTATGGGCGAAGAGCACGTGATGACAGATTTTTGGAAAGCTTATGCCGCGCCGGAACAAAAGCCGCTCCACACTTGCGTCGAGCTGTTGTTTGAGCTGCGCGCCGCCTGCGGCGGCGCCTGAGCCAGCGTGGAATTACGTTTGGCTTCACAACACGATTTAGAAGATGTTATTGTGAGTCACGCCGAAGTGGCTTTCGCCGGCGTTAATCCACTCGTCGTTGATCCGGCAGGCTTTTGCGCCCGTGCGCAACTGCGCATCGCGCGCGAGCGCACTCGGTGGTCGGCGACGGCAACCGCTGTCTTTAAAGCCGGTGGCCGCCGTCACTCCCAAAGTCGTTTACCTCGAAGGCATCTACGTTAACCCACAAGAGCGCGGCAAGGTTAGGCCTACGCGCCTTTCCCAATTAGCCGGCAATTGCTCGCCGAGCGCAAAGCAGTTTGCCTGCTCGTCAATGAACAAAACATTCCGGCGCAGCGTCTCTACCGCAAGGCCGGCTACGCCGTGGCCGTCACCAGGCGCTTTGTTTTTAATTCGTCGTGCGCCGGTTGTGACTTAAGCAATCCACACCACTAGCTCTCTTTAGACTCCAAAGCTCATGAACAATTCCCATCCGCTCCGGCTTTACACGTGGTCGATTATCGCGCTCGGCGGCGCAGCGCTCTTGTCTTTTCTGCCGCGCCTGCCCGCGATGGGGATCAATCCGTACTTCCTTATTTTGGCTACGCTGACCATCGGTTTCGGATCCAGAACGACGATTCAAATTCCGCGCTTTAAATCCCATTTCGCGTTTTCCGATACGTTTATCTTTCTCGCTTTGTTGCTGTACGGCGGCGAGGCGGCGATGCTGCTCGCCGTCGCGGAAGCGTTTTGCTCATCCGCGCGTTTCTGCAAACGCTGGTTCACGGTCTTCTTCAACGTCTCCGTGATCGCGTGCTCGATGTTCGTTATGGTGTGGACGCTGCGCGCGTCGGCCGGGGATATCACGCTGCTCGCGCAACGGGGAGCGACGGGCAATTTCATCACCGCGCTTTGTGAGATGGCAATTGTTTATTACCTGGTTAATTCGGGTCTGGCCTCCGTTTACGGCGCGCTGAAAAGCTCACAGCCTTTGTGGCGTACGTGGAAGACACACTACCTGTGGACTTCGCTGACATATTTCATGGGCGCGGCGGCGGCGGCCGTGCTGGCCAAGCTGACCCACTCGTTTGGCCCTTACATCGTGCTGGCGACGACGCCGGTGTGCGTGCTTATTTATTTCACTTACCGGACATACACCAGAAGCGTGGAGATGTCGCTTGAGCAGGCTGAGCAAGCCAAGCGGCACGCGGCGGAACTTCAAGCGCACAGCGCCGCGCTCGCCGAATCCGAAGAGCGCTTCCGCAGCTCGTTCGATTACGCCGCCATCGGCATGGCGCTCGTAGAGCCCGCAGGCGGTTGGCTCAAAGTTAACCGCGCGCTTTCCGATCTGCTCGGTTACACGGCGGAGGAATTTTTAAAGACCAAATTTCAATCCATTACCCACGACGAAGACCTCGGCGATGCGCTCACTAAGCTCAACGACTTGCTCAAGGGCAAAGCGCTGGCCTGCCAGATGGAAATGCGTTACCTGCATCGCCACGGGCACCCGGTGTGGACTTTGTGTAACGTTGCCGCGGTGCGCGAGGCGGGCACTAATTCCTTGCATTTGATTTTTCAGATCCAGGATATCTCGGCGCGCAAGCGCGCCGAACAGCAATTGATCAACGACGCCCTGCACGATGCGCTGACGGGTCTGCCGAATCGCACGCTCTTTAAGGATCGCCTGCATCTCACCATTGAGCGCGCCCGGCGCGACCATAATCACCAGTTCGCCGTGATGTTTCTCGATCTGGATCGCTTCAAATACATTAACGATAGCCTCGGGCATCTGGTCGGCGATCAATTGTTAATCGAGATCGCGCGTCGCCTGGTGCCGTGCCTGCGGCATGGCGATACCGTGGCGCGGCTCGGAGGCGACGAGTTCACTGTGCTGCTCGATGGCTTGCACGAAATAGGAGAAGCGGACAAAATCGCCCAGCGCATTCGCACGGCGCTCGCGCAACCGTTCCACTTGAGCGGGCACGAAGTGTTCACCTCGGCCAGCATCGGGATCGCCCAAAGTTCGGCGGGCTACGTCTCCGCTGAAGACCTGATGCGCGATGCGGATACGGCGATGTATCAAGCGAAGCGGCTCGGCAAAGCGCGGCATGAAACGTTCGATCCGGCGATGCACGATTTGGCGACTGAGACTTTGGCGCTGGAAAACGATTTGCGCCGGGCGCTCGAACGCGATGAATTCCTGCTTCATTATCAACCCGTGGTTTCCCTTGACGATGAGCGCATCATCGGCTTTGAGGCGCTGGTGCGTTGGCGACATCCGCAGCGCGGTCTCATCCCGCCGCAGAAATTCATCCCGCTTGCGGAAGAAACAGGGCTCATTCTCCCGATCGGCCAATGGGTGCTTGAATCCGCCTGCGGGCAGGCGCGCGTCTGGCAAGACCAGTTTCCCGAAATCCCTTTGTTCGTCAGCGTTAATGTATCCGGTAAGCAGTTAGCCGAACCCAGCTTTGTCACTCACGTCAAAGAGGCATTGCGAAAACAACAGCTGGATTCATCCAAGCTTCAATTAGAGATCACTGAATCAGCCGTGATGGGCAACAGAGAAGCGGTGCTGGACATTCTCAAGCAACTGCAAGAAATCGGCATCGAACTGAGCATGGATGATTTCGGCACCGGGTACTCTTCCCTAAGCTATTTACATTACCTGCCGGCTTCGACCTTGAAGATTGACCGCTCGTTTGTCAACCGCATGGGCGGCGCTGAAAAGGACGCCGCCATTGTGCGGACGATCATCACGCTGGCGCGTAATTTGGGCATGGCGGTGATCGCCGAAGGAGTCGAAACCGGCGCGCAAGCATCGCTGCTAAAAGCGATGTCTTGTGAATTCGCGCAAGGGTATTTCTTTTCTCGTCCGGTCGATGCGCAGGCCGCCACTGCGGCGCTGCTCACGCATCCAAGCTCGCCCGCCCTGGTGCTGCTGCCGCCAGCGGCCGTCTCCTCGGATAATCTACGCCAGATGACCAGCAAAGTGGCCTAGGATTTCAGCTTTTCCAGCAAGCGCGAAGCGCCAATATAGGAGGCCTAAATGAAATGTGGAGAGCTAAAGAGCACGCCGCCGCCGGGAGCGCAGGCGGCTCGCCTGCCATGAGCGCGTAAGCGCGAAAACATCGTGCCTCTACCACGACTCATTTAGAAAAACTAGAGCTGCGACGAAACCATCCTCCCGCAAGGAGCGCCCCTCCTTCCTTCTCGCGTTCACCGATTCGCGTTCACCGATGTCAACTCTGCGTCAATCGCGCCGCACGACCTTAGCGGCCCTGATTGCAAAGCTTAACGGAATCCGAAAAACGCGAAGCGCAAGACATCTTGCCTGCCCGCCCATTAACCGCCCTTAAATAGCTGTCCTCACACAAATTAGATCCCGTTCAAGTCCTCGCCTCGCGGCGCCGATAACGTAAACGCCACCTTGTACTTTCCGCAGAAGGAATGGCGTGTGCTGTTGCCGGCGCACTACGTTTACAGAAGCGCGACCCAGGATTTCGCCGTCAGCTTCTAGGAAACAACTGGCCTTTATGAGAAACGGGGAAGTTACCAGCATTATTTCACCGCCTCGCTGCTTCCGCGTCATGTGGACAGCGAAGGCTTCAACGCGAACCGGCTTTGACCACGCTTCCGGTCATCAGCCAAGCGGTCGCACGCTTCACCGTGAGCGCGGCTTTAGCCTGGTTGAGTTGCTCGTCGTTATTGCCTGTATTGTGATTATCACCGCCAGCGCAGTTCCCAACATTCCCGCATCATGCATCTCTACAGGCTGCATACCTCCACCGCCTTGATCGCCAGTAAGCTCATGGAGGCCCGCGTCAATGCCATCAAGAGAAACAATCAAACTTGGCTGTTGCTCAATCCGGCCGCCCGCAGCCTGCAACTGCAAACTTTGGCGCGGCCGGCGCAATTGTTGACCTGGAGCCTGCGCAGAGGCTGAGCGCCGGCGTGACCTTCTCATCGCCCGCCGCCACCGCCCAAATCACCTTCAATTCGCTCGACGCCTGGCACGCCGCCCACAACCGTGATGCTCGCGACCTCGTCCGGCGACCAAAAGCCCATTACCGTGTCAGTGACCGGTCATCTCAGGGTCGGGCATGTAACTAAAGTGCCAACGGGGGTTCCTAGTTCAGCCTGGGGAGACAGGGCAGGAGGCCAACCGTAACGCGAAGGGCGCTCGTCTCGCGCGGGCGCTGCTAAGGATGCCTTGCCATACGTTTCCCCGCCACCCGGCAGAGTAGTTCAATACCGGCGCGGACCATTTTACCGATATGAGCGTAAAGAAATGCCAAGCCGGTTTTACCCTGATCGAGTGTGTGTGCGCGATGCTCATCACCATCGTGGGCGTGCTTTCTGTGGAAGTGTTGATCGTGCACGCGATCAATATTCAGGCCTATCGATACTGTTGGCGAATTGTAAATGCTTGATTTTCAAGCATTTT
>JBBJMB010000210.1:0-7033 GCA_037719755.1 Pyrinomonadaceae bacterium
CGCCTCTTTCTCGAAAATTTCGGCGGCGCGCTCCTGCAAGCGATTGACCGTCGGATCTTCGCCGTAAACGTCATCGCCGACTTCCGCCTCCGCCATCGCGCGCCGCATCGCCGGCGTCGGCTTGGTCACTGTATCGCTGCGCAAATCAATCATCATCGCCTCGAATAATGAGGCACAAGGTGAGCGTGCGCAACATGCGACCACGAAAAGACGGGTTGTAGTATTATCACTTCTTCTCTCTGTGCCTCTGCGGTGTTCTTCTCTGCGGTGTTTCTCTGTGTTTAGGGAAGTCTCACAAACGAGAAAACACCGCAGCAGCTCCGCAGAGGCTGAAGACTGCTGACGTGCCCGCATACCTGAAGATTTATTTCAACCGAAGGAGAATATTAATGGCAAGATCACGATTTTTTGCGGCGGTCTGTTTGCTGCTCGTCACCCTCGTCGGCGCGCTCGCCCAGCAACAACCCGCGCGGACGCTGCTGCGTCCTCCCGCCGCGCCGCTCGTCACGCACGACCCTTACTTTAGCGCGTGGTCGATGGGCGACCAATTGACGGGCGACCGCACCAAACATTGGACCGGCAGCAGGCACGGCATGGGCGGCATGGCGCGCGTCGACGGGAAAGCTTATCGCTTCATGGGAGAGTGGGACGCGAGCGCTCCGCCGATGAAACAAGTGCGTCTTGAGGTGCTGCCCACCCGCACGATTTACCAATTCGAGGCCGGCGGCATCGATTTGACGTTGACCTTTATGAGTCCGTTGCTGCCCCACGACCTGGACGTGATGGCGCGGCCCGTCACTTATCTGACGTGGGACGTGCGCTCGACGGACGCGCGCACGCACGCCGTGTCGCTTTACTTTGATTGCACCGCGGAGTGGGTGGTCAACACGCCAAACGACAAAGTCGTTTCATCGCGCCATAAAATCGGCGATTTGCGCGTTTTAAGCTCGGCTCGCAAGAGCAGCGCGTGCTTGAAAAGTCGGGCGACGATTTACGCATCGACTGGGGGTATTTGTACCTGGCGATTCCGCCGTCAAGCGTTGGCCAAGAAGTGATCGCGGCGGGTCGCGCGGCGCGGAGTAGTTTCGCCGCGACCGGAAACCTTCCCGATGCGGATGATTTGCGGATGCCGCGCGCCGCCAGAGACGAGATGCCGGTGTTGGCGGCGACGATGGACTTCGGGGCCGTCGGCTCCGCCTCCGTGTCGCGCCACTTGATGTTGGCTTACGACGATCAATTCTCACTTGAGTATTTTCACCGCAAACTCCGGCCCTACTGGCGCCGCACCGGCGACGGCGTGGACGCGCTACTCAAAGCGGCGGCGCGCGATTACACGTCGCTCGCCGAGCGATGCCGCGCCTACGATGCCGAACTGATGATTGACCTCACGCGCGCGGGCGGTGAGCGTTACGCGCAACTGGCGGCGCTCGCTTTTCGGCAAACAATCGCGGCGCACAAGTTGGCCGCGGACTTTGACGGCACGCCGATCTTTTTCTCGAAGGAAAACTTCAGCAACGGCAGCATCAACACCGTCGATGTCACGTACCCGAGCGCTCCTTTCTTTCTGCTGCTCAATCCGCAACTGCTGAAAGCGCAAATCATCCCGATCCTTGACTACGCGCAAAGTTCGCGCTGGCGGTTTCCTTTCGCGCCGCACGATCTCGGCACCTACCCGCTCGTCAACGGGCAAACTTACGGCGGCGGCGAAAAAACGGAAGAAAATCAAATGCCCGTCGAAGAGTGCGGCAACATGCTGATCTTGGTCGCGGCGCTTGCGCGCGCCGAAGGCAGCGCAAGCGCCGCAAACAAGTACTGGCCTCTCTTGACGAAGTGGGCGGAATACTTGCGCGACAAAGGCCTCGACCCGGAGAACCAACTCTCCACGGACGACTTCGCCGGCCACCTCGCGCACAACACGAATCTCTCGCTCAAAGCCATCCTCGCTCTCGGCGGCTACGCGCAACTGGCCGAAACGCTCGGCAAAAAAAGCGAAGCCGCAACTTACCGCAAACTCGCGCAAGGCATGGTCGCCAAGTGGGTGCAGATGGCCGACGACGGCGACCACTACCGCTTGGCTTTCGACAAGCCGGGCACATGGAGCCAGAAATACAATCTGGTTTGGGACCGCTTGCTGGAACTAAACCTTTTCCCGCGCGAAGTAGCGCAAAAGGAAATCAATTACTACAAAACCCGGCAAAACCAATTCGGTCTGCCGCTCGACAACCGCGAAACCTACACCAAGCTCGATTGGATCGTCTGGACGGCGACGCTCACCGATTCGCCTCAAGACTTTGAGGCGTTCATCGCGCCCCTCTACAAATTCGTCAACGAGTCCCCAAGCCGCGTTCCCTTAACCGATTGGTACTGGACGCAAGACGGCAAGCATCGCGGCTTTCAAGCGCGCTCCGTCGTGGGCGGCGTCTACATCAAAATGCTCGAAGACGCCGCAATGTGGAAGAAGTGGCGCGAAAAAAGGATGAAGGCGAAAGGATGAAGGATGAACGCGGAAGGCAAAGCCAAGACATGCACATCTACCTAAGGTGTGACTCTTGGTAAGCAAGCAATTGAACCGAAACCTTTGTCGAATGGCTGGTGACGAAACCTAGCTTACCCGCAAAGGAGCAGTGGTTTATCTGAACTTGCAACTTGGTCGTGGCCCTTTAAACCTGGATAGCCTGGTCACGAGCTAGTCACCGTTCAATCTGACGGGTGGTATGTATCAGATTGCCAAAGCATTGTTCACCTCAGAATCAAGTGTTTTCTTCGCCGTGCGAAAAATCCTACCGAAGACCCACCGGATTGCGGTTGTACGTGATGGCACGCGGTTAGCTAGGGGGAGGGGTGCGCTCGGCGAGCGCGCTTGATCTTTCTAAATTTTAACCGTCACCGATAAGAGCTAACTTCTGGCGAAAGCCGAAGGCGGCACGCGCTCACCAGCCTAAGTTCCCCGTCATGGAATACGGCAGTAGGGAGTTCCCGAAGAGACGCTATGAGGAAGAAGTGTATTCAAAGGCCGGGTCTCTCTTGTCGCGTGAGAAACCCGGCCTTTCCTTTTTCGTACCTCAACGTCCGCCGTTCGTAGGTAAGGCTTCACGTTATTTTGTGACAACGACTTGCTCTGTCGAAAAGCTCTCAGGCTGAACCCATATTTGTCTCTCTCAGAAAACAGCTTTACACGACATCTTGCATACCAGGCAATAACAAAGATCAAGCCAGTGAAGAAGAAGAGATGGCAAATTTACAAAATGTGACTACTTAGGATGTCACCTCGTCAAGCCGCTCAAAGCCTTGATGGAAAGGATTTTATGAACACCTTAAACACGACCGAAATTCAACAGCTCTTGTCTCGCACAGAGGAATTCTTCAGCAACCCTTTCGAACCTCTCGACACTTCACGGACGGATGTCTGCCAACTCTTCCGCCGGACCAAAGAACTGGCCAATGAGCTAATTCGTGAAGTTGAGTGCGTTAATGCGCAAAACGTGCTGCTCGAACGGCAGAAGCTAGAGATGGAGCAGCGATTCAACTCCAGTTATATCAAAAAAGAGAATGAGCAGTTGAGAACCGCAATGCAACAGCTCCACGTTCGTAATGCGGAGATGGACCGGAGGATCGATGAGTTCCGACGACGATACGAAGATATCGATCACTACAACACGGCACTTTCGAGCGTCTACATCGCATCAAACCAGCTTCATTCGACACTTGACTTTTCGGAGGTCGTGAAAACGGCCGAGGAGATTCTGTGGAATCTGGTGGCCGCGCCCGCCTTTGCGATCTTTCTGCGGCCTGAAAAAGGCGAAGATCTGAAGCTCGTCGGCGGTATTGGCATTGAGGGCCGCTTCCCCCACGGAGCCTTGCGTGATCCGGCAGGGATGATCAACGATGCGCTCTCAAAAGGCGTTTCGCTGTTCATTGACGCACAGACGAGCGGTGATCCGCTGGCCTGCATTCCGCTCCAGCTTCAAGGGCGTGGGACAGTAGGTCTGATCGTGATTTATGAAATTGAGCAGCACAAGGGCGGTCTCAGCAATCTGGACAAAGAACTGTTCGACTTGCTCGCCAGCCAAACGGCCACGGCGATGACGAGTTCGCGCGTTTACGGTGAGACGATGAAAAAGCTGAAGTCGATGGAAAGCTTCATCAGCTTGGTCAGCGGCAGCGATAATAATTAAGGTCAGTCTGAAGCAAGCATCATCATCCGGCAGGCTGTCAAAGCGAAGGGACTCCTAGTTGAAGGCTTCAACGGCCTTTGTCCGGCTTAAAGGAATGTCGTAAACACTTCGTTGGAAAGCAGTGCGCCGGCGCCGGTGAGCTTTAAGGTGTCGTCGGTCAATTCGATGAGGCCCGCATCGGCGAGGCGGTTGAAATCGTTTGCGTAAAGCTCTCGCAGGGCGCCGCCGACCCGGGCGGGGGGCGCGCGAAAACTCACGCCGCGCACCAAGCGCAGGCCCAGGAAAAGCGACTCGGCGCGTGCGTCTTCCGGTTGCAGCGTGACGGTCTCGACGACGGGGCTTGAGCCCGCATCAACAAGGGCCACGTAGCGCCGGGCGTCGCGCTCGTTTGACCAGCGCGCGTGGGCTCCGTCGAAAGAGTGCGCGGAGCAGCCGAAGCCGTAAACGGGAGCGCCGATCCAGTATTTTGTGTTGTGGCGCGACTCGCGTCCCGGCAAACAGAAGTTGGAAATTTCGTAATGCTCGTAACCGGCCGCGCCGACGCCGAAGCATTAACTGATACATTTCGACGGCCGCGTCGTCGCTCGGTTGCGGCTGAACGCCGCGGCGAATCTGCGAGGCGAGCGGCGTCCCTTCATGCACCTCCAGCAGATAAAGCGAAAGGTGCTCGGGCCGCAATTCCAGCGCCGCATCCAGGTTGCGCGCCCACGCGTCGCGAGTCTGACCGGGAAGGCCGGCGATCAAATCCAAGTTGATGTTTTCGTAATTAGCGGCCCGCAAATCACGCAGCGTGCGCCGGGCGTCGGCTGCGGTGTGCGAGCGGCCGAGGCGGCGCAGTTCCTGATCGTCAAAGGTCTGTGCGCCGAAGCTCGCGCGGTTGATGCCCGCGCGGCGCAGTTCGGCGAGCGCCTGTGGGGTGACTGTTCCCGGATTCATCTCCATCGTCACTTCGGCGCCGGGTTGCACGCGAAAGCGCGCGCGCACGCATTCAAGAATGCGCGTCGCCTGCGCGGGCGCGAGCAGCGAAGGCGTTCCTCCGCCAAAATAGATGGTGTCTACCTCGGGCAAATCGCCTTCGTTGCGCCAAGCGTCAATTTCCTTGATGAGTGCAGCGGTGTAGCGATCCGCCAGCGCCGCGTCGTAGATGTCCGTCGCAAAATCGCAGTAAGAACAGCGCGAACGGCAAAACGGGATGTGAAGGTAAATTCCTGCGGGGTTCATCGGTGGGGGATTATAACATGCTGCAACTTAATGGCTCCCCCTCTGCGTGGGTCTGTGTTTTTCTCTGTGCTTCTCTCTCGTTTAAGTGCGACTGACCTAAACGAGAGAAACACAGAGAAAGAACACAGAGCGACACAGAGAGAGGGCTACTTTACGCGCCGCACGCTTCCCCCGCCGCTGACCATCCCTCGCGATGTGCGGGCGACGCGCTCGGCATCGGTGAGCACGCGGATTAAGTTTCCGCCGAGGATTTTGCGAATGTCCGGTTCCCGGTAGCCGCGCACGAGCAATTCGTATGTGATGTTGGGCAATTGCGAGACATCCTGCATGCCCTGCGGCAAGCTCGGCACGCCGTCAAAGTCCGAGCCGAGCCCCACGTGATCCACGCCGGCGACGCGGGCGATGTGGTCAATGTGATCGATCAGCACTGAAAGCGGAGTTTCCGGCAGCGGGTGCGCCGCGTAGAGCTTCGTCGTCTCTTCGGCCAAGCGCTTTTCGTCGCTTTGGTGCTTCCCTTTAAGCGCGTCGAGCTCGGGCTTGATGCGGGCCTCTCTTGCGCCGTAGGCTTGGATCGCTTTGGAATCGATAAAGACGGGAAAGAAGTTGACCATCACGAGGCCGCGATTCTTCGCGATGCGCCGCAGCAGATCGTCTGAGATGTTGCGCGGGTGGTCGGCCAAAGCGCGGGCCGACGAGTGCGAAGCGATCACGGGCGCCGTCGAGATATCCAGAGCGTCGCTCATCGTTTCGTCGGAGACGTGCGAAACGTCGACGAGCATGCCCAAACGATTCATCTCCCGCACCACCTCTTGGCCGAAATCTGAGAGGCCGCTGTGCCGCGCGCGTCGCGTGAGGCGTCCGCCCAATCGTTGGTGTTGTTGTGCGTAAGCGTCATGTAGCGCACGCCGAGGCGGTAAAAGTCGCGCAGCGCCATCAGCGAATTCTCAATCGCGTGGCCGCCCTCGATGCCCATCAGCGCGGCGATCTTGCCCGTGCGCTTGGCGCGGAGTATGTCGGCGGCGGTTGTCGCCATCGTAAAATCACGCGGGTGTCGCTCGGCGGCGCGGTACACCATGTCGATCATGTCGAGGGCGCGCCGCGCGGAGCCGCCGCTTTTGACGTAATCGCCGCCCACATAAATCGCGAAAAACTGTCCCGTCACTCCGCCCTGCTTCATCCGCCGGATGTCCGTGTGATACTTGCCGGCCGAAGGGGTGCCGAGGTCGTAGTTTTCATCAACCATCGGCGTGGTCACATCGTTGTGGCCGTCAATGACGACGCTTGCGCGGTGTATGCGCAAGGCTTGACGCCACAGTTGCGGATCGCGATTCGCCGGCGGCGCAGCTTGAGCAACCCGCGTTTGGGCCAAGTATTGCGCACTGGTGAGCGAAAGCAGCAGGCAAAAACCGAGAATTGATCTGAAGACGAAGAAGCTTTTTTTCATCATTGGCTTAATTTAACGGTCGGTTGGCCGAACTGTCTAGTTGATTCTTCTTTGCGCTTCTTTGCGTCTTTACTTTGTGGTTCTTTGCGTTTAAACGCAAAGAAACGCAAAGTGAAGACGCAAAGAAACAGAGAGAGCGCGCGCACGCCATGATGAACGCCCGCGTTGTCTCCGTGACCAGATATGTGATAAA
>JBBJMB010000022.1:0-21662 GCA_037719755.1 Pyrinomonadaceae bacterium
GGTATCGCTTTGCGTTTTGCGAGCGGCGATCATGCCGACGAGGTACGAGCCTTGATGCTCTTTGAACACAAGCGACGCCACGTTTGGCATCTGACTGGCGCCGTCTACAATCGCAAAATTCAGTTGCGGATAATCCTTCGCCACCTGTTCCATGATCGGGGCCTGCGCGAAGCCGACGCCGATAATCAAATCGTAATTGCGTTCGGTAAAGGCGCGCATCGCCGGCTCAATGGAAGTGGGATCGCCGGGCTCCACGTCGCGCAGCACAATGGGCAACGCGGCGGCGGCGCGCCGCACGCCTTCCCACGCGGCGGCGTTAAAGGAGCGATCATCTTTGCCGCCGATGTCAAACACAATGCCGACGCGCACCTTTGAGCGGTCTTCTTGCTCGGAGCGGCAAGCGGCCAAACCGCAGAGCGCAATCAAAGCGAAAAGAAAAAGGAACGGACGCCCTGGTGGTAATCTCATGCCGTAATAATGTCCTTGATGAGCGCGGGCGTCTCCGGTAAAGGCTCATCTCCGATGTGGTAAGCGGCCTGGATGCGCGACGCGGCTATTGATGCATCATCCGCGCGCCGACAGTAAAGCAATCCGACGGCCGCCGCGGCGTCGAGTCGGTCGCCGATGCGCGCCCGCGAAACGAAGCCGACCGCATGGTCTATGCGGTCATCCGTGCGCACGCGTCCACCGCCGATGGCGGCAATGGTTCTTCCGATCTCGGCGGCGTCGATGTGTTTCACGAATCCGGCGCGCGGCGATTCTACCTTAACCTCCAACGCCGACAAAGCAAGCACCCGTTCAGGATGATCGCACACGCGCGCGTCTCCGCCCTGCGCCTCTACGTTGCGACGAAAGCATTCCCACGCCGCGCCCGTCGCGAGCACGTCGCGCGCGTGCGCGCGCGCATCATCAAGAGAACGAGCGGCGCCGGCCAATGTGGCCATCCGCGCGGTCAGTTCCACGGAAAGATCCACGACCGGCCGCGTCAAGTCGGTCGCTTCGCCGCGCAGCAGCCTGATGCATTCGAGCACTTCGTGAGCGTGGCCGACGGCGCTACCCAATGGCTGGTTCATATCGCTTAAGACCGCCTCTGTGCGCATGCCGTAATTATTGGCCGTCGCGACCAGGGCATGCGCCAGAGCGCGCGCCTGCCGTTCATCACCCATCAAAGCGCCGCTGCCGGTTTTGACATCCAGCACCAGCGCGTTCAAGCCGGCCGCCAATTTCTTGGAGAGGATCGAGGCGACGATGAGCGGAATGGCTTCAACGGTGGCGGTCGCGTCGCGCAGCGCGTAGAGCTTACGGTCGGCGGGTGCGATTTCCGCGGTTTGCCCGGTCATCGCGAAGCCTACGCGCACAAGGATCGCGCGAAACTCATCGAGCGCCAGGTCAACGCGGTAGCCGGGAATCGCTTCCAGCTTATCGAGCGTGCCGCCGGTGTGGCCAAGGCCGCGCCCTGAAATCATAGGCACGCACAACCCCATGGCCGCCGCCATCGGCGCGATCAAAAGCGATGTTTTGTCGCCGACGCCGCCCGTCGAGTGCTTATCAACCTTGAGCTTGGGGATGTCAGAGAAATCCAGAATCCGGCCTGAGCGCAGCATCTCCGAGGTGAGCGCCAACTGCTCGGCATCGGTCATTCCGCGCAAAAAGATGGCCATCAAAAGCGCTGACGCCTGATAGTCGGCGACATCACCGCTGACCACTCCGCGCACAAAACGATTGATCTCGGCGCCGGAAAGTTCTTCGCCGTCGCGCTTGCGGCGGATCAGATCCTGCGGCCTCATGGCGCGCTGTCCTTTGACCGCCGCACGAGCAGCACCACGGCCTGCGCTTCGATTGCGCGACCTTCACCGATGGCGTCCAGTCCCTCGCCGGTTTTAGCCTTGACGCTTACTCTGCTCACATCGACGCCGAGCACCTGCGCCAGATTGGCGCGCATCGCGTCGATGTAAGGCCGCAGTTTGGGACGTTCGAGCATCACGGTCGCGTCCGCGTTCGACACTTCATAGCCGCGTTCTTCGGCGATACCGACGACGTGGGACAATAATTGCAAACTCTCGGCGTTCTTCCAGCGCATATCGCTATCGGGAAAGTGCATGCCTATGTCGCCCGCTCCGAGCGCGCCGAGAACGGCGTCCGTTAAGGCATGGGCCAGCGCGTCGGCGTCGGAGTGGCCCTCGCCGCCGCGATCCGACTCGACGCGCACGCCGCCCAGCATCAGGGGCCGGCCCTCCGTCAAGCGATGCACATCATGGCCAATTCCGATGCGAAACATAAAATACAGCTCTCTCTCTGCGGCTCTCTCTTGTCTTCTCTCTGTGATTCTCTGTGTTTAAGTAAGTCTCACTTAAACACAGAGAGACACAGAAAGAGAGAGCTGCAGAAAATTCAGATTCAAGTCAATTTTGATTATCTTCGTCGAACTTCGCAGCAGTTGCTCGCTAAGACGAAGTCGTGCGGGCGTGTGATTTTGATGTTACGCGCATCGCCGTCGACGATGTTGACGACGATCCCGAGCCGCTCGACGAGCGCGCTGTCATCGGTCGTGTCCGCCGCGCCTGCGGCCAGCGCTTCTTCATAGCGCGCCGCAAAATATCATAGCGAAAGCACTGCGGCGTGAGCGCGTGTCAGGTTTTCTCTCTCAAATGTGCGCGCCACCATGCGCCCTTGCCGCACTTCCTTGATGGTATCCGTCGCAGGTGCGGCGAGAATGGCCGCGCCGCACTCCCCGGCCTCTTTCATGGTGCGATCAATCTCATTAGAAGTCACGAAGGGCCGCACGCCGTCGTGCACCGCAACGAGCCCGGCGGTCGCGGGACGCAGCGTTTGCAAGCCCTTGTAAACCGACTCGCTGCGAGTTTGGCCGCCGGGAACGACGCGCGCCAGTTTGCGCAAATTGTATTGGTGGTTAAGGCGATGAAGCTGGCGACATCATTTGGCGGCAGCACCACCCGACCTCGCCGATGGTCGCCGCGTGCTCGAAGCGTCGCAACGTGTGGATGATGATGGGAGTGTTCCCGAGCACGCGGAATTGCTTGGGTTGGTTGGTGCCGCCGCCGCCAAACCGCTCGCCGCGTCCGCCGGCCGCGATGATCGCTACATTCATTAAATCAGTGCCAACAAGTATGTCACCTGAAATTCGAGATCCGGTCGCGTCTCTTTCAATTAACGAACGATTTGGCCTTACCCGAAAGTCGTTTCGGTCGAGTCGGCGGACGCACGGAAGAAACGCCCGTGCTGCGCCCTTCGCGCGACGAAGAAGAAGATGATGATGGCCTGCCACTGCTGCTACTGCCACTGCGCGAGCCGTTCGCGGTCCGGTGAATGTCGCCTGTGTTGCTGTAATGCGCGCTGCCCCTGTGCTGCCGCTCGAGTCGCTTTCCCACAAGCGGCCGAAGATCATCTTGCCGGCCGTCGTTTGCAGCACGCTCGTCACTGCGATGTCGGCGTTTTTGCCGATCAATCTGCGCGCGTTGTCGACGACGACCATCGTGCCGTCATCCAAGTAAGCGACGCCTTGATTGTATTCCTTGCCTTCTTTGAGGATAAAAACGTGCATCGCCTCGCCGGGCAGCACCACGGGTTTCAGCGAGTTGGCCAATTCGTTGATGTTCAGCACCGTGACGCCGTGCAGCTGCGCGACTTTGTTCAAGTTAAAGTCGTTGGTCACGACCACCGCGTCGAGTTGCTTGCCGAGCTCAAGCAGCTTGAGATCGACTTCACGCACCGCCGGAAAATCGTTATCCACAATTTGCACATCAAGTGAATTGTTATTGCGCAATCGATTCAACATGTCTAAGCCGCGCCGGCCGCGTTGGCGCTTGGAGCTATCCGGCGAATCGGCCACCTGCTGCAACTCGCGCAGCACAAACTGCGGAATAATAATCGTGCCGCCAAGAAAGCCGGTCTCGGCGACGTCCGAGATGCGGCCGTCTATGATCACGGAAGTGTCGAGCACCTTGTAATCGCGCCTCACCGTTTTGTCGCTAAAGATTCCTCCGAGGGCCGCAAGGTCAAGGTACTCGCCCTTTGCGGCGCCGACCATCAACCCCACATAGGCCATCAAAAAGGCGAGCGTGAGCGTTAAAAACGCTTTGCTTTCGGGCGGCACTGCGTCGGCCTCTTGGTGGCTGATCAGCGTCCCTATGAGAAACGCGCCGACGATGCCCATGATTGATCCGACCGCAGCTCCGATCAAAGTTTTCAGAGAAGCCCGCCTGATGCGCAACTCAAAGAAAATGATGGCGATCGCGCAAAGCGCACCGATCAGGGCTGAGTACAGGCGATGACCCGGCACCGGGTGCAACAAGTATCCCGCCCCAACGAGGATCGCGGTGAACACTAAGCGGATGAAAATAATGTCTGTGTGCATAATAGTCCGAGGATAATATCACGCCCATCTTTCGCCGTCACGATGGGCCCCTGTGTGAAACAAGAAGCTTACCTGCTTGGTCATGCTGCCGAGCCCGGAAGGTGAAAATCAGCTCGATGAAGTTTATTCTATACTCAAAACAAGCTTCATAGAAACCGCAACCGCGCTTGGGTTATTGCGGTGGAACAGCGATCGCCTCAAACTTGAAGCGGCGGCCAGAGCGCGCCCGCCGAAAATTCTACCACTCGCTGCCAACCGACATCGTCTGCCCGGTGACGAAGCGCGCTTCGGGCGACAAGAGATAAAGACAGGCGCGCGCCACCTCGTCGTCGGCCGCTAGTGTTTCGCCCATTTGCTGCGTCGAGGCCAAATCACCGCCCGGCGGCGCCGAAGCCGCTCCCCTTTCCTGTCCCTCCCTGACCCTGCCAACCGCGACGCAGTTGACGCGCACCCGGGGCGCCAGTTCGCGCGCCAGAGCCCGCGTGAGGCCGATGATCCCGGCATGCGCGGCCGCGTAATGTGCGCCGCCGAAGCGCCCGGCGACGCCCGCCGCCGCCGCGACGTTGACGATTCCCGGCGACGGCCGATTTTTCATCAGCGACAGGGCAGTTTGCGCGCAGAGAAAAGCGCTCTTCAAATCGCGGATCATGACCTCATCCCAAGCGGCTTCGGAAAGATCTCTCAAAAAGACTTCTTCCGGCGTCCCGGCCACGTTGACCAGCATGTCCAAACGGCCGAAAGCGTCCTTCACCGAATCGAACAGTTTGACTACTTGCTCCGACTGAGACGTGTCGGCCGCGACCGCGTGGGCGAGCGTGCCCATCTCGCGCAATTCATCCACGATTTGGGCATCGGCCTCAGCGCGGTAATTGACGATGACGTAGGCGCCGGCGAATGCCAGTTGCAGCGCCACGGCGCGGCCCACTCCGCGCGCGCCGTTCGTCACCAACGCCACTTTCTCCGCAAACCCGCGTCCGCTCATATAAGACCCAGTGCTGAGTGCTGAGTGCTGAGGGAGAAGTGCTGAGTGCTGAGCCAGCGCGCCGTTTCTTCCCTCAGCACTCAGCACTCCGTCTAAAAGAGCTCGTCTAATGCCTCTTCCACTGAGCGCACGCCGACGACTCGCAAGCCGAGGAGACGTTCGAGGCCCGCCGTGTTTGAGGTCGGCATAATGATTTTTTTGAAGCCGAGCGCCTGCGCCTCGCGCGCGCGGGCCTGGGCTTGCATCGCGCCGCGCACTTCCCCCGTCAAGCCCACTTCGCCGAAGACCGCTGTTTGCGCATCAATCGCAGCGTTCTTAAAGCTGGAGGAGATGGCGGCGACCACTCCCAGATCAACGGCCGGCTCGTCTATCTCAAGACCGCCGGCGACGTTGACGAACACATCATCGCCGATCAAATGAAATCCCAAGCGCTTCTCAAGCATTGCGATCAAAAGCGCGACGCGGTTCGTATCCACGCCCCGCGTCATGCGTCGCCCGGTGCCATACTTCGAGCCGGAAACAAGCGCCTGCACCTCAACCAAAAGCGGCCGCGTGCCCTCCATGCAGGCGGTTACCACAGACCCGGCTACATTCTGCGGGCGCTCCTGCAAAAACAATTCCGACGGATTGGCGACCGGGACCAAACCTGCTCCCGTCATTTCAAAAATGCCGAGTTCGTTGGCAGCGCCGAAGCGGTTTTTCGACGCGCGCACGATGCGATGATTATAGTGGCGCTCGCCCTCGAAGTAGAGCACCGTGTCAACGATGTGCTCAAGCGTCTTCGGCCCGGCGATGGATCCTTCTTTCGTCACGTGGCCGATCAAAAACACCGGGATGCCGGAGTTTTTCGCGAGCATCAGAAACTGCCCGGCCACCTCGCGCACCTGCGAAACTGAACCCGGCGCGGATTCGATCTTCGCTGTGTAAACCGTCTGCACCGAGTCGACGATGATCGCCCCGGGATTCATGCGCGCGATTTCATCAAAGATGCTTTCGAGATTTGTCTCCGGCAAAAGAAACAAGTTTTCCGCCGTCAGACCCAGCCGTTCGCCGCGCATCTTAATCTGCCGCTCAGACTCTTCGCCCGAAATGTAGAGCACAGGAGATTCGCTGCTGCCGCTTAATTTATCTGCGACTTGTGCAAGCAGCGTACTTTTACCGATGCCAGGCTCCCCGCCGATTAAGATCAGCGAGCCGGGCACGATGCCGCCGCCGAGCACGCGGTCAAATTCCGCAATTCCGGATGAGATGCGAGACTCATCCTGAGACTCAATTGCGCCGTAAGCGATCGGCTTGACTTGCCTTAATTGAAATCCTCCGCGGCCTGCTGAGGCGCCGGCTTCTTTCGCCTGCGGGCGCGCCCTTTCCTCCGCAAATGAATTCCACTCGCCGCAATCCGGACACTTGCCCAGCCACTTGCGCGACTGGTGGCCGCACTTTTGGCACACGTAAACGGTTGCGGGTGTTTTCGCCACTTAATTGTTTCCCCTGGTCTTTCTTTTCCGCCGTCGCGACGCAAGCAGTTCTTCGTAAGCCGCAAAGTCGCGCGCCAGAATATCGCCGCGCAACGCGTCGAGCGTTTGCGTCAGCTTTTCCGCGAACGCCAGCGTGAGAAGTTTTGGCTGAAAGTTGCGGTCGACGATGATTCTCTCCGGCGACCCGACGCGCAAGAAAGCCGCGGGTCGAAAATCGTCGAGGAATTCATAACGCAACGCGAGCGGCGCCGCATCAACGACGCCCACGCTTTGCACAATGCGAGCGACTCCCGTGAAGAACTGCAACGGCCGGACATCATTGGGCGCCGTTTGCCCTTGCGGAAAATCCATAATGCACGATCGCGCCGCGCAGCAGCTCGGCGGCGTAAGCGATGCTGCGAAGCGCCGCGCGAGGATTTCGCGCACCACGGAAAAGGCGCCGAGCCGGCGATGAAAAGAATACTCGCGCAAATGCTTCTCTTCCATCATCGCGTAGCTGTCGAACGCGCAAACCTGCGAGACGTGGAACGCGACGAGTCCGTCCCACCAACTGGAATGATTGCAATAAAGTACGAGCGGCGCGTCGCCACGGCGCTCCTTGAGTTGCGCCAGCCCGCGCGCGCGCAATCCCTCGAAGCGACGCGCCATCAAATTCCGATTGTAGAGCGCGAAAAGTCTTTGGAACCAAGCGCTTTTGCGGGCGGTAATCATCAAGCAAGTTTAAGTCGAAATGCTCACGGGTGGTCAACACGAAAGATCGAGCGACTCTGACAAACTGGGGTCGCACGAAAGAGCGGAACAAAACGAGCGCTACGGACTCTAATACTTGGAGATTGGCTCCCTACTCCCACAGGCACCGCAGAAGGGAGAAAATTCATGTTCAGCAATTTAGTTGAATCAGGTTCACACGTCGGAGACTTGACACGCAAGGGTTCTTTCTTTTTGGGGACGCTCGGCATCTACGCCGCCCTGCTGCTCCTCGCCGGCGTCGCCAGCATCTACGCCTACGACGCACATCTGCAAACACACGATCAGGATGTAATCCTGATGCTTCCGCTTGCTCAGCCGGATGCTTGGCCGGCGGAAACCGTGAGAAGCAGTCCCACACAACAATCAGTCGACAACTCACACAGACAGCCTCAAGTCGTGACCCAAGCCGTCGCCTCGATAGACAGGCCCCCCAGCACGCCGGTTCAAATTTCGACGGCGCCGAGCGTGCCATCCGTGGGGCGAGGCCCTTTTATCATCGGCAACTACAACGCGCCAGCCATCGGGCCGAGCGTGTCGACAACCGGCGGCAATGCAGGCGATAACGAGGGCGGACGCAGAATAGTGGCCCTGACCGAACGCCGCCAATCGCCAAAGCGGAGCCTGAGACGGTGAAGAAGCCGAGACCCATTCAGTCGCTCGGCGTGATCGACGGCAAAGCCATCAGCAAACCGGCTCCGCCGTACCCGGCCATCGCCAGAACGGCGCGCGTCTCCGGGCCGGTGACCGTGCAGATCATTGTGGACGAAGTCGGCAAAGTCATCTCGGCACGCGCGCTCAAGGGCCATCCGCTGCTTTTAAACGCCGCCGTGCAAGCCGCCTACCAGGCGCGCTTCACCCCCACGCTTCTTTCCAACCAGCCGGTCAAAGTCTCCGGCATAATTACGTACAACTTCGTACTGCAATGATAACGCTTCGGAAGGATGAAGGCGGAGGGACTTCGGAAGGACTTCGGAAGGATGAAGGCGGAAGGATGAAGGATGAAACATCGGACGGAAGAACATTTATTAAATTCTTATATCCTTAGGGCGCGTTAAGAAATAACTTCCCGACCTTCCGCAAACGGGTTAACAGGCGGTTCGCGTGCTCAACCTGCTAAGGGAGGGTTCAGCCGGATGATGAAATCGGGAAGTTATATTTTTACAAGCCCTTAGCTTTCATCCTTCCGCCTTCCGCCTTCATCCTTCCGAAGTCCTTCCGCCTTCCAGATGTCCTTCCGAAGCCAGGTAATACCGATCAACCCTCTCGCTGATGCCGCACGTGATTTCGTAGGAAATAGTGTTTGCGGTTTGCGCCACTTCTTCGGCGGAGATGAAAGACTCTTCGTCGCGGCCGATCAGCGTGACCACCTCGTCCGGCGATATGCCGGGCACATCGGTCACGTCGACGAGCGTCATGTCCATCGACACGCGCCCGACTACCGGGGCGTAACGACCGCGGACAATCACACGGCCGATGTTTGAGAGCGCGCGCGGGTAGCCGTCGTGATATCCGATCGGCAGCGTCGCCACAAGCGTTTCCCGCGCAGCTTTAAAGGTGCGACCATAGCCGAGGGTTTCTCCGGCAGGCACGCGCTTTAAAAGCGTGATGCGCGTGCGCAGCGCCATCACCGGATCAAGGTTCGGCGGCTCGCCCGGCGGCGGCAGCAGCGTCGCGCCACAAGCCGTAGAGCACGCCGCCGGGCCGGATGATATTGGCGCGCGGTTCCGGGTGAGCCAAGGCGCGGCCGAATTTGCGAGGTATCGGTATTTCAGCTCGAACCCTCGCCGCTCCAAGATCATTCGCGCCGCGTGAAACGCGCCGTCTGCTCGGCGGTGAATTCGTTTTGCTCGACATCATCGGCCGCCGCGAAATGCGTCAACAAACCCTCGACGCGCACATGCCGGAGAGCGCGCAACGCGTCGGCAAATTCTCCGATCTCATCGTGGCGCACTCCGAGGCGATTCATGCCGGTGTCAACCTTGATGTGCGCGCGCGATTACGCCCGCATCCTGGCGGCACAATCAAGTTTTCGCGCCACGTTGAGGCGGTAAACCACCGGCACCAAGTCATATTTGATGCACAGCGGCGCCTGCTCTTCCCACAAGCCGCCGAGCACCAGAATCGGCTGCGCGATGCCCGCTTCTCTGAGTGCGACGCCTTCTTCCGGCAGTGACACCGCAAACCAATCGGCGCCCTCAGAGGCCAAACGCCGCGCGCATGGAATGGCTCCGTGGCCGTAGGCGTTCGCCTTCACCACAGCCATCACCATCACCCCGACGCCGGCCGCGCGCCGCAACTCGCGAAAGTTGGCGGCGAGCGCGTCAAGATCAATCTCCGCCCACGTCGGGCGGCGCTCCAACACATCAATGCGCGGCAACAAGGGGGCCCGCCTCCTTAACACTTTCGCAAGCGCTGTTAATCTTTAAGCGCTCTTAATATCCAGAACGAGAAGAATGAACGATGATGTTCTTGCCGGCCGGGTGCAACGCTTATTCACGCCACATGTTTTCAAAACGGGTGAATTCTTTGAGGAAGGCCAGCTTGACGGTGCCCGTCGGGCCGTTGCGCTGCTTGGCGACGATCAACTCGGCAATCCCTGCGTTCTCTTCCGTGCGATTGTATTGCTCTTCGCGGTAGATAAACGCCACGACGTCTGCGTCCTGCTCGATCGCGCCGGAATTGTGAACGATAATATCGTTTACCACAAAGTTATGCGTGCCCGGAACCATCAGATCGTAAGTCATCTCGCGCCCCACGGGCGTAATTTCGACTACGCGGTCCCAATAAATATCGCTCTTGGCCAAGAGTGCGAGTCGCGCGGCACCGAGTACAGCGGCCACTTGGCGTAAATGCTGGCGTCCGATCCGTTTGCCTTGACAACGGTAGCCTAATTTTTGCCACGAAAGGCCGCGCTCAGTCCGCAAAATTTGAATCTCCTCCAGCACGGCCAGAGGAAGACGGTCGTGATGTGCTTTCGTCTGGCCAATTGAGGCCCAGGTGGCGGCCGCTTTCAAAAGCTCTCCTTTACGGCCGATGAGTGGTACGGAAGAAGCGAATGACAGCGTCCGCTCTTTGCCTTCGACAATTAAATCCGCGATATCAACCGTAGACTTAGAGTGCCTCGTGGGTCGCGTCAGTTTCGCGGTAATGCCGAAGCGCAACAGCAAAGAGTGAATTTCATGCAGCAAACGACGGCTCGTTGAGGTGTACTTGATGATGAAACGATCGGGCCGCTTCACGATTGATCCGTCACCGGCATAAAGGCCGGCCAGAAACTCGCTGATTGATTCCGTAGATGAACCAAAAATCACGTCGGGAACGCGCTTATGAGACGTCGTTTCGCCATGAATACCGATTTCTTTGAGCCACTTTATCAAAGGATTTTTTCCGGGGCCGTATTGACCGCGCACCGAAAAGTCGAGTTGCGGGGTGCCGCTCCAATGGGCTTTGTCACGCGGCTCAAACCCGAACTGCTCAACACAGATGCGGCGCGCGTCGGCCAAAATTATCGGATCATTGGAGATGAATGAAACGGTGCGGTGTCGGGCATAGCTGCCGTCGCTTACCAGATAGCCGAGCAAGCGTGCGCGATCAGGATGGAGATCGCTGGCAACGCTCATCTGCGGGTAACGTCGGGGGACGGCGATCTCTGTTCCAAACTCGAGAGCATCAAGTTGACGCCAGCCATCGATAGTCAAAAACGGATGATTGGCGGAAGCACGAATCTCTCTTCCGCTCTCAGTTCTTAACAAGTGTACTTGCTTTTCTCCGGATTGAACGACTTTTGCCGCCACGGTTTTGGTAAGCTTCAAATCGCCATCAAGCGAATAGACCGGCACGCTTTGTTGCAGCTTGAACAGCTCAGCGATTGTCTGCCGGCACCCTGTGATCGGGTTGGTGATGACAGAATCGCCGACAATACATTCCCTCAAGTCCGCCAACTGAGGCCGGTGATCTGTGCGCGCTTCCGGCGCGCGCGATAACTGCGAAAGCGCGATGAGCGGCACGTTTAATTCCTTAGCGAGTCCTTTGAGTTCGCGCGAGATTTGCGACACTTCCTGCTGGCGCGACTCGGAGCGGCGCGATGAGCCGGACATGAGTTGCATGTAATCGACGATAATCAAATCGAGCTTCTTCTGCTCCGAAGCCAAGCGCCGCGCTTTGGCGCGCATCTCAAGCACGGTGATGCCGGGCGTGTCGTCGATAAAGATGCGGGCGTCGGCGAGACTGCCGAGCGCGCCGGCCAACCGCGTCCACTCTTCGCGCGATAAAAAGCCGCTGCGGAAGCGGTGCGCGTCCACGCGCCCTTCCGAGCACAGCATGCGCATCACCAGCGACTCTTTCGACATCTCCAGCGAAAACACTCCGACCACAGCTTGCCCCTGAATCGCCGCGTTCTGCGCGAGCGTCAGGCAGAGGCTCGTATTGTGTACGCAGATATCATTGGCGACGAAATTGTGCGTTTCGGGGATGGTCAAATCATAAACTTGTTTTACTCCGGCTTCTGAGATGGAGACAATTTCGTCCCGGTAAACTTCACTCTCCGCCAATTGAGCGAGCGATTCGCTTTCGAGCGCAGAAGCAAACGTCAGAAGTCTGTCGCGCGTAAACGATCGCCGGCCAACGTGAATGTTAGAGCAATTCTTGAGACCCGCCCGGCAGGCGGTAAACCAGGATTCTTTGCCTTTGTGCTGTGCGAGCCGGCTCCACACGCTCGCCGGAACAAGATCACGATTGGTTTGGTATTTTTTCAACTCCAGCGCAGCGCTGACCGCGGCGAGCGCTTCAGGCTTGCCGTGGATGCCGATCTGCTCCACGAATATTTTAATGGAGCGCGCATCGGTGATGTCTAACTGCCAAGCCTCTCGCCTTTCGTCCCGATACTTAACCGAGCGCTTTCTGAGCGCGGCGATGACGCCGTAGCGCAACAGCAGATGCTGAACTTGGCGAGTTAGCTTTTCGCTGGTTGAGGCGAACCCGAGTTGCGCTTGCCCGCTCGCGAGCACCGTCGCCCAGCCGTCGGTCGCGAACAGGCGATTGAGAAAAAGGGCGATCAGTTGACGACGCAGTTTGAAGATTTGCGGCGGAACAAATTTATGATGGCTGTTGCGGCCGTAGAGTCCCAAGCTTCTCAGCCACAGGGTAACCGGATTGCTGCGCACGCCTTTTCGAGTGCCGCGTATCCGTAGCGAAAAGGTGCGCCGGGCACTGTTCGCCGGCACGGCTTCAACGCCTCCGAATTCCCCCACCGCCCAGCGAAAATCGTCCGCGAGCGCTGGCTTTCCGACCGTGAAGATGGGTGAGCTGCGAGTCAAGCAGCCGTCGCCGATCAGGTAAGCCAGCAGTTTCACTTCGCATTCCCGCATCTCGCTTTCACCAAACACGGCGAGGTTGCGCGGAACGGCGATCCGCACGCCGGCTTTCAACGCATAAAGCGGCTGCCACCCGTCGACAGTTAGGAAAGGATGAGAGAGCGTCGATTCCACCATGCGGCCGAGTCGCGTGGTAACCCGGTAAACGGGCTTCAAGCCGTCATCTACATAGCAGCTTGGCTCGGCGACTCTAAACTTCAAAGCGTTGTCGAGCGTAAGCAAGCGCGCCCGTTGTGAGCGATAAATATCTTCAATTGAGGCGATGCTTCCGTCGGCCAACGTGATTTCGCTGTCGTGGGCGAGACACTTCCCCATTGAAGGCCGGGCGGCGACGATAATCAAGTCGGACGGCTGCAAACCGGAGGTCATCGAGTCGAGCTCGGTAAAGCCCGTCGCAAGGCCGGTCAGCATCGCGGAACGGCCGGCCATCTCTTGCACTTTTTCAAGCAACGTGTCGGCGATGGGTTTGACGTGCGTGAAGCCTTGCCGGGTGCGCTCATCGGCCAAAGCGAAAATCGCTTGTTCGGCGTGGTCGAGGATAACTTCGGCTTCGTCTTCTTCCTCCAGCGCTTCGCTCGTGATTTTATTGGTCGCCCGGATCAATTGGCGCAGCATGGATTTGTCGCGCACGATTTTGGCGAACAGCCCGATGTTGCTGAAGTGCGGCAGGCCGTAGGTCAGGTTGGTGATAAAAGTGAGGCCGCCGACTTGGTCCAGCACAGCGTCGCGCCGCAATTCTTCTCCGAGTAAAATCGAGTTGATCTCCGCGCCCCGTTCGCTCAAGGCGGTCATGGCTTGAAACACGCGGCGGTGCGACTGAACGTAAAAGTCGTCGGGCTTTAAAAGCTCAATGGCTTGATTGACCAAGCCGTTGTCGAGAATGACGGCGCCGAGAATCGCGCGTTCGCTCTCGGCGCTGTGGGGAAGCGGTTTTTCGAGAAGTTGGTCTCGCGTTGAATCCACAGCGAATTTGGCCATCGGGATTTATGTGATTTAGGAAACGGTTCGCCAAAGGCGGCTATCTGCCGCGCACACCAAGATACCGACTTGGCAGGGGCTCTGTCAGTACCGCCTGCTTCAGCTGGGCGGGTTTGGTGACGCAACAACCCGCCCAGCTGGGCGGTACTGACAGCAATCCACTTCCTCGGTGTGGCTGCCATATAGTGACAGCGCTTAAAGATGTTCCCTCATAGGAAGGAGCGCGTCTCTTTGTCGTCCGCGCACTATACTACAGTGCCATTCTCAAGGAAATGAACGCAGACGAAAAAATCGGCGCTCACCGTGAGCGCCGATCCTCCGCTTAGCGTAGCATGCAATTTTCTACTGGGCCGGAACGTCAGCGGCGGCCCCCCGACCGCCCGCCCTCCGGCGAGACGATCACAGGCAGCTCGACACTAACGTCTTTGTGCAGTCGCACCGCGACCGTAAATTCACCCATCTCTTTGATCGGTTCGCGCAGCAAAATGCGGCGGCGGTCGATCTCGTGGCCCTGCTCTTTGAGCGACTCGGCGATGTCCATCGTCGTCACCGATCCGTAAAGTATGCCGTGCTCTCCTCCGCGCCGTGCGAAATTGAGCTTTAAGGCCTTTAACTGCTCGGCCTGCGACTCGGCGGTCTGCCGCTCTTTGGCTTCAATTCTGAGCAGAGCTGAGCGCTGCTGCTCGATTTGTTTGACATTGCTGGCGGTGGCGGCGGCGGCCAGTTTGCGCGGCAGCAGATAGTTGCGCGCGTATCCGGCTTTGACCTTGACGATGTCGCCGCGCGCGCCGAGATTATCGACATCTTGCCGCAAGAGAACGCTTGTGGTTGCCATAGCTTTTGGGAAACTCCTTCTCGTTAATCCGTCACAAACGGGAGCAGCGCAATACTGCGCGCGCGCTTGATCGCCTCGGCCAACATTCGTTGATGGATCGCGCACGACCCTGAGATGCGGCGCGGCAAAATCTTTCCGCGCTCAGGAATGTAGTTCTGCAACAGCCTCACGTCTTTGTAATCGATCAAGTCAACCTTATCGAGGCAAAAGCGGCACACTTTGCGCCGACGCATCCGGCGCCCGCCCTGCGCGCCGCGTCCACCGCCACCGCCACGTCCACCGCCTCCGCCACCGCGTTGCTGAGCCCCGTCGTCATTATCGTCTCCGAATCCCCTGTTATCTCGATCTCCGTAATTCCTACTCATCACACTCTCCTTTAAGCTTTTGTTAACTCCTCACTCATAAGCGCCGCCTTTATGACTCGGGCTCGTCACCGGTTGCCGCGGCCGGCGGCGGCGGGGGCGGGGGCGGTGCGACGGCGGCCGGGGTGGTGCTGCTGCTGCTGCTGCTGGCCGCCGTTGAGGCGACGCCTCCTGCCGCTGCAGCTGCTCCGCGTTCGCTTCCCGAAGTGGTCAGCGGCCGCCGGCCGGCCTTGCGCAGGCGTCTGGCGTTGAGTTTCTCGGCGCGCCTCCGATCTTCGTCAACTCTCACGGTGATGTAGCGCATCACTTGATCGTTGACGCGCATGCGGCGTTCGAGTTCCGCAATCTCACGCCCCGTGCCGTCGATCTCGAAGAGCGTGTAGATGCCTTCGCGCTTGCGTTCGATCTCGTAGGCCAACGTGCGCCGGCCCATGCTTTCGTTTTTAGTGATGGTGCCGCCCTTGTCGGTAATAGTGTGCTGCAGAGATTCGATTAATTTTGTGGTTTCTTCCTCGCCCGCGTCCGGGTTCGTAATAAAGATCACCTCATATGTTCTTAGTGCCGCCAAGTTGATTCTCCTTATGGCTCATCAAGCCTCGCCCTCTCTCGGAGCGAAGCAAGGGTAAAGTGACAAGTGACGAGTGACAGAAAATCACCGCTCTTTCTTGTCACTTGTCCTCGTCCTCGTCATATTGTGTACTGACATCGCGTGTTCGGCGCCGTCGCGAATGACGGCGCGGAGGCTTCGGCGCCCTTTTGTAAAAGCTGTTGCACATCGGCGCGCTCGGTTGGCGGAAATCGTTCGAGCACAAACTTTGCCGCATTGCTGACGGGATGATCCGGCTGAATGCCGAGCCGCAGGCGGACAAACTCTTCGGTATGAAGCGCGGAGATAATTGAGCCGAGCCCTTTTTGACCGCCCGAAGATCCTTTCGCTCGCAGGCGCATGCTGCCGAAAGGAAGCGCGAGGTCGTCGCTGATCACAATGAGACTTGATGGAACACTTAAGTTTCGCTTTTTGACGAGACAGGCCACCGACTCGCCGCTCAAATTCATAAAGGTCTGCGGCTTCACCAGCTCAACTGCGGCGGCTTCAATCTCGGCCCGGCCAACAAGGGCGCGGCACTCGGTGCGTTTGATTTCGCCCGCTCCGTGGAGTCGGGCCAATTCGTCGACGAGCATAAAGCCGAGGTTGTGGCGCGTCCATTCGTACTCACGGCCCGGATTACCCAATCCGACAATCAAGAAACGCGACAACCACACAACAATTTAACCACCCGTTGGCGCACCCGCCCCCACAGTTTTTGAGCCGCGGCCCTCTTACTCTTCGTCTTCCTTCTTGCCTTTGCCGATGACTTCGGGCTCAGTCGTCTCTTCCACAACAACCGGCGCAACTTCTTCCTCTTTGATGAGGCCGACGGTGGCGATGACCGCATCGGCGTCCGTGATGACTTCAATGCCTTCGCCGACGGGAATATCCGACACGTGCAGCACATCATGGACGCCTAGATTGGCGACATCCACATCGATCGCTTCGGGGATGTCGCGCGGGCTACAGCGAATCTCAATTGCGCGCAAAATCTGTTCGAGCACGCCGCCCTCTTCGCGCACGCCGACGGGCTCGCCGTTCAGGTGAAGCGGCACGGTGACTTCGATCTTTTGGCCGCTCACCAAGCGCCGCAAATCGGCGTGAATCAAACGCCCGCGCACCGGGTCCAGCTGACGATCATGAAAGATCACTTCGCTCGGCCCGACGCCCTCAACGTCAATCGTAAAAAGCGTGTTGTGGCCTGTCTCCATGCGCAAAATCGCCGCCAACTCGGCGAGCGGCGCGGCGGCCGCAATCGTCTCGCCCGCGCCGCCGTAAACCGTTAAAGGCACCATGCCCTCACGCCGCAAACGGCCCGCATCATTCTTTCCGCGACCTTCACGACGGCGCGCGCGCACCGTGATCTCTTCTCTCTCAGCCATAATTAAACTCCGTCAATGGAAGGTCAGATGTTAACCAACACATTTGACTAACATCCGCCTTTAAACGAAAAGGGACGAAACGCTTGTCTCTTCGTGAATAGATTTGATCGCCTTTGCTAACATCGGGGCGATGCTTAAAACCTTGATGCCCGGCAAAGCGTGTGCTTTGTCGCTGAGCGGGATGGTATTGGTGGTCACAATCTGTTCGATGTCAGACTTGGCCAAGTGCTCGACGGCCGAGCCCGAAAGCACCGCGTGCGTAAAGCTGGCGTGAATGCGCGCGGCGCCGGCTTCCTTGAGCGCGCGCGCGACTTTGGTGAGCGAGCCGCCGGTGTCGCACATGTCGTCAACAATCAAGCAATTGCGCCCGCGCACATCGCCGACCACGTTCATCACTTCCGCCACGTTCGCTTTTTCGCGCCGCTTGTCGCACAGCGCGAGCGCGGCCGGCTCGCCCGATTCTGATTTCAATCGCTTGGCGTAGGCCCGCGCGCGTTCCGCGCCGCCCGTATCGGGAGCCACCACCGTCAAATTCGGCATCGGGTTGGCCTGGTAATAACCGACGACCACCGGCGCCGCGTACAGGTGGTCAACCGGAATATCGAAGAAACCCTGAATTTGGGCCGCGTGCAAATCCATCGTTAAGACTCTGTGCGCGCCCGCCGTGGCGATCAAATTGGCGACCAGTTTGGCGCCGATTGGCACCCGCGGCCGATCCTTTTTATCCGAGCGCGCGTAGCCCGTAATAAGGAATCACCGCCGTCAGACGCTCGGCCGAAGAGCGCGAAAAGGCGTCGAGCATAATCAGCAATTCCATCAAGTGCGCGTCGGTCGGCGGACACGTCGGTTGCACGATAAAGACATCAGCTCCGCGCACATTTTCGTTGATCTGGAAATTGTACTCACCGTCGGAGAACCGTCCCGTTGTGGCCTGACCCATTTCACAGCCGAAAGAATGGCAGATTTCCGCCGCCAAAGCGGGGTTCGAGTTCCCACTAAAGATCTTGATGCCACCGGTCGTTCCCATAAACGAAAGAGGTGCGAGGAAAGAAGTCTGTGAAGGCGCTTGAGGCTAACCTCTGATCTGTCTCCTCTGAGAAATTGGCTGGGGCGGAAGGATTCGAACCTACGAATGCCGATTCCAAAGACCGGTGCCTTACCACTTGGCGACGCCCCAATCTTAATTACTTGTGCGGCAGTCGTTGATGGCCGTTAACAACGCCGCTCATCGTCCAAGAGCCTTCAAATAATCCGCTCGTGCGAGCGTCGTGCAGGCGAACACGTTCCAGTCTGTATCTACCGGAAGTGAAACGCGAGCACATCCTGCCGTTTCCTCACTGTCAAAAATTCCGAAGACGCTTGAACCGCTGCCTGAGAGCAACGCACGACGCGCGCCACACTCCACAAGTGCATTTCTCGCACGCTCGATTTCAGGGTACAAACGAAAAATGACAGACTCGAAATCGTTGTGCATCGCATCAGGAAGAGAATCAGTAAATTGACGCTCTATGCGCGAAATAGGCAGCATAACGGCGGGTTCGACCTTTGTCAAGGCAGGCGCATTCAGCGCTTTATAAGCATCGGCCGTCGAGACTTTGACGCCCGGCGCGACGATCAGCAGGTGTCGGTGCGAAACGTCTTCCAGAGGCTTCAACGTCGTTCCCGTGCCGGTTCCGAGCGCAGTGCCGCCTGTGAAAAAAAAGGGCACGTCTGCGCCCAACCGCGCGCCGATTTCCGCCAGTTGAGACTCGTCCGTTTTTATTTTCCAGAGTCTGGCGAGACCGAGCAAAGCGATAGCGGCATCCGACGATCCTCCGCCGAGGCCGCCGCCCGCCGGTATTCTCTTTTCCAGTTCCACGCGCGCCCCGTGCCGGACGCCAAAATGTTCTCGCAGAGCCAGCGCGGCGCGATGTACGAGATTGCTTTCGTCGGCGGGGATGTTTTGTGCAGACCAGGTCAGCACAAAGCGTTCATCGGGCAGAGGTGAAAACGTCAGATGATCTGACAATGAAATTGTTTGAAATATTGTATGAAGTTCGTGATAGCCGTCCGCGCGGCGACCGAGCACGCGCAGCGTGAGGTTAATCTTGGCGAAGGCGGGAAGCTTAAAAGCGTTGTTCGACACAAGCAAAGCGGCTGGCCTCTCATAAAGAAAGCGCCAGCCGCCTCAATTCCGTTTGAAGAGACAGAGGGAGTTAGCGCGTCATAAACACCTGCGTGAAAAAGACCTGCCCGTCCGCCGTTCTCGCAATACCCAGTCCGGCGTGTGTGTACTCGCCGTTTAGAATATTATCGCGGTGTTTATCCGATTTCATCCAACGCTCGACCGCAAAAGCGACGGGGTCTTCGTAGCCCTGATTATACGCGATGTTCTCGCCCATCGCCTTCCAACCGTGAACGCCGAGTAGATCGGCACGACCGGACAGGTCGAGACCGTCCGAATCACTATGGCTAAGATGCGCCGCGCCCGCCATGTTGTCAGAATGATAGCGCGCCAAGTTAACGAGTTGACCGTCCAACGTCAGTGGACCGAATCCTCGCGCACGACGTTCGGCATTGATCAATTCAAAAGCGCGTCTTTCATCAGTGGATGCGGCCACAGCAATCGCCGTTCGCGCCGGGACGGGTGCATAAGAGGCTGATGCGGGAACCATGCGCGCTTCAACGCGAGGCCTCGATCTGACAGCAATCTCCTGCCGTGCTGCCGAGGTCGAAATCAACCGTGCAACCGGTCGTGCGACAGGCTTCGTGATGTCGGTGGCGTGCGCCGCCATGCTGGATAACCCAAAGCAGGCCACCAGCAATAATGCCTTGCGCGCGCGGCGTGGTATTGATGGACGGGGGAACAACTTGCTCAAAAACATCGGGGGAACACTCCTCAAAATAAATACTCGACATTTATGCGTGAGGCCGTCTCAACAGCAAAACCTGTCGCGGGGGCTATCGGTTTCACTGTTGGCAATTGTATAACGAAGTTTGCTGATGGTCAATGAATAATTTGTAAGGTTCAATAAAGAATTCTAGAGGCGTGTCCAACCGAGAGTTAAAGTTACGTATTGCACCAGTTAAAGCTATTCAGGTAAAGCGTGAGATGTTACTCAGCGAAGAGACTGATGGAAAGTGTCACAAATATGTTGCCCCATTCGAAACAGGCAGACTTTACATGGGTGAGACACGAGAGCGCAAGGGCTATTTGAAAGCGTCGCCGCTAAACTTGGTTTTGAGGGCGACTCTTGTATGTTTCAGCGCTTGAAAACGTGAGCGCTTTTAGCCATGCAGCACGGGACTGTTCCGTTTTACCAAGTCTGTGCAGCAGGTCGCCGAGATGTTCCTGCATTGTCGCTGACGCAGGGATGCGGCGCACGGCCTCGTTCAGATAGTGTTCGGCCTGTTGTAGTTGGCCGAGCTTAACATCGGCATAGGTCTGCGCGAGTTGAAGTTGAAGTGAAAGCTGTTCGCGGTCGCCGGCGGCGTCAGCGGCGATGCCCTGTCGCAAGGTCGCCACCGCATCGTCCGCTTTACCGGCGCGAACTTGCGCGCGTGCCAGCGTCCTGACAGCCGCCGTGTTTTTCGGATTCTGCGAGACTAGACGACGCAGGTCGTCAATGATTCTCTGATCCCCGACGTTGCCCGTCTCCAACGCCTTGTTTAATAAAACGAAGTGGCGCGGGTTAGCAGGTTCGCGCCTCCTGCGCTTGAGGAGCGTCGGAAATTTTGCGTGCGGGTCGAGTAAAGAAAAGCGTTTCACACGACAGTTCTTTTCGTCGCTGATACGTCCGGCGCGTCATTCGCTTGGGTGGCGAGCAGCACGCGCTCCCATGCGCCGCGACGGGGAAAGGCATAGAGCAGGACGGCGACGGCAACGACGCCGAGTTTCAACATATCCGTGCCGTCGCCCGACATGATGCTGAAGATGAATCCCATCAAGGCGATGCTGCCGCCGATGAGCGCGACATAGATGGTGGTTTTCTGAAGCGTCGCCAGCAGCCCCGTCGCGCCGCGCAGGGCAGCAATATCCTGTAAGCGCATGGCGGAAAATTTCGTCCGCCGCAATGTGACGGCTCCCAGCCCGAAGAGCACGATGGCGATTCGCAGGCCGTTTTCGGCGACCGGGTTGCGGCTCTGCGTCTGCGGCAGATAACCGGACATCGCCAACGCCATCAGCAAGAGCGTGAACGCAAACATGACGGCGACCGCTGCAAACGCCGCGCGATGACTGCGTGTTAATTCCTGCTGCATAGTCTCGACAGTTTGTGCCACACCAATCACCTCATCCGTTTTCGCGACCGGGCGCGCTGAATCTTGAATTATCCTGAAAGACGAAAAAAAATACTAACACCGGCTCTACCGGCGGGCAAACATGTTGATTTTTCAGAGACCGGATTGCTCGCCTCATAAAAATGAAGGGACGAATGGTCGCCCTCCGGCGTGCCAAACGTCCCCTGTGAAAAGAGATTTCACCCGACTGCGCTGCGGCTATGGTTTCACGTCGCCGCCTGCACCCGGCGGGGGGGGCGTGGTGGCGGGCGTGGTCGGTTGCGTGGCGGCGGGCTTGGAGGGAT
>JBBJMB010000211.1:0-6976 GCA_037719755.1 Pyrinomonadaceae bacterium
TAAGGCGCACGCACGCGACAAAGATTTTAATTTCACAGAAGTGACTCCTTAGAAGTTTTCACGGCAAAAAACAATAATGCTAGCTTGAACCTGCTCAAGCTGACTTTAAACGCCAATCACGAATCAATTATTCTATTCCGCGCGAGCGATCTTCAGCAACAGCCGGTGTGCCGTTTCCAGCACGTCCTCAGCTTCCGGCCCACTTAAAGGCAGCTTCAAGACTCCGCTTGGAGTAAAGGCTGCGCCCTGCCGCTCTTTCACCAGACCGAGCAGCGACTCGGGCGCAACGCGCGCTTTTTCGCTGAGCTTGATGGCGATCCCGGTGGGCGTGCGGTCGATTGAGATGACGCCCGTGGCTTCGGCCGTTTGGCGCAATTGCGCGTAGGCAAACAACCGCTCGACCGATTCGGGCAGACGGCCGTAGCGATCCTCGGTCTCGGCCCGAATGGCGGCCATCACTTCTTCGTCGCGCGCCGACGAGATGCGCTTGTAGACCCGCAGGCGCTGGCCCATGTCCGCGATGTATTCTTCGGGAATGCTGACATCTACGCCGAGGTTCAGCGAAACAGAGGCTTCGTCACTCACGTCTTCGCCGCGCAGTTCGGCGACCGTGCGTTCCAGCATTTGCGTGTAAAGATCAAAGCCGAGCGCGTCCATGTGCCCCGACTGCTGGCCGCCAAGCAGATTTCCCGCTCCGCGCAATTCCAAGTCAAGCGCAGCCACGCGAAATCCCGCGCCGAGATCGGAGAACTCGCGAATGGCGGCCAAACGGCGGCGCGCGATGGGAGTTAACTCCTGCTCCGACGGAATTAACAGATAGGAGTAAGCTCTGCGATTTGAGCGCCCGACGCGCCCGCGTAATTGATAAAGTTGAGCCAAACCGTAATGGTCAGCTCGGTTTATGATGATCGTGTTTGCGCGCGGGATGTCTATGCCGTTCTCGATGATGGTGGTCGCCACCAGCACGTCGTGCTTGTAGGCGACGAAGTCGAGCATCACCTGCTCCATCTCCTTTTCGTTCATTTGACCGTGCGCCACCACCACTCTCGCCTGCGGCACCAGGCGGGCCACCAGGGCCGCCACGGTGGTGATGGTTTCGACGCGGTTGTGAATAAAGAAGACTTGCCCGCCGCGCCCCAACTCAAGCTCAATCGCGGATTTGATCACCGACTCGGAGAACTGCACGACCTGCGTGTTGATCGACAAGCGATCGCGCGGCGGCGTCTCGATAACCGACATGTCGCGCAAACCCATGAGCGACATGTTGAGCGTGCGCGGAATCGGAGTCGCGGTGAGCGTCAAGACGTCGACGCGCTTTTTCAATTGTTTGAGGCGCTCTTTGTGGCCGACGCCGAACCGCTGCTCTTCGTCTACGACCACCAGGCCAAGCTCGCGAAAGCGCAGATCTTTCGACAAAATGCGGTGCGTGCCGATGAGGATGTCGATTTCCCCGGCTTCGACGCGCTTGACCACTTCTCTTTGCTCTTTGGGCGTGCGAAAGCGCGAAAGCAATTCAATCTTCACGGGAAAAGCGGCGAAGCGCGCGCGAAAGCTTTCGTAGTGCTGGTAGGCGAGCACGGTGGTGGGCGTGAGCACCGCGACTTGCTTGCTGTCCATCACAGCTTTAAAGGCGGCGCGCAGCGCGACCTCCGTTGTGCCGTAGCCGACATCGCCGCACAGCAAGCGATCCATCGGAGTGCGCCCTCCATGTCGCGCTTCACGTCTTCAATGGCCGCTTCCTGGTCGGGCGTCGGCGTGTACTCAAACGCTTCTTCAAACTCGCGCTGCCACGGAGTGTCGGCCGCAAACGAGTAGCCGCCGACCAGTTTTTCTCGGCGTACAAACGCAGCAGCTCGTCGGCCATGTCGCGCATCGCGCGCTTGGCTTTGGCTTTTGTCTTCAACCACCCGAGCCCGCCGAGGCGATCAAGCTGAGGCTCATGGCCTTCGGCGCTTGAGTAGCGTTGCACCAAGTCAAGCCGCTCGACCGGCACGTACAGCTTCGCGTCCTCGGCGTAGAAGAGCAGCATAAATTCGCTTTGACGCCCCTGCAAATCAAGCGTCTGAAGGCCGCCGAAGCGCGCGATGCCGTGGTCTATGTGCACCACGTAGTCGCCCACTTTGAGGTCGCGAAAGTCGGAGAGAAAAGCGGCCGTTTTAGACTTGCGCTTTTTGTCTCCGGATTTCCGCGCTCCGCCCGGCGGCGCGCGCCGCTCAAGCGCTGCGTCGCTGGCTTGATCGAACACATCCGTTTCAACGTGAACGACGAGCCCTGAGCCGGGAAGCTCAAAGCCGGCCGACAATCTGCCGATGGCCACCACGGCCGGGGAAACGTGGGCGGCGTCGCCGTCAATTTCTGTGGTCGCGGGAAGATCTATCCGCGCATTGACGTGGTACTCGCCGAGCATCTCGACGATGCGTTCGGCGATGCCGTGGCTCGGCATCGCAAAAAGCGTTGTGGCTCCGCGTTCAACGCGCGCGCGCCCGACGTCTTTCGCAAGCTCGGCGACGAGACCGTGATAGCGCCTCGCCGGTGTTGAGAGCCACTCGACTTCGGTCGCCGCTTCGACGGCCGGAAAGAGAAACAGCGGAGCGGCCGTCGCACTTGTCGCCCGGCCAATGTTGATGCTCGGCTGCTCGGCTTCCAGCGCGAAGCTTTCATCAACCGCAGCGGCCGCGCGACCCAAAGCGCGCAGCTCTATTTTTTGTCGCCCGAAGAGCGCATCACGCAATCGCTCGGGCGATAAATACAATTCTTCCGGAGTGAGTCCGAGGTCGTCGGCGCTTTCGTTTTCGGCATAGCGATGGGCGAGCGTTTCGTACAGCTTTCCAAGCGAACTCTCAATCACGCCCGGCTCGTCGATCACAAACACGGCGTCTGGCAGGTAATCGAAAACGCTTGCGTCGGTGCGGTGCACCAGCGGTATCAGCCACTCCCATCCGGGAAAAGCTTCTCCTCGTCAGCGTAAACCGTGCGGTCCCCGAGCGCGCGCGCGGGATCGCCCATCGGCCCAGCGTGAGCGCGCCTCTTCCGCCCACAGCTTGATGTCATCGACGGTCACGATCAGCTCACGCATCGGCGCGACTTCAGCCTGCGTCAATTGCACGGTCGAGCGCTGCGTCTCAGGATCGAATTCGCGTAGCGAGTCAATCGTGTCGCCGAAAAACTCTACGCGCACAGGCCAGTCGTTGCCCGGAGACCACACATCAAGAATGCCGCCGCGCAAGCTAAATTCTCCGATGGCGCCGATGGGATCTTCCCGCCGGTAACCTGCGGAGATTAACCGCGCCACCAATTGTTCCGGCGCAAAGTCTTCGTTGCGCTTGAGCACTGCGCCCGCGCGCTCGATTTGCTGCGGTGACACGGTGCGCCGTGCCAAAGCGCGCGCGGTGAGCAGCACCGTGCGCCCGCCTCCCTTGCTCAAGCGCCACAGCGTCAGAGCGCGGCGCTCAAGCGTTTCCGGATGCGGTGAGACGGCCGCATAAGGATCGCTTTCCGACGCCGGAAGCAAAAGAACGTCGCGAGCGATTTGCTCGTCGTCGCTGCCGAGAGCCGCCTCCCAAAAACAGACATCACGCTCCCACGTCTCCAGGTCGCGCGTCGCCTCGGCCACTACCGCCAACCTCTTGCCGGTCGCGCGCCCCAGCGCGGCAAGGGCCAAAGCACGCGCCGGCGCGCTGCCCAGCGCGCTGATTGACACGATGCGCGCTCCGCCGCGAATGGCCGCAGCAATCCGCTCCAGCTCAACGCTTTCGGCCACGCGCCGCAGCAGACTTTGCACAAATGACACGGACTCTATCGTACTGCTCATCACCACCCGCCCATCTGTTTAATCAACACCGATCACCGCGGAGACGCTCACGCTAATCCTTCTTCGCTCCACTCATCACACGCTCGATAATGGATGTCGTCGAGGCGCCTTTGATGAACGGCAGCGCCACCACGCGCCCGCCCGCCGCTTCAACTTCCGCGCGCCCGTGAATCTCGTCAAGCGCGTAATCGCCTCCCTTGGCCAGCACGTCCGGGAGAGTTGCGGCGATCAGACTTCTCGGAGAAAGCTCGTCGAAAATCGTGACATAATCCACCGCCTCAAGCGCCGCCAGCATCTCCGCGCGGTCGCGCTCGCCCATCACGGGTCGATCGACTCCCTTCAACTCGCGCACGGCACGGTCACTGTTGATGGCCACCAACAGCGCGTCGCCCAAAGCGCGGGCCGCCGCGAGGTACCGCACGTGCCCTACGTGCAAGATGTCGAAGCAGCCGTTGGTGAACACCACCCGCCGGCCCGATTCGCGCAAAGCCACCACGAGGGCCGCACACTCGCCCGGAGGAACAATCTTTTCGCGCATTTTCACGTTCCCGAAATTTAACACGTCCCGCCCTGGTTTCGCAGCGCCTCGCCGTGGCACACTGAGCGCTTTGGAAGGATGGAGGATGAAGGACAAGCCCGTGACATGCTCATTTCCGTTTGTTCTTCATCCTTCCAAAGCGGTCGGGCTTCCGATCTATGCAGTGTGCCGCTGACAGCCAACTGACGTTAAACTATAAGCTCCGTTTAGCAAACCCGGAGAAAAGAAAATCCTGTGCAAACGAATTACACTGAGGACAACGATCAAACCCGAGTCCGCCGCGAGCACCTCGCCGAGATCGCCCAATTAGTGGGCCATCCATACCCAAGCAAATTCGAGCGCAGCCACGTCGTCGAGCCCGGTCGTGACGACACGGTGACGGCGATCAACGAGCGGTTTCGCCCCTTTGAGCCGCAGGCCGCGGCAGACGGACGCCCCGCGCCCGAGGCGATTGAGCACGCCAACGCGGAGCTTAACCGCGTCGAGGTGCGCTTAAGCGTCGCCTCGCCACACCTCCGCGCGTGATGGGTAAGGCCGCCTTGTGCATCTGTCGGACGGGCGCGAGCGGCTTCAAATTTATGCGCAAAGCGGATGTCACGGGCGTTCGCATGACGCCGCCGGTGGCTCAAGCGACGGCTGGCAGCTTTTTCAACTGCTCGATCACGGAGACATCATCGGCATCGCCGGCTATTTGTTTGTCACCAAAACGGGCGAGCTTTCGATCCATGTGCGGGAACTTCACTTTCTCGCGAAAGCCTTGCTGCCGATGCCCGACAAGCTGCACGGCATCAGCGACCCGGAGCTACGCCAGCGCCGTCGCTACGCCGACTTGATCGCGGGCAGCCTTAAAATCGAACGCGCGCCGGGCGAGTTAACTACGCGCGAAGTCTTCGAGCGCCGCGCGCAAATCATTCGCGAGCTGCGCCGCTTTCTGGATGACCGCGGCTACATCGAAGTCGAAACACCGATGCTCACGCCGCTCGCCACCGGCGCGGTCGCGCGTCCGTTTGTGACGCACCACAATGCGCTCGACATGCAGCTCTACGCACGCATCGCGCCCGAGCTTTACTTGAAGCGTTTGGTGGTGGGCGGCTTTGAGCGTGTTTACGAATTGAATCGCAACTTCCGTAACGAGGGATTGTCGGTGCGTCACAACCCCGAGTTTACGATGCTCGAATTTTACTGCGCGTATTTGGATGCGCCGGGCATGATGGATTTTGCGAACAACTGCTGGTCGCCACCGTCGCGAGCGTGACGAGCCGCACGAGCGTACAATACGGCGAGCACACGATCGATTTCGCCACGGGGTTCGAGCGCCTCAGCATGAAGCAGGCCGTCGCGCGCCACTGGCCATCGGAGGGATGAATCTCGCGACGAGACATTTAATGAGCGTTGGCTTGACGACGGCTCGCGCATCCGCCAGTTAATGGTTTTCGTTAATGAGCTGAAGAAAGCTTCGGATGCCGATCAGTCAACGACGGCGATGGGGGCGGAAGAGATACGGACTGAATTTTGGCGCCGCGCGGCGGAGAGTTCAGCGTCGCAAAACAGCGACAGTGCAGCCGAAGCGCGCGGCCTGCAAACGCTTTTTGAAGAAGTGGCCGAGCATCATCTGATTGCTCCCACTTTCGTGACGGACTTTCCCAAACTCGTTTCACCTTTGGCGAAAGCTTCGCCGCAGAACGCTGACATCGCCGAGCGGTTCGAGCTTTACATCTCCGGCATGGAGGTGGCGAACGGCTTCTCCGAATTAAACGATCCGGTTGAGCAGTCCGAGCGCTTCGCCGACCAGATGCGCGAGCGCGAGCGCGGCGATGAAGAGGCGATGCAAGTGGACGATGATTATCTGCGCGCGCTCGCCTACGGCATGCCGCCGGCCGCCGGCATCGGCATCGGCATCGATCGAGTCGTGATGATTCTCACTGATCGCCGCTCGATTCGCGACGTCATTCTCTTTCCGCATCTGGGCCGGAGAGAAGAGCGAGGGTAATTCGGAAGAGGATTAAAACGTCGTCGGTTCAATTTCAGCGACTACTGCGGCCACAATGTCCGACAATCAAAGATTGTCGCGCTCTGCATAGGTCCTGAAGCTTGATGTCTCACTGCGTCAACGACAATCTAAAGATTGTCGGACATGTGCTGACATCGTGTTCGCGTTATTCAACTGATCCTGGAACCGCATCCGAGTCGATGCGGCGCACGTCTACGATTTCGCCGCGAAAGGTGCGCAGGCAATGTTGCACGGTGGGATGTTGTTCGGCCAATTCTCGCAGTTTTTGCTTTTCCTGACGCGCTTCTTCGGCGGCACTCAGTAGCGGAGCGGATGTAGCGTCCTCATCCGCATCATCAGTGTCGCCGATGGTGATCGCCACGCCCACGTCGCGCCCCACGACTTCGCGGCAAACGTCGCGCAAAACCTTAATCGCTTCGGGCTTCGTCAGTGATTCGCGCAAATGCTTGGCGGCGGTGGGAAATCTGATCGCCAGCTCATTGTTTTCAAATCGTACCTGGCGCGCGCCCTCCAAAGCGATCACCAGCAAAGGCCTTTTTTTGCGCTCCAGACCTTCCTTGATTTCTTCGACAATTGTGCCCGGTGAGGCAACGGCCGCCGCCACTTCATAATCGTC
>JBBJMB010000212.1:0-6924 GCA_037719755.1 Pyrinomonadaceae bacterium
ATTCGCCCCGCGACTTCCGACATCGGCGTCAAAAGCGGCAGCGTGCCCCGCTTATCTGTGATCGTTTCGTAAGCGACGCCCGTCACGTTGCGCTCCAAAAGCTGCCGGGTGAGCTCATGGGCCGGCGCCAGGTGCAGATAAGTAAAAAGCAATTGTCCGTCGCCCAGGCGCGTGTACTCGGGAGCAATCGGCTCTTTCACTTTAACGATCATCTCGGCTTGGCCCCACACCTCGTCGGGTGAGTCCAAAAGCGTCGCGCCCGCGCGCTCGTAAAGCGCGTCCTCGAAGCCGGAACCCTCGCCCGCCCTGCGCTCAACGTAGACTTTGTGGCCGGCGTCAACAGGAAGCGCGCCGGCCGGCACAAGGCCGACCCGATACTCTGTCTTTGATCTCTTTGGTAGTCCGACGATCATTCGCGTAACTCCAGCTGGTAGTTTAAAGAACGCAATCAAGGCCGTATCAAGTTAACATGTCGCGGCGCCCCGGCCGTTATCGCACCAATATAACCGAGACCGGGGCTAACTCTAAATGCCCATCCGGTTGGCGGAAGCAGCACGCTTTATTCGGCGTCGGCCGCGTGCTGCCGAAGCTCAGCGAGTGAAACATAGCGTAGCGTCGCTCCGTGCGTGGCTTCGAGCACGACCGAGGGCGCGACTCCGGCGTCGAACGCTTCTTTCCACCGCGATGCGCACAAACACCACTTGTCGCCGGGCTTGAGACCGGGAAAGCCGGGCATAGGACTGCTTAAATCATTGCCTCTGCTGCGGCTGAACTCCAAAAACTCCGCCGTGACTTCGACGCAAACGGTGTGGACGCCGTGGTCTTCCGCTCCGGTGTCGCACTTGCCGTTGCGGTAAAACCCGGTCATCGGTGCGGTGCAACAAACCGCCAGCTCACCGCCCATCACGTTTTTGGCTTTCGGCTTGGTGCCGTTACCGTTGCCTTCGTGCATCAGCTTTTCCTCCTCATTCCAGCGCCTAAGATTTTCATTTCTGAGATTTTCATTGCGGTTCGACTTGGTCGATTTGCGCCCGTTGCAGCCGCCCGCTGTAGTCCACGTAGATGGATTTCCATTCGGTGAAGACGTCGAGCACCTGTGCGCCGGCTTCGCGGTGTCCGTTGCCGGTCGCTTTGGTGCCGCCGAAAGGAAGGTGGACTTCGGCGCCGATGGTGATGAGTTGACGTAGACGATGCCTGTGTACAGCTCGCCCATCGCGTGAAAAGCGGTTCACGTCCGCCGTGTAGATCGCGGCGGACAGGCCGTAGCGCACGCCGTTGGCGATCTCGATGGCGTGCTCAAAAGAGTCGGCGGGGATGACGGTTGTCACCGGCCCGAAGATCTCTTCCTGCGCGATGCGCATTTCGGGCTCGACGTTGATAAAAACCGTGGGTTCAATAAAGTAGCCGTGGGCGAAGTCGCCCTTGGTGAGGCGCTTGCCTCCGGCGGCGAGCTTGGCTGCGTCTTCGCGCTCGCCGATCTCTATGTAGCCCAAAATTTTATGCACCGCGTCGGCGTTAATCACCGGCCCCATGTCTGTGCGGGAATCGGAGCCGTCGCCGACTTTAAGCGTCCCGGCGCGCTCAATTAATTTCTTCGCAAACTGGCGATATACTTTTTTGTGCACCACCAAGCGCGACGACGCCGTGCATCTCTGCCCGGAAGTACCAAAGGCGCCCCAGACGGCGCCTTCCACCGCAAGATCCAGATCCGCGTCATCCATCACAATGATCACATTTTTGCCGCCCATTTCGAGCGAGCAGATGGCGTTGCGCTCGGCGCAGGCCGAGGCCACCACGCGCCCCGTTTCGGTTGAGCCAGTAAAGGAAATCAAACGCACCGCGCTGTGGTTGGTGAGCGCGGCTCCGACGGATTGGCCGTAGCCGCTGACGAGATTGACGACGCCGGCAGGAACTCCAACTTCTTCACACGCTTTAACCAAATTAAGGCACGAAAGCGGAGTATCTTCGGCCGGCTTGATGACCACGGTGTTGCCGCAGACCAGGGCGGGAATTAATTTCCATGACGGGATCGCCATCGGAAAGTTCCACGGCGTAATCAAGCCGGACAAACCAACGGGCTGCCGCACACATCGCGAATTTGTCGGGCATCTCGGCCGGCGTGGTGAAGCCGTGCAGGCGTCGCCCTTCGCCCGCGGTGTAGAACGTGCAGTCTATGGCTTCCTGCACGTCGCCGCCCGTTTCTTTGAGCACCTTGCCCATCTCGCGGGTCATCGCCCGCGCATAGTCTTCTTTGCGCCGCATCAGCAATTCGCCGAGGCGGAAAAGAATTTCGGCGCGGCGCGGCGCCGGCGTGCGGCGCCACTTGTCTGCGGCGGCGCGCGCCGCGGCCACGGCGTGCCCGATGTCTTCAGCGGTGGAAAGCGGAAAGCGGCCGACAACGTCGCGCGTGTCGGCCGGGTTCAGGTTTTCAAACGTCTCGCCGCTTGCGCTCGGCCGCCATTCGCCGTTGATGTAATTATGGTAAGTTTTGACGGCGGGGCGGCGAGCCTGCGGAACAGATCCGCCGTTTTGCTGATGGTTGGTTTTCACGCTCTTCGCGTTTTTCAAAAGCGCATTTCGTGCTGGTGCCATAAGGGTTGTGTCCGGGTACCAAAGGCAAAAGCCCGAAGTGCAAGGCCAGGAGGAAAAGCGACCTTGGACTTCGGGCTTGCCGGAGCGTTAAAACTACTGGTAGGTGAACTGTATCACGCGCTGTTCGATGCGCCCGCCAAGATAAACCGAAACATTAAGCACAATGCCGTCGCCGGGCTTCAGTGCAGCAACCACGCGTTCAAACTCCGCGAGCGTCGTCACCGGCACACGGTTGATTCTCGTAATCACTTGGTTCTCATTGAGCAAAGCCTCGGCGGCGATGCTGCTCGGGTCTACATCTTTAATGAGCAGGCCGCGCACGCCGGTCAGGTTTCTCTCGGAGGCCAATTGCGGCGTCAGCTCACTGAGCGTGATTCCCAAGCGCAGAGGCGTGGGACGAGCGTTCTCCGCAGCAGACTTCGATTTGGGTGTTTGGTGGATGCGGTCTCGCGGCATCTGTGAGCTTGGCGCCGGGCGCTCCGCCACCGCCACGCTGGCGGAGCGGCGCTCCATTTTGCCGTTCGCGTCGCGCAGGTAAACGATCTGCACTGTTTGCCCGACGGGCGTGCTGGCGATGCGGCTCATCAAATCGCGCGAGTCAAGCACCGGTTGATTGTTAAGCTCGACGATGACATCGTTCGACTGAATGCCGGCTTTGCCCGCCGGCCCCTGCGGATCGCGCACTTCGGTGACGATCACGCCGCGCGCCTCTGGCAATTCGTAAACCCTGGCGAACTCGGACTTGACGGACTCAAGAGCGATCCCAAGGTAGCCGCGGCGCACCTTGCCGACTGAAATCAACTGCTGATAAACAAAGGCCACTTCATTGGCCGGCACGGCGAAGCCGATGCCGTTGTAATCGCCGCTGGTGGTCGCGATCTGCGAATTGATGCCGATCACTTCGCCGTTCATATTAACCAGCGGACCGCCCGAGTTGCCGCGATTGATCGCAGCGTCGGTTTGCAAAAACCTAACGAAGGTCGAGGAAGGCGTCTGCCGCTCTTTGGTGGAAATGATGCCGGCGGTCACCGTTTGATCGAGGCCGAAAGGCGAGCCCACGGCGAGCACCCAATCGCCCACCTGCGAGTTGTTAGAGTTGCCCAGTTTGACTGTTGGCAATTGGCGGTTGGTATCGACTTTGATGACGGCGATGTCCGATTCTTCGTCGAGCCCGACGATGCGCGCGCGCAATTGTTCGCCGGATTGCAGCTTAACGGTGATGCGCGCCATGCTGTCCACCACATGCTGGTTGGTGAGGATGTATCCTTGCGCGTCGACGATAAATCCGCTGCCGACGCCGTGCGAGGGCGCGCGCCGTCGAGGATGGCGGAAGTCGAAGAGAGGATCTCTGCTGCTGTCACCGCCGCGCAGGTCTTCTTCCTCGGCTTCGTCCTCGTCGCTGTCGCGCTCGCCGCCCTCAGGCATAGACATCGTGTCGATGTTGACTACTGCGGGCTCGACGCGCCGCGCGATCTCGGCAAATGAAGCCGAAAGCGCTTCGGGGGCGCGCGAAACTTGTGCCTCGCTTTGTGCAATGATCGGCCGCCCCGCGAGTATCGCGCCGAGCGCAATCCCGATGACCACACAAGCCGCCGCCAGCGCCGCGATCCAGACGCGCAGCCTGAGCAGTATAGCGCGCTCGGCGGCCGTGGTCTGACCCTTCGGAAGTTGCAACATAGTCGCTCACACCACTTTCACCAAAAAGCTGATTAATTGATTGGTCATGCCGTGAGAATTGACCCGCCGGCTCCACTCGACGACACGCGCGTTTGATCGGATCAAGCACGACCGGCGATTGGCAAAGAGTATAACGGAATCATCCGAGAGACCGCAAAGACCAAGATGAAGGAAGGGTTGATCGCTTCTTCCTCTCTGTGACTTTTCTGCGGTGCTTCTCTGTGTTTAAGTAAGTCTGACCTAAACACAGAGAAACACCGCAGAGAAGACACAGAGAGGAAGAAGCGATTCAGAAGCTGATGCAGATCTTCCCGAAGTGGGCGCCGCTTCCCATGTGCCGGAGGGCTTCGCTCGCACGCTCGAAGGGAAAAACGCGGTCAATCACGGGTTTTAGCTGGTGCAGCGAGATGGCGCGGTTCATCGCCTCAAACATCTCGCGCGAGCCGACGTAGATGCCTTGCACGCGCACGCTTTTCGCCAAAATTGAACTGGTCTTCACTTCTCCGCTGCCGCCGGTTAAAACGCCGATCATGCTCACGGTGCCGCCCACGCGAATCGCCCCGAGCGACTTGTTGAGCGTGCCGGCGCCGCCGACTTCGATGATGTGATCGACGCCCCTGCCTTCCGTGAGTTCGCGCGCCCGCCGGTCCCAATCCGTGACCGCGCGGTAATTGATGCCGTCGTGGGCTCCCATTTGCAGCGCGCGCTCAAGCTTCCAGTCGCTGCTCGAAGTCGCGATGACGCGCGCGCCTGCCATCCGGGCAAACTGTAGGGCAAAAATGGAAACGCCGCCTGTGCCCTGCACCAAAACAGTTTCCCCGGCGCCAAGCTTGCCCTGCGTGATGAGCGCGTTCCATGCCGTGACGGCGGCGCACGGCAAGCAAGCCGCCTCTTCGTAAGAGAGATGGTCCGGGAAGTGAACCACGCCGTCTTCATGCAGCAAAACATACTCAGCGAGCATGCCATCAATGGCGCCGCCAAGCGCCGATTTGGAATGCGCCGCTGTCACTTCTCCGCCGAGCCACGTTTGCATAAAAATGCCCGCCACGCGGTCGCCCACGCGCACGCGCGAAACGTCGTCGCCAATGGCCACGACCTCGCCCGCGCCGTCCGAAAGCGGAACGCGAGGCAAACTCAGGCGCGGATCATACAGACCTTTCACAACCATTAAATCGCGGTAGTTAAGCGAAGCGGCGCGCACTCGCACCAAGATTTCCCGGCCGCCGGGGCGCGGCTCCGGGCGCTCCGCAAGCTTCAGCGCGTCGATGCCAAATCCGTCCTTGATTTCAAGAATTTTCATATCGGTAAAAGTGACAAGTGACGAGTGACAAGTGACAAGAAGGAAGAAAGGCAAGTCGCTGATGGCCTCTTCTGCTCTTTACTTGTCACTTGTCACCTTCTTAGGCCGCTTTCGTGAAGAGATTCTTGAACGCGTGAGCGGCTCCCGCCCGCGTGTTCTTTTTCTTTCGTATCTCGTCGACCCATGCGGTGATCGTCGTAACTGCATCACGAGGCGGCGCCTGCTCGCTTTGCTCGGCGGCGGCGGCCACCATTTGTTCTTGTTTTTGCGCCACAATTGTGGCCGCTTCTTCTTGCCGCGATTCGCGCTCGACGCGCTTGATAATCTTAATTTTGTTATTTATCTGCATGATCTTTAACCGGATTTGGGTAATGGAGCTAAAGGGGCGAAAGAGAGCGTGTCGACTGGAGGCCCCTCCCGCACATCTCATAATGCTTAAGGGTTTACTGCCGGCGCTGATTGGCAACGGATTTCGATGATCGCGTGTGGGGCTGCTCCGGGTGTCCGACGCGGCGTTGCAGTTGCTCTATGTATTCGGCGAGGACATCGGGCGCGCCCGCAAGTATTTGAACTGCCCTTCTTGACGCGCCTCCACCAGACCCGCGTCCGCCAATTCTTTCAGATGAGGCGTGATGGTCGCCTGCGCTACGGGAAATCGTTCAACCACCGCGCCGCAACACATCTCCGCCCCCGCCGCGATCACTTCTAAAATCTCGAAGCGACGCGGATCGGCGAGCGCTTTGGCGATACGTTGAAATTGATGCGCATCCATTACCGACATATATACAACCATCTATATGACATTGTCAACCGCGCGATCCAAGTCTTTCGCACTTCTTTTTGGCATCAATGCATGTTGAGCAGGATTTTGAGCACGCCGGGCTCGGCCGCGCGCCGCATCGCGCAGAGGCCTTGGTCGAGCGGGAAAACCTCGGTGATTAAACTTTCGACATCTACGCGGTTGCGGCTGAGCAGGTCGAGCGCCGGTTGGAAGCGTCCGCAACGCGAACCGACGATGCTGATCTCATCGACCACGATTGGCGCCGCGTTGATTTCAGTTGCTCCATGAAAGGTGGATTTGAGCACCATCGTGCCCCGCGGCCGAAGTAAGTCAAGCGCCGTTTTAAAGCCGGTGGCGGAGCCTGACGCCTCAACCACCACATCAAACGCGCGTCTCCAGCGAGGCGCCTTTAGGGCGGCTAGCTCAATGGTCTCGATGCCGCGCCGCTCGGCCAGTTGCAGCTTGTCCCGGTGCTTGCCGACGAGCGTCACCGCTACTGGCGTGAGGGCGGCGAGCGCTTGCGCGCAAAGCAATCCGAGCTTGCCGTCGCCAATGATCGCCACGCGCGTTTCTG
>JBBJMB010000213.1:0-6920 GCA_037719755.1 Pyrinomonadaceae bacterium
GTGATCATCTAGTGTTGTTTGGTAACCGCTATGCGTTTACCAGCTTAAGTTGACAATACCGTCGAAACGCACCCGAGCATAGTTGAACGCGGGCAGTTCTCAGAGCGCTTCGCGAAATTCCTGCGTCCTTAGTTTTTCGATTGCTTGTTGACCGCTGCGTATGCAGTCGGGGATGCCGGCGCCGGCGTAGGCGTTGCCGGCGAGGGCGAGGCCGGGAAGGCAACTCATGCGTTCGCGGATGCCGGCGATTTTAGCGAGATGTCCGACGTGATACTGGGCCATTGAGCGGGGCCATCTTTCGAGGTGTGTGAACAGGGGCTGGTGGCGGAGTCCGAGCAAGTCGCGCAAATCTTTGATGACGGCGTTTGTGATGTCCGCGTCATCGCGCGCGAACATTTCAGGTTGCAAGGCGCCTCCGATGAAGGCTCTTAAGAGAACATGCCCCGCGGGGGCGCGTTCGGCAAACTTGATGCTGCTAAAGGAACAGGCGAGTATGGCGCGCCGCTCAACCGCCGGCGTGACGAAGCCGAAGCCGTCGAGCGGATGCGCGACGTCCGCACGTCTGAGCGCGACGTTGACGGTGGCCGTTGAGCTGTACTGGATCGACTCAAGCTCCGACGCTAAATCTTGGTCAACGTCGCGCAGAAGCGCGCCGGCGGCATAAGAGGAAGTGCCAAGCAAACCGCGTCGGACGTGAGACGCTCGCCGTCCGCGAGCGTGATTTGCCAATGGTCGGTGGCCGCGTCGCGTCCGAGTGATGTGACGCGCGTGTTAAGCCGCACGCAGTGAGCGGGCAGATACCGCGCGAGTTCGTCGACGAGCACTCCCATGCCGGCGTCAAATGACAGAAAGAGGCTGTAGCGGGGGCCGCTTGTGCCGCGCGCTTCGTGCTGGCTTTGTTGGCGGCGCGCTTTCCACATCCCCAAAAGCAAACTACGATGTGCGCGCTCCATCTCCAGAAAGCGAGGCATCGTCGCCCGCAAACTGAGTTGCTCCGGGTCGGCTGTGTAAATGCCTCCCACCATCGGCTGCGCCATGCGCTCAAGCGCTTCGCGGCCCAAGCGGCGGCGCACAAAATGGGCGGGCTTTCGTCGTCAACTCCGTTGGCGCCACGACGCCGGGAAGCAGCAAATCAAGTCCCATCCGGGCCTTGCCTTGCCAACTGAAGATGTCGGAGGTGACGAAGGGCCGAAGCGGCTCGGCGCGAGCAATTGAAAGCCTTCCGGGACGGCGCGCAGTTTACCGCCGCGCACAATGAAACTGCGGCGGTGCGACGGATTGGTCTCAATCAAGCGATGATCAAACTTGAGGCGCCGCGCCAAGTCGAGCGCTTCGGGCTTTTCCGAAATGAAAGAATCGGGGCCGCCTTCAAGGATAAAGTCGTCGTGACGGTAAGTGCGAATCGTGCCGCCGAGGCGCGAGTTGCCTTCCAGCAGCAGCACTTCGGAAGAGGCAACCGCGTCCGCGCCGAAACTCTCAACGGCGTGGAGCGCCGCGGCCATGCCGCTCACTCCGCCGCCGATAATTACGACGCGGCGGTGCGTTTTGTCTGCGTTTGTCTGCTTCACTTCGCCGCCAGAGCCGCTTGCGCTGTTGGTCTTCCGAAGGATTGCGCGAGCAGGCAGCAGTCCGCGGGGCAGACATCCTCTTTGGGGCCGCGATTGCCGAGCGAGCGGCGCGCCGGATTTTCCGTCATGCGCTCAACAATCAATTCGCGAATCATGTTGATAAACTGGGGGTGCGTGCCGACCGTGGCCGCGCGCACCATGTTGAGGCCGATCTCGCCCGCCATAGTTTGCGCCTCCGTGTCCAGATCGTAGAGCACTTCCAAATGATCAGACACAAAGCCTATGGGAGCCACAACCACGTCCGTCACTCCCGCTTCTTTCAATGCTTTCAGGTGATCGCAGATGTCCGGCTCCAGCCAGGGCTGCTGCGGGGGGCCGCTGCGGCTTTGAAAAACCAAACGCCAGGCGTGGTGACCCAGCGCTTCCGCCACCAATCTGCACGACTCCAGAAGCTGCGCTTGGTAAGCGCAGTGATCGGCCATTGAGAGCGGAATGCTGTGCGCGGTGAAAGCGAAATGAGTTTGCGCGCGCCGCTCCGCCGGGATCTGATCGAGTGCCCGGCGCACGTTTTCAATGTTGGGTTCGACGAAGCCCGGATGGTTGTAGAACACGCGCAGCTTGTCGATCTGCGGCGCGCCGTCTCCGATTTCCCCTTGGGCGCGCGCGATGTCTTCACGGTACTGGCGACAACCCGAGTAAGAGCTGTAAGCCGAAGTGACGAAAGCCAGCGCGCGCCGCACGCCGTCCACGCGCATGCGCCGCAGCGTGTCGGCGAGCCTCGGGTGCCAGTTGCGATTGCCCCAGTAAATCGGCGGTTGCGGGCCGCGCGCAGCGAGCTCGTCGCCGAGCGCCGCGATTAATCGCCGGTTCTGCTCATTGATCGGGCTCACTCCGTTGAAAAGCTCGTAGTGATGAGCTACCGCCTGCATTCTTTCGAGCGGAACGTTTTTCCGCGCAGCACGTTAGTTAAAAAAGGCATCACGTCGTCCATCGCTTCCGGCCCGCCGAAAGAAACAATAATCAAAGCATCGTACTTGGTATTCATAAATAATTTGAGAAGAAACAAGATCAAGCCCTGGCACGCTTGGTGACGAAACACTTTTACCTGCGACTGAACTCATGCACAGTGTCTATCAGCGCCAGCACGTTATCGACCGGGTTTCGGGCAGAATTCCGTGACCCAGATTAAAGATGTGCCCGGGGCGTTGCGCCGCCTGCACAGTATTTCCTTGGTGTGCGCAATGACCGCGCTCTTTTCCGAGAAGAACACCACCGGATCAAGGTTGCCCATCGCCGCCACGTCGCCGACGCGGCGCCAAGCTTCATCCAGCCGCACACGCCAATCGAAGCCGATCACGTCGCCGCCGGCCTCGCGCATCAACTCCAGGAGCGCCGCCGTGCGGTGCCGAAATGAACCACGGGAACTCCGCTTTTGACACCTGCAATCACCTGACGCGAGTAGGAAGAACAAATTCACGGTAATCATCAACGCTCAAACAGCCGACCCAAGAATCAAACAACTGCACAACTTGCACCCCGGCCGCAACCTGCGCGTTTAAATAACCGACAAGCGCGCGCGTGCGCGAGCATCATCGCGTGCCACGCTCCCCGGTCGCGATACATCAGGGTTTTCGTGTGAATGTAGTTTTTCGACGAGCCGCCTTCGATCATATACGACGCCAGCGTAAACGGAGCGCCGGCAGAAACCTATGAGCGGCAGATTTGGTTTAAGCGCACGCCGCGTGATGCGAATGGCTTCAAAGGTAATCGAGCGATGCGACCGATTCCACTTCTCTCAAGCGTGTGATGTCTTCCGGCGTGCGCACCGGATTGTGTATGACGGGGCCCTCGCCCTTCGTAAACTCAAGATTCAGGCCCATCGGCTCGATAATTAGCAAGATGTCCGCGAAGATAATGGCGGCGTCGACGCCCAGTCGTTCGGCCGCCGTGACCGTGACTTCTGCGGCCAGGTCCGAATTTTTACACAACTCCAAAAAGCTGGTCCGCGCCCGCACCTCTCGATACTCGGGCATGTAGCGCCCGGCCTGCCGCATCAGCCACACGGGAGTGTACGGCGCCGGTTGGCGCCGACAGGCGAGCATCAAAGGACTGTTTTCGAGCGCGTCCGGCTTGGCGGCGGCTGGCAACGTTTCTGACAAATTTTCTCCCTACGAATATATATGGATCAATATTTCGCACATTATGGCAAGCGAATGGTAAATTAGTTGACGCGGGTTATCAAACACGGTGGGAAACTCCCACTCTGCGTCGCTCTGCGTTCTTTCTCTGTGTTTCTCTGTGTTGAGGTCAGTCTTACTTAAACGAGAAGACACAGGCGCACTCTGAAGCGCGCAGAGAAGATTTTGTCACAAAACGAAGAACGGCGGTGTTTGCAGGTCTGAGAGTGCGCTAAAAATGATTGGACCAGCCAGAGCCTTGACCCAAGCTGAAGCGACCAAGTCGATTGAAAACGAGCATTCGCCGCTTAGTTTCGACGATGCCTTTGTGCTGCATCACCGCGTCGTTTACCGCACGGTTTATCATCTGGTGCGAGACGTGGGGCTTGCGGAAGACATCACCCAGGAGGTTTTCCTCAAGCTGCACCGCCATTTCGATGCGGCGCCGCGCGACGAAGGTTTGCGTCCCTGGCTGTTGCGCGTCGGCCTCAACTGCGCGCGCAACACGCTCCGGGGCCGGTACAGATCGCACCACCGGGAAGAAGCGTTTGTCAAACATGTTCACGCCGACGGCTTCGCCGCTGCGCCCGATGAGGATTACGAAAAGCAGGTGCAGATCGAAGAAACGCGGCGCTCGCTTGACAAAGTAAAAGAGCCGATGCGGAGCTGCTTAATACTTCAACAACAAGGCCTCTCATACAAAGAGATCGCCGAAACCCTGTCTCTCAACAGCGCGAACGTCGGCAGCTTGATCGCTCGCGGGAGAAAAGAGTTTCTCAGATTTTACGGGAAAATCGGAGGTGCAAAGTGAAGAACTGTCTTGATGATGCACAGCTCCAACGCCGCTTCGACGGCGAGTCGACCGCCGCTGAGCTCGCCGCCGCGAACGCTCATCTGTCGCTGTGCTCAGCGTGCGCGCGCTCCGCGCAAGATCTGGAAAGCGAAGCAGCGATTATCGCAGCAGCCCTGGCCGCGACCGGCGCGGTCGGCGTGCCCACGCTGCGGCTCCAAACTCGTTTGCAAGCCGCCATTAACTTTAAGGAAGCCGATGCCATCGAGTGCGGCGAGCGGCTTTGGCTGGCGAGCGCGCTACGCAGGCTGGAGCCGCTCGCGACGCTTTTCGCGATGCGCCCGCAGTTCGTTTGGGGAGCGGCGGGCGTCGCGCTCGGCGCTGTTTTGATGGCCACAATTTACCTGACCTCACAAAAATCAAATGACGTGCGAAGCTCGGATATCGCCGTTGGTTTTGACTTGGTGAGGCCGGTGCCGTTGCGCCAATCGGACGGCATCGCGCCGGCCGGCGAAAGCAGCGCATCAGCGCGCAGAAGAGGTGCGGTCGTGGCGGCGAATGATAAGCCCCCCAACGTCGCCGTATCTCATTCCAGAAGCAGACCCGCGGCGCGCGGAATTTCTGCCCGGGAAAAAGTTACCGAAAGCTATTATCTCTCTGGAATCCACTTTTCAAGCGCAAGGCGATGTCAGTCTCAGACCGGAGGTGCGCGTAGAGTATGAGCGCACTCTGGCAATTGTCGACCATCGTCACCGCGCGCCGCCGCGTGCGCGACCCGCGGGACGCGGACGCGAATTCGATGCTGCTCTCGGCTTATCAAAGCAAAGTCGATTTGATCAGCGCCGTGATGACTGATGCCGGAGACGGTGGCGCCCGATAATTCCGCTCGATGAAGGTTTTCAAAAGATTTCAAAAATACCATCGCCAAGCGCTCGTCATACTTTGTCTGCTGCCGGGCGACGTTTGACGACGCCGCTCCGCTCGCGCCGGAGAAGAGCGCGCGCGTGAGGCCGAGCAGGTGATCGCGACCGCGGGCGATGTCGTCGTCGGGATGTGCGTCGCCTCCGGTCACGTCTCCGTTACGGAAGCGACCGCGATGAGGTGCGCGTCACATCCGAGGACGCAGCCGCATTGGTGCGCGGCGTGGCGACGAACAATCAATCACAGCGGCGTCGCGGTGGAAGTGAGTGGAGGACGGGGCCGGCGGCGGCGAAAGTCTTGCGCGACTGCGCGGCCTTTAGTGACATCACCATGACGGTTCCCCGCCAACGCGTTCAGCTGCGAACTCAGGACGGCGATGTGACCATCAGAAACGTGGGCGAAGCGAGAGTCGAGGCGATGAGCGGAAACGTTTCCTTGCGCGACATCAACGGGGCCGTCGAGGTCACCACGGTGAGCGGCGATGTTGAATTGGCGAACTGCCGCGGCGCGATTCATTTGCGCACCATCAGCGGCGACATCAACGGCCAAGAGTTACGCCCTTCCGATCAAAACGGCGATCTCGAGGCGCGTTCTGTCAGCGGAGACATCAACTTAGAGAAAGTGGCGCACCGCCAATTAGAAATCGTCACCGTGAGCGGCGACGCCGAAATCGACGCTTTGCTGCCGCGCGGCAGCCGGTACAGCCTCAAATCCACGACCGGCGACATCACGCTCACGATGCCGCCGAGCGCTTCTTTTCAGCTGACGGCTAAAGCAACGCGCGGAGAAATTATCAATGACTTCGGCGTCAAGCAAGCCAAACAGGGCGTCGGCGACTCAGGCGATGCGGCGCTCAACATTTACTCCTACAGCGGCACCATTCACCTGCGCCGGAAGTAACGGCGCTCGCGATCCGTTCCTGCTCAGAGAGCGAGCCCGGAAACAACTGCAAGAGTCGGATCAATCAACTAAATCGGAACTTACCGGATTGAGACACCGGACTCACCGCCGAAACGAGAGAGCGCGCAAAGAGAGGGGCCGAGAGAGATTGCTGATTTCTCTTTCTCCCTCTCTTCGCGCGCGCATCCGCTTGCGTACCCCCGTTTTCATCCTCCTCCTGCTGCTGCTGATTCAGCGCGGCGCAAATGTTCTCCCAATCTTTTTTGTACTTGATGATTTCACGTTGCGTGTATCTTCTTCCGAGCCCACCTGCCGCAGTCACGATGTTGTAACAGTCGAGACAAAGAACCGCTAAATTCATCCGCAGATTGTTCGCGTAACCTCCAATATGGTGAATTTGGACATCCTTACGCGACTCGCGGCAGATGCAGCAAGCGTGGCGATTGAGCAAGAGCATTTCGTCAATGATATGTGGCGGAATTTTCGGATGTGGCGACATAGTTTTGAAGGTAATGCGAATCAGTAGTTGAAATTTATGTTTGTTGAAAACAAGAGACTTACGGG
>JBBJMB010000214.1:0-6824 GCA_037719755.1 Pyrinomonadaceae bacterium
TTTTAGAGCAATTGCCGCGGATTTTGCACACTTTCTTCGTTTTGCAAAAGCTCAGGTCTTAATCGAACCAGAGTGGAATTGAAACATCTTTAGTAATCTATCGACAAGTGCCGTGCTGTTAGTCTTAATCGAACCAGAGTGGAATTGAAACATCTCTTCGCACCAGACATGCGCGTACTCTTCAATGTCTTAATCGAACCAGAGTGGAATTGAAACTAGCTTGGAGTAGCTCAGGCTCATCTTCTTTAAGAGTCTTAATCGAACCAGAGTGGAATTGAAACGGTTTTAAGCCTTCACGCTTCTGGCGCTGCGCCTCGTCTTAATCGAACCAGAGTGGAATTGAAACGAGAAAAGTATGGCTTTGCTGTGGTAATAGCGGTTACATGTCTTAATCGAACCAGAGTGGAATTGAAACTCGTGATAGGCGTGTTGGTGGTTATCGCGACCGCCAAGTCTTAATCGAACCAGAGTGGAATTGAAACGATGCTGACGACCTCGCACGCAAAGAGCCTATGTAACAACTGCTCTTCTTCTTCTTTCAGGTCTTCAGGCCTCTTCCTGAAAGGCCACATCGCCCCTTTGATCACATCGTACTCCTCTCTTGACATCTCCTCCTTGAGCCGCTTCGTCTCGCTCTTGCTCAAGTTGTCAGCACATTCACGATACTTCTTTGCCACATGGAACTGATCTGCGACGACTCAAGCCGAGGATCACTTCCTTGACCGCATTGATAAAGCCGTCGTACATGTCTGTGCAGACACTCTCAATGCTTTTCTTCAATCTGAGCGGAATCCCTTGTAAAAACTGCTTGACAGTTTCCTTCTTCCGATCTGCCAATACGGCTAGCACGCTTACTTTCCCATTTCTGCTGCGCGCCGTGACGATCACCACAAAGTTGCCGTGGCCTTTTTTGAGCGCGATCTCATCCAGACCCAGCACCTCGATGCTTTGATACTCATCCCATCTGACTTCTTTGCAGATGTTGCGATCAATCACCCCGACCACTGCCTCCTATCCCACCTGCTCTTTGCAACTGACATCTTCGATAGTGCTGTTGACTAGCCGTAACAGCAGATACTGCTCATAGGCTTTCGTCTGGCCTGATCCCATCTCGTACCAGTCGAGTCGTTGCGTGCTCGACTGGTTTGCCACAACAAGATGAGCACCTGTAACGCTTTGGACGCAGGCGGATGAAGACTTGACGGTCGAGTATTGGCAGGTGACGCAGACTTATCGAGCAATCATCAGAGTGAAACTCAGTTGTTTCCTTGCCACAATTGTGACAGGTGGTGCGGCCCAGTGTGCTTTCGACGGTGATAAGGAAATCCCCGGTTGAAGTCATCTCCGTTTCCAGAACTCTCACGTCTGGGATGTCCAAAGGGATGGAAATCATTGGTCTCTTCTCTTCGATCATCTTCATCCGCACTCTCCCGCATTCTTACTTTTTGATATTCCCCTATTCCGCTATATATTGTGGTCTTTCCGGAAGAAACGAAAGAACCGAAACTCGACTTAATCGCACGTAAGCTCAAGCGTGAGCATAAGGTCTTAATCGAACCAGAGTGAGAGCGTCAGCTCGGGGGAAGGGCTGCTTGGCGATACTTATGTGGCAGAAGATCATCTGCGCGATCGGCGTTGGCGCCGCAACGCTGCTTCTCTTTGCGGAGTCGTCGCTGTATGCGATGGAGCACAGCGCGGTGGCTTTTAAGATCGCGGAACCGGATTTGATTCCTGAAGGAATCGCTTTCGATCCTGTGACGAAAGTCTTTTATGTCGGCAGCACTTATAAGCGCAAGATCGTCAGCATCGACCGCAGCGGCGTGGTGCGCGACTTTACAGATGAGGCGCAAGACGGTCTCTGGGGCGTGCTGGGCCTGAAAGTCGACGCGCGAAGGAGGGCGCTGTGGGCGGTGAGCAGTCAGGCGGGCGGCGGGATGCCGGGCAAAGGACTGGGGAAGGATTGCCTCGGCTGTGCCGCCGTCTTCAAGTATGATCTGGAGAGCGGTCGGTTGATCAAAAAATATTTTTTGATCAACCAGCCTCGCGTTCATTTCCTAAACGACCTGACGCTTAACTCGCGCGGAGATGTTTTCATCTCCGACACGATTTCCGGCGACGTGTATCTGATTCGGCGCGAGCGAGACGAGTTGGAGCTGTTCAGCAATCTCGGGCCGCAAAGCTTTCCTAACGGCCTCGCTTTATCACGCAATGAGCGGTATTTGTTTGTCGCTGTGGACAAAGGTCTGCGGGTGATTGATTTGCGAAACAAGAAAGACTTTCAACTGCCACTGCCGGGGGGAGTCAGTCCCGGGATCGACGGGTTATATTTTGACCGGCAAAGTTTGATCGCGATTCAACCTTTTGAGAAAGAAAAGATCGTTCGTTATCACTTGTCCAAAACTTTCGACGCGGTCACCGAAGTCGACGTTCTTGAGTCGGATCATAAGTTGATGAATCAGCCGACCACAGGGGTGGTGATTGGTCGTGACTTTTATTACATCGCCAACAGTCAACTTCAGCTTTTGCGCAGCATCTACCAGGCTGACGCGACGTTTGACAGCCAGCGCTTGTCTGAGGTCTACGTGTTAAAAACGAGAATCAACTCTGAGCGGAGAACGAGCGGCGCCTCTCACCGCAGGCTGAAGCAGATTAAATCTCTTTGAATGATGCTGAAGCGTAGTAATTAATAGTGCGCGTCACACAAGCTGGAAGCTGGGGCTACTTGTGCGCACGAACCCCAAATCGTTATTAAGGAGAGAGCATGCGAAATTCCGGGTGGTGCGCGCGTGTGATCGGCGCGTGCGTCGTGTTGTTCTGCGGTGCGGTGATGACGGCGCCGGCGCAAGAGAATTTGCCGAAGCTGTTGAGCGTGCGCGAGCAGCAAGCGGTGCGCGGGCGCTGGCTCCAGACGCGCCTCGACACGATGCTGCTGCCGATGATGCGCCGCCACAAGATTGAAATGTGGATCGTCGTCAACGAAGAGTTTCACACGGACCCGGTGGTGCCTTATCTCGCGCCGCCCATTCCTTACCAGGGCCGCCGCGACTTTTTTATCTTCGCGGATCGCGGCACCGACAAACTTGAGCGCATCGCTTTGGTGCGCTATCCGGAAGAGCAGCTGAAAAGCTTTTTCGAGATTTTGAATCCGCCCGGCGCACAAACCGCCGCCGCGCTGCGCCGCTTGATTGAGGAGCGGCGGCCCACAACCATCGGCCTCAATATGGGCGGAACGCGCGGCGTCACCGCCAGCCTCACCCACGACGCTTATCAGTATCTCGCGCGCACGCTGGGCGATGATTACGCGCGGCGTTTCGTTTCGGCCGCGCCTTTGATTGTGGAGTATCTGGACACACGCGTGCCCGCGGAGCTTGAGCATTACCGCGCGGCCGTGGAGGTGACGGAGGCGCTCACGCGGCGCGCCTTTTCCAACGAAGTCATCACGCCGGGCGTGACCACGGTCGGCGACGTGCGCTGGTGGTTTATGCAGCAGGTCAACCAACTCGGCCTTGATGTCTGGTTCCAACCGGATCTGCGCGTGCAGCGCGCCAACCAACAAACCGGAAAAACGCAGCAATTCTTAAGCGTCGCCGAAGAAGCGGTGGTCATCGAGCGCGGCGATGTGATTCACATCGACTGCGGCATCAATTACATGGGCCTCAGCACCGATTGGCAGAAGATGGCCTACGTGCTGAAGGCGGGCGAACAAGACGCGCCCGCCGGCCTCCGGCGCGCGATGCTCAACACCAACCGCTTGCAAGACGCCGTGTTCAAACACGCGAAGGCGAACGTCGCCGGCCACCAAGTTTACGACGCGACGATGGCCGACATGAACCGTGCGGGCATCGAAGCGATGATCTATTCACACTCGGTCGGCAATCAGGGGCACGCCCTCGGCGCCAGCATAGACTTTCGCCGCCCGACAACCGACGACGCGGAGCCAGCTTTTCGCATCGGCTCTTACACCTCAATTGAACTCAACACCAGCACGCCGGTGCCCGAGTGGGCGGATCAGAAAGTCACCATCATGATGGAAGACGACGCCTACCTGACCGCGCAGGGCATGCAGTGGTTTCGCCCGCGACAGACAGAGTTCTATTTGATCAAATAGCCGCCTCGGAAGGATGAAGTTCGAGCGGCTTCGTCCGTAGTCCACGCTGCGTCACATGAGTTACTTAAACGCAAAGAAGCGCAAAGACAAGACGCAAAGTTTTCAGAACATCCCGGTCACTTGCCCCGCCGCATCGAGATCGATGTCGAGCGCGGCCGGGTGCGCGCCAAGGCCGGGCATCGTCATGATGTCGCCGATCATCGCGACGACGAAGCCCGCTCCGGCCGAAACAGTTAAAGTGCGCACGCGCAGCGTGAAATCGGTGGGCGCGCCGTACCTGGTCGGATCGTCTGTGAAGGAATATTGAGTTTTGGCCACGCAAAGCGGCAGACGATCAAAGCCGTGCGCTTCCAGCCACGCCATTTGCTTGCGCGCCTCGGGGCTTAATTCGATGCGGTCCGCGCCGTAGACCTTCGTCGCCAGCGCGTGCAGCTTTTCGGGAATCGTCAGCGTCGCGTCGTAAATCGGTTGAAACCTATTGCCTCCGCGCGCGCGAGCGTTTGCAAAATTGCTTCGCCCAATTCGCGCCCGCCCGCGCCTCCTTGTCCCCACACGTCGCACTCGGCCACAGTCCAGTTTTGATTATGGCAGTGCGCCGTGACGGCGGCAATTTCGGCGTTTGTGTCACGGCTGAATCTGTTGATGGCGACCGCAAACGGCACGTTGATTTGCCGCACGTTCGCCGCGTGCCGATCCAAATTGGCGAGGCCGCGCACAACGGCGGCGACGTTGTCCGCGTGCAATTCCTTTTTCGACACTCCGCCGTGCATTGTGAGCGCGCGCACGGTGGCCACCCGCACACCGTGTCCGGCGCGAGCGCGGCGCCGCGCGGCGCGGCGACGATGTCGCAGTATTTCTCAAACCTAAATCAGAACCGAAGCCCGCTTCCGTGACCACCACTTCGCCCAGCTGTAGCGCCAGCTTGGTGGCCACGATGCTTGAGCAGCCGTGCGCGATGTTGCCGAACGGGCCGCCGTGAACGAAGGCCGGCGTGTTGTCAACGGTTTGCACCAGATTGGGTTTGATGGCATCGCGCAACAGCACGGCGAGCGCCCCTGAGGCGCCAAGCGCGGCGGCCGTCACCGGCTCGCCGCGGTGATTTTGCCCGATGACGATGCGCCCGATGCGCTGCTTTAATTCCGCCATCGACTCGGACAAACACAGGATCGCCATCAACTCTGTGGCCACCGTAATTTGAAAGACGGTCTGCCGCGGATAGCCGTTGGCTTTGCCGCCCAAACCAATCACAATGTCGCGCAAAGCGCGGTCGTTCACGTCCAGCGCGCGGCGGTGAGTGATGGTGCGCTGGTCTATGCCCAAGAGGTTGCCTTGATGCAGATGATTGTCGATCAAAGCGGCGAGCAGATTATTGGCGCTCCCGAGGGCGTGCATGTCGCCCGTGAAATGCAAATTGATGTCTTCCATCGGCAACACCTGCGCGCGGCCGCCGCCGGTTGCGCCGCCCTTTTGGCCGAAGACCGGGCCAAGCGATGGCTCGCGCACGCAAGCGATGGCGCGTTTATTTAAAGCGCACAACGCTTGGGCGAGGCCGATGGTGACGGTGGTTTTCCCTTCGCCGGCCGGCGTCGGTGTGATCGCCGTAACGAGCACCAGTTGGCCGCGCCGGGCTTCCGGCGCGTCGCTTAAGATACGCCGCACCGCTTGGGCGCTGATTTTAGCTTTGTAAGGGCCGTACAGCTCCAAGTCGTCGGCGGTTAAGTTCAGTTCAGCGGCGACCTCGGTGATGGGACGCATGGCGACGCTGCCGGCGATATCTAAATTAGTAGTCATAGCAACGAAAGTTATCAAACCTCTGAAGTGGATGATGCTAATTTGGCGGCCCGTGCGCGACAAACGAACTTCTGCCAATCGTGGGAAACAGCAGAGAGGTCTAACGGGAAGCGTTTTAGGCTACAATAAATTTGCTTTTCATAACTTGTCCTGTGAGGTTCAATTATGTTTGTTCACGCCGTTTACTTTTGGCTGCGCGATGATTTGGAAAACCATCAGAGAGCGCAGTTCGCGCAAGGCCTCAAATCACTAACCTCCATCGAAACCGTTAACCGTTCATACATCGGCGTGCCCGCCGGCACGGATCGCGAAATCATCGACCGCAGCTATTCATACGCTCTGCTCTTAGTCTTCGCGGATCAACGTGCGCACGATTTATATCAAACCCACCCGACGCACGACCGGTTCCGTGAAAACTGCTCCGCTTTCTGGAACCGGGTGCAAATCTATGACTCAATCGGCGAGCAGGAGAATTGATGCGATGAATGAGACGCACGAAGGATTGCAGCTTTTGTCTGATTTAACTTTGGCGCGCCGGCTCGAACAAACCGAAGGGCAAAGCTGCGCGGAGTTTGCTGAGGCGCGGGCCCGACTCGACCCCGCGAGCGGCGCCCGGTGGATCGCGGTGGCGGGAGCGCGCGCCGTGTACGACGGCGTGAGATCGCCGGTGACGCAAACATTCGGACTCGGAATGTTTGAATCCGCCACGGGCGACGACCTGGAAAAGATCGAGAACTTTTTCGCGGAGCGCGGCGCGCCGGTGTTTCATGAAGTCAGCCCGCTCGCCGACCCCGGCTTGCTGCCTTTACTAAACGAGCGACGCTATCAGCCGCTTGAGTTCACCAGCGTGATGTACCGCCCGCTCCGGCCGAATGTTGATCTACAAGAGCCGGCGGGAGTGCGGGTGCGATTGATTCAAGAGGAT
>JBBJMB010000215.1:0-6795 GCA_037719755.1 Pyrinomonadaceae bacterium
GTGCATGGCCTTTCCTCCCGGGCCGCGCAATTGCTGCCCGCTTTGCAGAATGAAGTTATTACGAAGCTCTTCACCTGGTTCGAGAAGTGGTCGCTCACCATCGCCGCCGCCCTGATGATGATGTCGTTCATCCGCATCTGGCATGAATCATCGGGCGGCGGCATCGGAATGATCTTCTACTTCGTGCGGGTCTTTCTGATGCTGCTGCTGTTGGGAAGTACGCTGTCCGTCGTCGAGACGATGACCGTCGTCGGTCAGGAGATCGCCCGCGGCAACGAGATGCTCGGGCCGAATGGCAAATCCGTGCTCTACGAGTTCTATTGGGCGCAACGAGAAAGCTTTAACACCAGTTACGAGAAGTTCACGCAAGGACATTTCACTGTCAAGGTCAAAGGCCAAGACTTCACCGTCAAGCCGACGATCGATGGCGTTGAGGCGATCTTAGGTGTCACCTACGATTCAGAGAGCACGATCAGGGATTTCAACACGAAGTTTAGCGATACCTCGTACTCGCTCCCATTGATGTTCGCATGGCTCAACGCCGCCCGCGGCATCGTGGATTTCGGCGACTTCTGGTTGATTGGCTTGTCAGGCTTGCTGCTGATGGTGATGAAGGTCTCGGCGCCGATGATGGTGGCGGTGGCCGTCGATCAAAAGATGGCGCACAAGATCTCTTATCCGTTCGCGTGGGGGCTGGTCGTGCTCACACTGATCTGGCCGTCAGTGAGCTACTTCATCCGTGCGATCGCATATCTATTCGGCAATGTGGTAATGGCTTTGGGCGACGCCGATTACCTCTACGCCTGGAATGATGTAACGATGGCAGCGATTCGTGATCCACTGTTCGCGCAGCCGCTCTACACCGTCGGCATCTGCGCCTTCTTTATGACGATCGCGGGTGTGGCCGTGTGGTTCTCGCCCTGGCTCGCGTACAAGTTCTCAATGGGCCAAGTCTACGAAGGAGTGTCGCAAGTGGCGTCGTCAACCGCCGGTGGTCTGATCGGAGCGGCCGTTGAGTGGTACTCGGCGAACATGGCAGGGCACATTCAGCAGCAGGCATCGACCACGCAGGCGCAGGGGGCTTACAGTGCGACGGGCGCTGAAGCGAAAGCCAACCGTGAAGCGGGGCTCGCCCGCAATCAAGCCGGGTACGTGACGGGTAAAGCCTCCGCCCTCTCAGCGGCGCAAACCTCCGCGGGCATGGCGATGGCGGCAGGGCGTGCCGGCATGTCACAGGCACATCTGATGTTCGGCAGCGTCGCGGGCAATAAGGCGGGCTATAACGAGCGGATGACGGACGTGTCTACCCTCAAGGAAGTCACCTCCATCAGGAGTCAAAACACACTCGCCCTGGGAGGTTTAGCGACGGGCAATGCGGAGAGTGGTGCGCGCTCTGCGTTCGATGCCAAGAACCAAAAAGCCGACACTTTTGCAAGCACACTTCCCTTAGGCGTCGGTGGTAGCAAGGGCGCTGTCGGCGGTGGCGTGAATGCCTCCGCCTCCATCGCCGGAGCTCAGAAGTCAGAGAACATACTTGGTTTTCAGAGTGAGATGGGCACTCTCAATCAACACCGAGTAGCGCAGCAGAAAGCTTCCGCTTCCAGGGGAGAGGCCATCGCCGAGTTCGCCGCCCAGAGCAATGCCGTTAACCGAACACCGGAGACCAGATGGCGGTGTCGCCATGCAGCAGGGACAGCGCGGGGGCGGCGTATGCCGGGGCGAACACCGCGATCAAGGTCACTCGCAGGCGCTCGGCCTCAACAACAAGGCGATTGAAAAGAGTTCGGCGGCAAGATGGAAGCGGCTGGCATCACCAGAGATGCGAAGATCCAGGCCGCGAAGCTGCAAGCCTTCAAGTGTGGTTAGTTCGATGGGCAACCGCGTCGCCCGCGAGATCGAGGAAGGTATGGAGCTGCGTTATTGATGCTTTCTTCGTCTACTTTGCCGCCGACCCGTGAGCGTGTCTGGTCAGGCTCTCTACCTCAATGCTATTTGATCTGATTAAAATTCGCGCGAAGCGCGTCCGCTGCGGCCGAAGGCCAAAATGTTTGATTGGTCGCGCCGATTTTTCGCTCGCCGATCGTACGCTCCGGAATTTAGCTCACTGCCGCACGCCGCGCGCGACAAAAAAAGCGGGGCCGCTAGGGTGATACCCCTCGCGGCTCCGCCGTCGTTTACTCAACGCCCGCGTCGAGATGCGCGGCCATCCCCGGGCACGCGGGGTCGGGGCACCACGCGCACCGTGGGATCCTTCGGTACTCTTCTTCTGTCATCGGCTCGCCGTCCTCTTCTTCGTGCAGAACGATGTCATCGAACCGAATCTTTTCTTCGTCGATCCAAGCACTCATTGCACTCATTTTCTTTTCTCCTCCACTCAAGCGAATTCAACTTCTCGCACAGCGGCGGCACACGAGCGCACCCGTGAGGGCCGAAGCCGCAGGCGGAGGACTCCGGAGCCAAAGGCGGAAGAGTTGCGCCGTGCGCTAAACTTGACGCAGAAGTTGAAGGAGAACTCAAGTTGCGCCGCGCGGGCCCAGCGTCAAAGATCTGTGGCAGTCGCGGGCACGTTTTACCGCCCGCGTCCGATTTCTCAAAAACCAGCCCCGGCAGGGGCCGAAAATTTCAGCGTCAAAGCCACACGGCTCAAGACGACTTGGCCAGGAAGGTCTTCACGTTAAGGAGGTTGTTTTTGGTCACGCGCCCGTCGCGCATCAACTAATCGAGCAAATCGCGCACGCAGCCGAATCGGGTGAGCACATCGTGGAGGAAACGGTCGAGGCCTGACCAGCGAGTGACGAGCGGTTCGAAGATGTGTGCGTTGCCGATCTTCTTCGTGCGTTTTACCATTCCCTTCTTTTCCAAGCCGTAGACGATCGTTTCTGAGGTGGTGTATGCGGGACGTTTCTGCGCCGGGAAATGTTCTCGGCACTCGCGGATCGGCGAAGGCTCGAGATTCCGGAGGCCGTTCATCACCTTCGACTTCAGCTCAGTTAGCTTCTTCGCTTTCGGTTTAGCCAAAACACCTACCTCCAAAGAAACTTATCGACGATCGTGATCACTTCGACGACTTCTTGACGGTTCCGCCCTTACCGCCACGCTTGTTCGTCGCAAGCTGCTGCGACGACGTCTGCTCCCCGGACCGTCGACGCCGCGCGTAGTTACGGTTGTACTCGCGCTCGGCCTCCGCAGCCGCTCCCGTGCCACGGCGATTTTGAGCCGGCTTCGTCGAAACACTGCCGTCGCGGCGCCCGACCGGCGGCCGGTTGTTCTAGAACTCGAGCAGCGACTGTTTATCAATCCACCAGTCCCGGCCTTTCTTCTCGCCTTGGACAATGCCCCTCCTGGCGAGCTTGATGACGTAATCGCGCGAGATGCCGAGCAGGTCGGCCGCCTCGGGCGCGCGGATCTCTTCACGAGCCATAGGGAAGTGTGTACCTTTCCAACGCTGTGTGGTAGTTCTTACAAGACAATTAGTCAAATACACGATTACTCACCTCCTTTCAAGCCCCAAACGCCGGAGCAGGCCGGATTTACGAAACTCGAAAGCGCTTCTTTCGACTGCCGCTTGGTCCCCTCTCTGGATTCTGACGGACGTCAGGTCTCCGTCATCAAGGGTGACCAAGGAGGCGCGCCTGGCGTGCCTCCTCAACATCCTCGCGCTCGACGCCGTGTTTAAGGAGCGTCTCCAGTAACAGTTGGAAGTTGCTCTCGGCGCGCGTCCCCGACCGCCGCACGAAGCGATGCAGGGGAGCGAGCGAGCCGGCTAAACCGGCGAGTTCGGCCACGCTGATTTCATACGGATGCGGATCGCCGTCATTCTCGCCAACCTCTCCCCGGCGGCCGTAAAGCTAAGCGTGTCCCCGAGACCCATCGGGCGTGACGAGTGAATACCCTCCTCGCTCACGAGAATGTAGCCGTCGGGAGTTTTAACGAGGCCGAGCGTCTCGCCCAGCGTCCGCGTCTCGCCCGGCTCACGCGACTGCCCATCCACATCTCGCGTCGCATCAAGCGGAACTCCGCCGGAGGCGATTGCCGGAAGTTCGTCCGCTGGGCCGTTTCTTTTTTCGGCGCCCGCCGCCAAATCTTCGCTAATCACCAAGGCTTCAATCATCTCGAATCCTCCTTACTTTAACGATGATCTCCGGGCGCGGCTCAGACCTCGCCTCGTGGATAAATGCTCGGCCGCGCCGTCTTCTCATCCCGGCGCCGGCGAGGCGAGTGCTTCCGCGCCGGGATGAACGTTAACGATGGGCGCGATAACCAAACGGTGTGCTGCAGCGGTAGACACTTCTTCCGCCGCTTGCGACGTGTTGATACGCGGCGGCGCGGGCGAGCGCCGGAAGCTCGCGCGGAATCGGTTGTGACGCCCGTGCCCGGCGCCCACGCGGTGGTAGCGTTGCGCCAATCTCGGTGCATCGCCGATCTCGCAGCCGGTAACAGTTCTTTCTGTGTTTCGTTCACGCGCTTGACCCCATCCAGTTTAATCGACAACTCGCGTTGCTCAATCACTCAAACGAGTTCACTCTCATTGACCGGCTCGTAAGCGTCGGGTAGCAGAACGATTGGCTCCAAGCCGCGGCGAACGCGCTCGGGGTTGGCCGCTTCGGTGCAACGCCGGCAGACCATCTCTCTGACGCCGTTCACTCGCACGCTTGGCACGCTCACCGGGTTGTAGCCGAAAATCTTTCCGCAGTTGATGCACGGCGAAAAAGCGATTGCGTAACCCATCTCGGCTCCCTCCTGCCCGGCTTTCTTTCAAGCCACCTTCTTCGTTGGTAACCGCGCGGCCCGCCCCAGCGTCCGCTCGCCGGCATAGTGCGGGCACTCTGTGGCGCGGCACTTCGTGGCAATTCTTCAATCTCCGCTCGTCGCCGCGCGTCCCCTGCCATGTGCGCACGCACTCGAAACTAAGACCCGCGTCGAGGATGACGAAGACGAGTCTCGCACCGGTCTTTCCGGCGTGCCAGCGCGAGCCGCGCGTCGAAATTTTCCGCCCACCCCGTATAGTGGCCGGCGTGCTTGTAGCGCTTCGAGAAACACAGTAGATAAATTGTCCCTGTTCGCGCCTGCCGCCGCCGCCCCTTCGCCATAACTTCCCCAACCTCACTTAAGACCACTTTCTCAACACCGCTTATTATCTTGCATACAAGATAATTTGCCAAACCTTATTGTCTTGTATGCAAGACTATTTTTCACCCTGTACCTGTCGCCGCCCGCGCGTGCTTTCCCGTTTAAGCGGCGAGGCCGAGAGATTCCGGCGCTTCAACGCTTTCGTGAGCGTCGCCGCTACCGCCGTAGCCGCCACCGCCACCGGCTATCACGCCGAACTCGAAGCTCATCTGCACGGCTTTAGGGTTCGGTGCGTAAACCGCCGGATTTGCGGCGCGCGGCGCTTGCTGCTCCGGCTTGCCGAACAGCGACGGTTGCCGCCGGTCGTTCTTGTCAATTGCTTTGGCCCGCATTGTTGGAAGGATGAAAAGAGGCGCATCCCCTCCTCCCTCACCTGATACGGCGGCGGTCGTGGCCTCGTCCACCTGAGACGGCCCGCCTGCTTGTTGTTCGAGCAATTTCCCCGCGATGTCGTTCGTCGTCGTCGTTGCCGCTTCAAGCGTGGCCGTCTCCGCCGTCTCCGCCGCTTGCGAGGAGTCAAGAGCCGGGGCGATCACCAGGCCGCGAGATCAATCACGCGGAGAGCATCAAGGGTTTGCGCGCTCTCGCCCGCCGTCGCCTCCGGTTCCGCCATCTCATGCGCTCCGGGTTGTTCCTGCTGCTCGGCGCTAGCGATGACGGGGTAGCTTGCGATCAACCGGGTGATGACTTCGACGCCTTTTTGTTCGTTTGCCGGCACGAAAAACATCTGCTTCCAATTGATCTGCTCGTTAATCAGCCCGAGCGCCCTGAGCGCGGCGAATTTGTAGGGGTCGGCGCCCGCAAGCTCGATGGCGTGCTCGGCGTGGAGTCTGCCGCGCCGTAGCTTGAGGTTGGCGGCGAGGGTTATTTCTTCGCCCTCATGCAGCACGCCCTTGTAGATCGCCGCCGGGTCTTGCAAGCTGCGCGTGATGCCGATGGAACGCAGCACCTGCCACAGCTTGTTTTGCGGAATCTGGATGCCGACGATGCGCTCGTTTTGGTCGGTCGTGACTCTGACGACCTTCGCAGCGTCCCGGTGGTTTTCAAACGCTGCCACAACGGGAGATCGCGCCGCCGATGACGTGCGTTTCACCAGTTGAATCGGCGGGATGGCTGATAGCCGCTCGTCCACCACTCGCAGACTGCCCGGGCGCGACGGCCACGCATTTCAGGCGCGATCGCTTTCGGTAACGTAGTTCGTGCGCTCACCTTCGGGCCGGTGGACGGCGAAGGTTTGAAAGCTGCGGCCCGTCTCCGGGTCGGTGTGATGTGCTGCCGGCACCGCCAAGATGTAGTGGCCCTTCTTCTGGTGGCGGAAGAATGCGCCGCTCTTACTCCCGCGCGTGCGCTCCGCCCGCTCGAAACTCACCCGCTCCGAGTGCCGGTCGATCTGCAAAGCGTAATGAATTGTGCGCGCGCCGGTGAGATGATCGGCGTGGACGGTGCGCGGCTGTTTGGCGAGCCGCACGGATAAGGCTTTGATGTCGGCCACGCCCTCGTCAAAAGTGCCGTTCGCTTTCGCGTAAGCCACCGTTCGGTCGAACAGTTCGGCGTAGGCGTCGAAGATCGCGTTTTGTCTTTCCACATCCAAAGCGAGCACGCGGTTCAGGAAGCGGGGCACATTAAACTCATCTTCTTTCTTAACTTCTTCGAGTCCCTCGCGGT
>JBBJMB010000216.1:0-6777 GCA_037719755.1 Pyrinomonadaceae bacterium
TCGAAACTGCGCAACGGCTTCGTCCAACTGGTTGCTTTCGCGTAGCGCAATGCCGAGCGAACCGCGTGCTTCGGCAAATCCCGGATTTAATTTGATGGCCGTTTGCAGCGCAACAAGCGCCGCTTGCACATCCTGCGGTGCAGTTCCTTTCTGCAAAAGCGCCGCGCCCAAATAGTAAAAGGCCTCGGCGCGATCCGGTTTAAGGCGCACTGCGGCGCGGAACGAGCGAATCGCTTTGTCCACATCCTTTGAGAGCCACTGGCTGAGGCCCAAATAATAGTGGGCCTCAGCCAAGTCGGGCTGCAACCGGATGGCCGATTCAAGCTCCTTGACGGAGCCCGGCAAATCACCGCTCAGGCCGAGCAGGTAACCCAGATTGGTGCGCAGTTCTGCGGAATTGGGCTTGTATTTGACGGCAACGCGAAAGGCTGCGATGGCTTTCGGGAAATCGTTTTTCCGGTGAAACAGAGAAGCCAGTGAAGCATGTAGCTCCGCGTCCGTTGGCTGCAAAGCGACGGCTTGATTGAAAGCGCTGATCGCTCCGTCAACATCGCCCTTTTGCCGCAAAGCGATGCCGAGGTTAGCGTGGGCCGGGGCGTAATCGGGTTTTATTTTAATGGCCTCTTGAAACTCCGCGATCGCGGCATCAAGCTGCCCCTGTTTCCCGAGCGCCAAACCGCGCGCGTTGCGTGCAACGGCGCCGCGCGAATTTGACTGCGCGAAAAGAACCGCCTTTGGAAAAGCGTTGCCGTTGACTTGTGCCGAGCCAAAGTCGCACAGCAGCAAAGCGATCAGGGCAGGGGCCGGTTTAACTATGGTCATAATCATTGTCTTAATCCGTGGTTTATTGCGGTAATAATGCTGACAGGCAGCATATTTAAGCCCGCGACGCACGGTCAAGTTGAAGAGTGGCGCTTTGCGCCCTTTGCGTCTTTTTCATGGCGTTTCATTGCGTTCAACAAACCCTTACTTAAACGCAAACAAACGCAAAGAAGAAGACGCAAAGGGCGCAAAAGGGAATCGCCGATGAATCAGCTCGCTTTGATCTCTTCGTCGGTGGCGTGCTAAATTTTCGTCACCTATTGCGCGTGCGACCACACATCAGTTGATTTAAGAATGCGGACATATCGGCACTTCGTTTTTCTTCATCTTATCTTTCTGACCACAGTTTTGCGGGCGCAGACGTTGCCGGCGTTGCCGCCCCTTGTCGCTGACAATTTCGCCGCGCCGGTTCGCGCGCAAGTTGTTAAAGCTTACGCTGAAGCGAGCGCGCGCCCGCGCGATGCGGAGGCGAACGGCCGTCTCGGGATGTTGCTGCAAACGTACGAGCAATACGAAGCGGCTCTGGTTTGTTTCGCGCGCGCGCGCTGGCTTGCGCCGCAGGATTTCCGCTGGACATACTACACGGGGTTAGTGCGTGCCACCCTCGGCGACCACGGGCAAGCGATTCTTCGCTTTACTGATGTGGTGCGGCAAAAGCCGGATTTTACGACTGCGCACATCAGGCTCGCCGATTCCCTTTTCGCATTGAATCGATGGGAAGAGTGCGGAGGCCTGTACGCGGCGGTGCTCGCCAAAGATGCGCGCAACGCGCACGCTCATTACGGCCTCGGTCGAGTGTGGGTCGCGCGGCGCGATTCATCCGCCGCCATCCGGCACTTGCTTCAGGCGATTAACTTAGACCCTAGTTTCGGGGCCGCGCATTACGCCCTCGCGATAGCTTATCGTGACGCGGGAAAGATCGAGCAAGCGAAGGAGCACTTCGCGCTTTCGCAACAACACAAAGGCGAGCGCCCGCCGCTTGATGACCAACTGCTGGATGCCGTGGAAGCTCTTAACGTGAGCGCCGCGGAACACTTGCGCAGAGGCGTCGCCCTGGACGGCGCAGGAAACATCGAAGCGTCAATCACAGAGCACGAGCGCGCCTTACAAGCTGATTCCCAACTTGTGCAAGCCCACCTTAATTTGATTCTCCTGTATCATCGCGCGAACCGTTTCGACAAAGTCGAAGAACATTACCGGGCGGCGGTGAACATCGATCCGCGAGCGGCCGAAAGCCACTACAATTACGGCGTCGCCCTCGTCGCGCGCAACGAGTTCAATGAGGCCGCGCAAGCCTTTCTCCGCGCCCTGCAAATTAACCCGCATTACGCCGAAGCCAATCACAATTACGGCGTGATGCTGGAGCGAAAATCGCCTGGATGAAGCGACGAAGCATTACCGCATCGCACTTGAGAATCAGCCGAACTACCGGCTCGCTCACTACCACTTGGCCAGAATTCTCGTGAGTCGCGGAAACCTCACCGACGCGATCACCCATCTGCAAAAAACGCTGGCGCCGGAAGACGAAAACACGCCCCGCTTTGTATACGCGCTGGCCGCCGTGTACGCACGCGCGGGCGACCGTAAACGCGGCTTGCATTACTTTCAGGAAGCACGCACGCGCGCCGCCGCCGCCGGACAAACGCAGTTGCTGGGTCAGATCGAGCGCGATTTGCAGCGCTTGGAAAAACTCAATTGAGGCGACGAGACAACAAGCGAAAGCACAAGTGCGCGCAAGTAGCGCTCGCGGCGGCGCTCATCATCTGGCACACGGCTTTCGTCGGCTTCGCGCAAACGACCGCCTCAAACGCTCTGTTTCGCGAAGCGGCGGCGGAAACGAATCTTCGCTTTCATCACTTCACCGGAGCGACCGGCCAATTTTATTTGCCGGAGATTATGGGCTCCGGCGCGGCGCTGTTTGATTACGACGACGACGGCGATCTGGATGTTTTTCTCGTGCAAGGCGCTTTTCTTGAAGAAAACAAGCGCACGAGCGATGCCGCTTTTCCGCCGCCCGCGAATTGGCAGCCGGGCCATCGCTTGTTCCGCAACGAGATGGTGCCATCGCGCAAGCTTCGCTTCACCGATGTCAGCGCGCAAGCGGGCGTCGGCCGCGTCAGTTACGGCATGGGAGTGGCTGTTGGCGATTACGACAACGACGGCGATGTGGATTTGTACGTCACCAATTTTGGAGCCAATATTCTTTACCGCAATAACGGCAACGGGACTTTCACTGATGCGACGCGCGAGGCGAACGCGGAGCACGCGCGGTGGAGCACCAGCGCGGCTTTCGTGGATTACGACGGCGACAATGATCTTGATCTTTTCGTCGCCAATTATGTTGACTTCACGGTGAAGGCCAACAAAAAATGCTCTACGCCCACCGGCGAGCCGGATTACTGCGCGCCGGCGGCTTACCGCCCTTTGCCGAGCAAGCTTTTCCGCAACGAAGGCAACGGCAAATTCAGCGATGCGACGCAAGCGTCCGACATCGGATCGGCTTTCGGCCCGGCGCTCGGCGTCGTGTGCGCGGACGTCAACGGCGACCAACTCGTTGATATTTATGTGGCCAATGACGGGGCCGCTAATCTATTGTGGATGAACAAAGGCGACGGCACTTTCGCGGAGAACGCCTTGATGGCCGGCGCGGCTTACAGCGCCGACGGCGTGGCGCGGGCCGGAATGGGCGTCACAGCCGGAGACATAGACAACGATGCGGACGAAGATTTGCTCGTCACCAATCTGACTAAAGAAGGCAGCACGCTTTTACTGAACGACCATCGCGGATCATTTGAGGACGCGTCGCGTGCCTACAACCTTAATCAACCGAGCTTTCTCTCCACCGGATTCGGCGTCGGGTGGTTTGATTACGACAACGACGGTTGGCTTGATTTGTTTGCCGCCAACGGAGCGGTCACGCTCTTGCCCGCTTTGCGCGGCACGCCGTACCCGTACCATCAAAGAAACCAATTGTTCCACAACGAAGGTGCGGGCAAAGCTTTCCGCGAAACGACAACCAGCGCGGGGCCGGCCTTTCGGCTCTCCGAGGTCGGTCGCGGAACGGCTTTCGGCGACGTAGATAATGACGGCGACGTGGATGTGCTGGTCGCCAACAACAACGGCCCCGCGCGCCTGCTGCTGAACCAGATCGGCTCGCGCTCGCACTGGCTGGGAGTTCGCCTTGAGGCAGTCCGCGGCAATCGCCGCGCAATCGGCGCTCAAGTGGCGGTGATCAAAAAGAATCGTCAAACTCTGTGGCGGCGCGTGCGCACCGATGGCAGCTACTTGAGCGCAAGCGATGATCGCGTTTATTTCGGTTTGGGCGCCGCAGAGCCTGAGTTGGAGGGCGTGGTGGTGCGGTGGCCGGGCGGCGATTGGGAAGCGTGGAGCAACGTGCGCACGAATACGATGGTGACGCTCAAACAAAACACCGGAAAACCTTGGTCGCCGAAGGCGAAAACAATTGGCGAATAGGCGGATTGCTGATTTCACAAAACCACAAACTGAGCCGCTTAAATTCGCAGCGCGCCTTGTTTCTCGAACGCTTCGGGGATGGGCCGGTGAACATCTTGCGCGCGCCCGCGCGGATTAATATTCTCGGAGAGCATGTTGATTATGTTTCGTATTTGCCGACCGCTTCTCTGCCGTTCGGAAGCGCCGAGCACGACATGATGATGATGTACCGCGCGACGGAAAGCGACCAAATTAACGGAGCGTCGACGTGTGCTGATTACCCGCCGTTTCGCTTTGCGCTCGGCGACGGCCCGCCAATCCAGAAGAGTGATGAGACAGAGAGCAATTGGCTGTCTTACCTTTACGCCGCCCCGCCTCCCGTTCCCCACTGGGGGACGTATGTGGAGGGCGCCGGCTTTTTCGCGCGCCTCAAATACGGCGCACAGCGCGTGCGCCGCGGTTTTGACTTCCTGATTGATTCGAGCATTCCGCCGCGCGGCGGAGCCTCCTCGTCGTCGGCGCTTACGGTTTTAGCGGGAGCGGCGATTCGAGCAGTTAACGACATTGAGTGCGAGCCGCGAGAATTGGCGCGCGATTCGGCACAGGCCGAGTGGTACGTCGGCACGCGCGGCGGCTCGATGGATCACCTCACCATTTGCCTGGCCAAGCGCGATCACGCGGTGCGCATTGAGTATCAGGAGCAGCGCACTCGTTTGCTGCCACTGCCGAGCGAGCGCTTTTGCTGGATCACGTTTTTCTCGCATCCGGCGGATAAAGGTCAGGCGGTGATGCTGCAGTACAACGAGCGGGCCGCCGTCTCGCGCGTGCTGATCCCGGCCATCATAGACGATTGGAGCCGTCACGAGCCTCTGCGCCACGCGGCGTGGCTCGCGGCGCTCGAAGCAAAATCGTCAACTGCTTTGGATGACGTTCAGCAATCTTTACGTGAACTTCCGCACAGCTTAACTCTCAATGAGACTGAGCGCACTCACCCGGAAGCCTTCAAAGAGTGCGCGCGCGCGTTTCCGGCTTTGATGAAAAACGAGCGCGAACTGCCTCTCAAGGTGCGCGACCGCGCGCTGCATCACATCGGCGAGGTTCGTCGCGTCGCGGCAGCGGAGCGCATCCTGGATGAGTTCTTTAACCCGCAGGCCGCCGCAGAAGAAAGATCTGATGATCCTCAGACGGCGATGCGCGCCATCGGTCAATTGCTCAACGAATCGCACGAAAGTCTGCGCGATCTTTACGAAGTCAGCACGCCGGAAGTGGAGCGCTTAAGAGAAATCGTTCTTGCTGATGCCATGACCTACGGAGCGCGCTTGATGGGCGGAGGCTTCGGCGGAAATCTTCTGGCACTCACAGATCGGGAAAACGCTTCGTCGCTCATTCATCGCGTGCAATCAAAGTTTTATCGTCCGCGAGAGAGAGACGCCGTGCGCGAAGGGTCCGTGATGGTCTCCACTCCGGGCGCAGGACTCTCAGCCTTGACCCGCGAAGACGTGTGGCGCGAAGCCGTAGAGGAGTTTAATAATGCGGCGGGCGCAGACGTTGAAACTAACCGGAAGGTCATCAATGCGCTGCTTGATGACCTTCCGGCGATTGAATCCGTGTGGCCGGTGATCGTCGCAGCCGGCAAAGGAACAAGAGCGCGCGCCACCGGTTTGAGCGTGCCCAAGCCGCTGGCCGAGGTTTCCGGAACGCCCGCCGTTTTGCGCGTCTTGCGCACAATTCAATCGGCGAGCGCGGCGACCGCGATGCGCCCGCCGATTGTGATCGTTTCGCCGGAAACCGAGCTTGGCGTGCGCGAGGCATTAACGAGTGAAGAAGTAACATTCATCATGCAGCGCGAAGCCCTGGGCACGGGCGACGCGGTCTGGCGCGCTCACCAGGAGATGCGAGACTTCACAGGCCACGCGTTGATCGTGTGGAGCACGCAGCCCGTGATCCGGCCGCAGACGGTGCGGCGCACGCTCGCGCTCGCCGCGCTTTTCAGCCATCACCGCATGATTTTGCCAACCGCGCTGAAGCACCATCCTTACGCCCCTCTGGTGCGCGACCCGCGCGGACAAATCACGGCGGCGCGCGAAACTTATCTTGAGAACGCACCAAGCTTCGACTTCGGCGAAACGAACATCGGGCTTTTCCTGCTCAACAGCCAGGCGATGTTTGAAGCTCTCGCCGAATTGCGACGCGCATACTGGAACGAGCCGCAACAACGTTATGACCGCCCGCGCGGCGAGCTCGGTTTTCCCAATGAATTAATCAATTCGCTTTCCACACAGCCGCACGGCGTCTTGGCTTCTCCAATTGCCGATTCCCGCGAGGAACACGGCATCAAAGGATTCCCGGACGTCGCCCGCTGTGAACAATTCATTTCCGAATTAAGTGACAAGTGACTTGGAAGAAAGTGACAAGTGACTTGGAAGAAAGTGACAAGTGACAAGTGACAAGAAAAGCGGAGCAGGCAGCGACTTGGAATGGCCTCGTGTTTTGTCCGCTCCT
>JBBJMB010000217.1:0-6776 GCA_037719755.1 Pyrinomonadaceae bacterium
GTGCTCTTCCCCGCCCCATTCTCACCAATGAGCGCATGCACCTCGCCGCGCCGCAACTCCAAGTCGACGCCGTCGAGCGCCACCGTCGCCCCAAAATGCTTCGCAATATCACTGAGCTGCAAAAACACGGCCCCCTCGGAAGGCGGAAGGATGAGGGATGAAGGATGAAGATCAAGGCCGGCAGAACTTTTATTAATTTCTTTATCCTCAGCTTTCATCCTTCCGCCTTCCGCCTTCATCCTTTCGAGGCTCCTTCCGCCTTCCGCCTTCATCCTTATTTGAGGTATTGGTCAATTGGCGGGTGCAAAATTTCCTGTGTGTCGGCGCTGTCGAGGTTCGCCGGGGTGATCATCGTGACGCCGGTGTCGACGCGCCGCTCGATGGGTTTGCCTTGTAAGTGTTCGACCATTGTTTTGACGCCGAGATAGCCCATGTTGAAGGGCTTTTGCACCACGAATCCGTGCAGCTGTTTGCTGCGCATCGCGTCTATGAAACTGTCTGTAGCGTCGAAGCCGATCAAGTTGATTTGGCCGGCCTTGCCCATGTCTTGCAGCGCGAGCAGCATGCCGGCGGTCGCCGATTCGTTGACCACAAAGATGCCTTGCAGTTCGTTGCCGTAGCGGTTGAGCAGATTCTCTGCGGCGCGCTTGGCTGTGTCGCGCGTCGCGCCGGCGTACTGGTCGGAAGAGATCAACTCTATCTCCGGGTACTTGGCTTTGAGTTGTTTGAGAAAGCCGATTTCGCGATCAGTGGTGCTGGCCGAACCTTCCTGATACCTGAGCAGGAGCGCCTTTCCTTTGCCGCCGAGCAGTTCCGCCATGCGGTCTGCGGAAAGCTCGCCGCCCTTTAAGTTGTCGGTCGCCACAAAGCTCAAAATCTTGTCGGATTCGAGCGCCGAATCGATCACAATTGTCGGGATGCCGGCGCGCCCGGCTTCTTCCACCGGGCGCACCAGGGCGCGGCTGTCAAGCGGGGCCAGCACAATGCCGCTGATGCCCTGGCTCGTAAAGCTCTCGATGACCTGAATCTGCTGCTCGCGATCGTCTTCGCGCAGCGGGCCTTTCCAGATCACCTCGGTTGGCGTACCCTGCTGCGTCAATTCCTGCGCGGCCTTGATGGCGCCCGCATGAATGGCCTTCCAAAACTCGTGTGTGGTGCCCTTCGGCACCACAGCGATGGTGTATTTTTTGGTGGCCGCGCCTTGTGTGGGCGGCGCAGTGTTTGTTGTAGATGGCTGCTCGCAGCCGGCGATGAACAAGCAAAAAAAGGCAAGCGATGGGAGAAACAGTTTTCTCATAAGCGTGTGTGCGCGCGCCGCGACTTCTCTAGGGCTTAAATATTGATAATGGGGGAAAAGAGCTTCCCTTTGGGTTGAGAGGTTTTAGTTCTTGCCATAAATGCTATAGATTGTCAATCAACGCTTTTATAGTCGAGGCGCGGGCAACACTTGAAGGTTGGCACTTGAAGGCCGCTCAAGCGAGTAAGAGGATTGGTGACAACTCACATAGGCATCATCGGGGGCGGCAGTATCAGCGAGTCGCACGCCCGCGCCGCCCGTGAGCTCGCGGACGTTCGCGTCGCGGCCGTTTACGGGCAAAACCAGGAGCGCGTCGCGCGCCTGGCGCAACAGTACGACGCCACCGGATACGCGCGGCTCGAAGATTTCCTGCGCCATCGCCCGCTGGAGGTGGTGGCCATCGGAAGCCCTTCGGCGCTGCACGCCGACGAGGGCATCGCCGCGGCCCGCCAGGGCATTCATGTTTTAACGGAAAAGCCGATTGACGTAAGGCTCGAACGCGCCGACTCGTTAATCGCGGAGTGCGCCCGCTCAGGCGTCAAACTCGGCGTTTTCTTTCAAGATCGCACGGCCCCGGATCTGCGGCGGCTAAAGGAACTACTAAGCGATGGCAACATCCTCGGCCGCTTAACGCTTGTTTCGGCGCGCGTCAAATGGTACCGACCGCCGGAGTATTACGGCGCCTCGCGCTGGCGCGGGACTTACGCTTTCGACGGCGGCGGCGCGTTGATCAATCAAGGCATTCACACCGCGGATTTGCTGCTCTGGTTGCTGGGCGACATCGCGCGCGTCACGGCCCGCACCAGCACCGCGCTTCACCAAATTGAGGTCGAAGACACTTGCGTCGCCACGCTTGAATTTGCGAGCGGCGCCATTGGCACGCTCGAAGCGACCACGGCGGCCTACCCCGGCTTCGCGCCGCGTGGAACTCGTCGGCACCGAAGGCACCATCATCATAGAGCACGACCGCGTGAGCGGCGTGCATCTGCGAAGCGGCGCGACGCAAGCTGAGCTTTTCGGCGTCGCCGAGGAAAACCGCAACTCGAGCGCGAACTCCGCCGTCGTCTCGGATGTGCGCGGCCACCGCAAAATCATCGAAGACTTTCTCGGCGCGATCAAGCACAACGCGCGCCCGCTGTGCGACGGACGCGAGGGACGCCGCAGCCTCGCGCTCATCGACGCCATCTATCGCTCGGCCCGCACGGGCCAGCCAATTGAATTAAGTGACAGAGGAGAGTGACAAGTGACTCAAGTGACAATTGACTCAGACAAGTGACAAGTGACAAGTGACAAGAAAGAGCAGAACCTCTTTCTTTCTTGTCACTTGTCACTTGTTACTTGTCACTCTGCAAGTCACTTGTCACTCCTAGAGTCACTTGTCACTCTCCGAAGGAGGAGCTTGAATGATAATGGGGAAAGAGCCGCTGTGGGAGACGCGCGATCAGGGGCGCGGCTCGCCGAGGTGACGAGCGATGAAGTGGAGATCAAAGAGGCGCCGCTTCGTCGCGATGTGCGTTCGCTCGGGCGCTTGCTTGGCGAGGTGATTAAGGAGCAGGCCGGCGAGCCGCTCTTTGATGTGGTCGAGCAATTGCGACAGCTCGCCATAGAGCATCGCGATCAGCACGCGGATGAGAATTCGGGGGCGGCGTCTCCGGACGGGCACGAATTAATGCGGCGCGCGGAAGGCATCGTCAGCGGCTTAGAAGTGGCGGACGCTTACCTTTTGACCAAAGCCTTTGCGACTTACTTTGAATTAACGAACCTCGCCGAGACGGTTCACCGCAAGCGCCGCCGCCGCACGGCGCAGCTGCACCCTGAGCGCCCTTCACAGCCTGGCACTTTTCGCGGCACGCTGCAGCGCATGCGCGACGCGGGCTCGACCGCCGAGCAGGTGTTGGAGACTTTGCGCCAGATCGAGGTGGTGCCCGTTTTTACGGCCCACCCGACCGAAGTGGCCCGCCGCACGGTGCTTTTTAAAAGGCGCCGCATTTCGCAGCATTTGGCGGAGCTAGACCAACTTCCCCTCACCGAGGCCGAGGCGCGCGAAGCCGCCGAAGCCATTTCCGCGGAGATCACGGCGCTCTGGCAAACCGACGAAGTGCGCCGGCGACAGCCCACCGTGCGCGACGAGATTGAGATGGGGCTCGATTATTATCAGCTCTGTTTGATTGAGATGCTGCCCGATCTTTATCAAGAGCTCGCCGACGCTTTCAAGCAAGTTTACGGCGTTGACCTGCAGGCCCGCGACATCCCGACCGTGGTGCGCTTCGGCTCCTGGATCGGCGGCGACCGCGACGGCAATCCTTTCGTGACCGCCAGTTGCACGCGCGACGCGCTGGCGCTCGCGCGCAGCACGATTTTGACGCATTACCTTGCCGCCACCGATCGCCTGCTTGAGCGCCTGAGCATCTCGGCTCGGCAGGTAAAAGTGTCTCCCGAGTTGATTGCCGCGCTTGAGCGCTACGTCGAAACCATCGGCGCCACGGAATGGAACGATCTTCATGTGGATGAAACTTACCGGCGTTTCTGCCTACGTGCGCCGCTTGCGCCGCTCACAGGATGCGCCCGCGGACCGTCAAGCCTACGCGCGCCGAAGACTACTTGGCGGATCTGCGCTTGATCCGCGACAGTCTCAAATTACGGCGGCGAGCGATTAGCGACGATATTGCTCGACCCTCTGGTCAGGCAAGTCGAAACGTTCGGCTTTCACCTGCACACGCTCGATATCAGGCAGCACGCGCGTGCACGCCGCGGCCGTAGAGGAACTCGCGCGCGGCGCGGCGCTCGAACCAAAGGATCAATCGCAGACCGGGGCGGGGCGGAGGGCGCGCTTCGGCCGCCCTCCGAGCAAACGGCCGAAATGTTTAACTCGCTTCGCGCCGTGGCGGCGCTCAAGCGCGAGTATACGCCGCAGTCTATGCGCAGCTACGTGATTAGCGGCGCAACTTCGGCGACCGATGTGCGCCAAGCCGTGTGGCTGTGCGAACTGAACGGCATTCGCACCGCAGCCGCAGACGACGATCCGGGCTTGATGCCGGTGCCGCTGTTTGAATCCATCGAAGATTTGCGCAATTGCCCGGAGGTCTGCCGCGCGCTCTGGACGTCAAGCGATTACGCGCCGCTGTTGGATTCATGGGGGCGCCGCCAGGAAATCATGCTCGGCTATTCCGACTCCAACAAAGACGGCGGCATGCTCAGCAGCACGTGGGAGATTTACAAAGCCCACCGCGCGCTGCACGAAGCGGCGCGCGACTGCTCGGTGAGCTTGCGCCTTTTTCACGGGCGCGGCGGAACCGTCGGGCGCGGCGGCGGACCCACGCAGCGCGCCATCGTCGCGCAACCCTTCGGCGCCTTTACCGGACAGCTGAAGCTCACAGAGCAGGGCGAAGTTTTAAACTGGAAGTATTCCGACCCGGTGCTCGCCGAGCGCAACTTGGAGTTGATGATCGCCGCTTCGCTCGAAGCCCTGGCGCGGCCCGGCACCAACGGCGAGTCTGCGGACGCTCGCCTGTGGGAGCAGGCGATGGAGCGTATGTCTGACGAGGCTTTCGCTTTTTACCGCGAAAATATTGTGGAGAACCCGGAGATCGTGCCTTACTTTGAAGAGGCCACGCCGGTGCTGAATTTGAGCTCGCGAAAATCGGCTCGCGCCCCGCGCGCCGCGCCGAGCGCAAAGGATTGTCCGATCTGCGCGCCATTCCGTGGGTCTTCGGCTGGATGCAAAGCCGCCATGTGCTGCCCGGCTGGTTCGGCGTCGGGCATGCGCTCGAGCGTTTCGTTAACGCGGATGCGTCGCACGCAGAATTGCTGAAGCAGATGGCGCGCCGCTTTGCGCTGTTTTCCGACTTAATCGGCAATGTGGAAGTCGGTCTCGCCAAAGCCGATCTGACGATTGCGCGTCGCTACGCCGAGCTGGTCACGGACGCGCCTTTGCGCGACCGCATTTTCGACATGATCGCCGACGAGTTTGAGCGCAGCCGGCGTATGATTTTGCGCGTCACGGGGCAGAAGAAACTGTTGGAAGGCAACCAGGTGCTCGCCCGCTCGATTCGCCTGCGCAATCCTTACGTCGATCCGATGAGCCTGATTCAGGTTGACCTTTTGCGGCGCAAGCGCTCGGGTGAGGAAGGCGATAATCTCAACTACGCGCTCGCCGCCACCATCAACGGCATCTCGGCGGGATTGCGTAACACCGGCTGAGCGAATGCTCTTTTTCTCTCTCTGCGCCCCTTTGCGTCTTTCTCTTGGCGGTGCTTTGCGTTTAAATCTCACTTAAACGCAAAGCACCGCAAAGAGAAAGACGCAAAGGGGCGCAGAGAAATCACTTAAGTGATGAAGCCGCGCTGCCGATAACGCGCTGGGGGCTTGCCGGCCCGCCTCGCTGGAGACACTCTCCGGCGTTTTAGTACCTCGCCTTAATCGGACAATCCACTCTATGGCTGTCGAAATGATTCAACTTGGTCTCTCGCGGGCGACGAAGCTTGCTGATGTGCGTCGATTGTTAGCCGATGTGATTGAGCGCGTGCTGACTCTGGTGGACAAGATGCCTGTTGAGTCCGAGAGACTCAACGCGTCCGAGTTCGTTCGGCGACTACACTCTTTCCAAGCCGAAATTGTCGCGGCTGCGACCGAAGACGAGGCCGCCTCGCTTCTTCACCTTTGCCTTGACGCCGCCAAGACTACTTCACCGGCGCGCGCAGCTATCTCACGGAGCGTGAGACGGAGCTCGGCGAAGTAATCAAAGTTTTGCAAGCGGCGCTCGCGGAACTCGCGGGCGAGTCGAGCGAATTTCACGGCCACCTTCTTTCAACCACCGAGCGCTTCAACCAGATGACGAAGATCGAAGACCTGCGCCATCTGCGGAACGCCATCACGCAGGAAGTCGGCCAGTTGAAAAAATTTGTCGCCGACAAGCAGAAAAAGGATGAGGCCAATTTCACACGGCTCTCAAAGCGGATCGACGGCTTGCGCTCCAAACTGAAAGAAGCCAAGGAGAAGCGACCATCGACGCGCTGACGCGCATCGCCAACCGCGGCAGCTTCGACACGACCATGCTGCACTGGATCGCCGAGTACGGAAAGCGTCACGTCCCCTTCGTGCTGGCGATGCTCGACATCGACCACTTCAAGCGCATCAACGATACGCTCGGCCATCCGGTCGGAGACCGCGTGCTGATCTGCGCGGCGCAGTGGCTGACGAGTAACGTGCGCGGCGAAGATTTCCTTGCGCGCTACGGGGGAGAGGAGTTCGCCGTGCTGCTTTGCGATGTCAGGCTCAAGCAGGCTGAATCGAAGTTCGCCACTTTTCTCGAACGCGTGGCCGAGTCGAGCTACCAATATGATGAAGGCGGCGAAAAGCGCGTGACGCAGTTTACTTTCAGTTGCGGGCTGGCGGAGTACAGCTCGGCTGATTCCGCCGAGTCGCTGATCAGTCGCGCTGATGAAGCGCTTTACCAAGCCAAGGGAAACGGCAAAAATCA
>JBBJMB010000218.1:0-6773 GCA_037719755.1 Pyrinomonadaceae bacterium
TTCGTGCCGGATCTCATCAACCGCTTCGCGCTTGCCGTGGCCCATGAATAATCTGTTCGGGCAATTGATGACGATGCCGGGCGCCGCGCCCACGTTGCGGTAAGCGTGCACCACGCCTTTCGGCACGATGATCGCTTTCGGATTATCTTCCCCGACGTAAAGCGTCATCACGTGCGCGTATGTCTCGGAATGGGCGCGATTGTCCCACATCCGCAGCTTGAAGTTTGACGGGCCCATAAAGCAGAACAAATCCGCTTGGTCCACATGCTCGTGCGGCCCGCGCGTGACCTGCGCCTGCGTCAGAGAAATATAAGTCATCGCCGGGTAATACTCCTCGGCCAATTCGTCGTGGCGAAACAGTTCCGCCAGCCATCCTCTTTCGTCTACGAACTTGCGCAAATCTTTCACCACCACGTCGCGAATCAATCCGCGCTTAAACGCGTTACCTGGCTGCTGCAACTTGATCGGCCTCCCTTGCCTCCGCTTTGTTTGCGCCGGTTTCGGCGACCATATTTGAGGCGCGCAGCAAACTCTCAAAAGTGCCCGCGTCGGTCCACCACCCGTCCAACTCGTCCCAAGACATTTCGTCGCGCGAGATGTAGGCGTTGTTGACGTCCGTAATTTCCAATTCGCCGCGATTCGAAGGTTTGAGCGTGCGGATGATACTGAAAACGTCTGCGTCGTACATGTAAATTCCGATCACCGCGTAATCGGAGCGAGGCTCTTTCGGCTTTTCCTCGATGCGCACCACGCGCCGGCCTTCGAGCTCGGGCACGCCGAAGCGTTGCGGGTCGGCGACCTGCTTTAAAAGAATTTTGGCACCGCCGCCTTGATGCCGGTAAGCCCTCACCGCTTTGCAGATGTTGCGCTCGATGAGGTTGTCGCCCAGCACCACGCAAATCGGCTCGCCCGCGGCGAAATGCTCGACCAGCGAAAGAGCGGCGGCGATGCCTCCCTCGCCTTCCTGATAAGTGTAGTTGAGGTGTTTTAAGCCGAAGGCTTTGCCGTTGCCGAGCAGCCGCAAAAAATCGCCGGCCGAATTGCCGCCCGTCACAATCATGATGTCGTTGATGCCTGCGCTCACCAGCGTCTGGATCGGGTAATAGATCATCGGCTGGTCGTAGACGGGCAGCAAGTGCTTATTGGTGATCGCGGTGAGCGGCCTTAGTCTGGAGCCCAATCCGCCGGCCAAAACAATTCCCTTCATGCAAATCTCTCCTCAAAAAATAATTATTGCTCAAACTCTTTCGACTAATACTTCACGAGCGCATCATTCCTCAGAGCGTGTTGAGGAATGATCCCCGCAGGGGATCAAGTTAATAGCCGTGGGAGATCGCCCACGGACACCTGCGATGATCTCTGACCCTTTCAGGGTCAGACTTCTAAATGCGACCCCTTCAGGGTCGGCGCTTGGTGTTCATGGTGACCGGTGGCGTTGCCACCGGCTATTAAATTATGCCCTTTCAGGGCATTGGCATGAAGTTAAGAGCAAGCCGATTGATGGTGATTTCCTATGTCCAGGTCATCATCAGGCAATGTAGCCACAATGTCCGACAATCTTCAGATTGTCGCGTTCATACCAAGCTGCGCAGCTTGATTTCTGACGGGGCCAAACGACAATCTAAAGATTGTCGGACACCATTCACGTTAACTTTAATGCCATTGCCCTTTCAGGGCAGCGGCAATGCACAAACACACTCTCAGTCAATAAATCTCTCAAACCACAGCTCAAGCATCAGCAGCGTCCAGAGGCGATGCGCGTGGTCGGCGCGCCGCGCGACGTGCTCATCGATCAAGCGCCGGACCGTCTCCGCACGCAACATCCCGCGCCGCGCGGCGCGTTCGCCGAGCAGCGTTTCGCGCATCATCGGCAGCAAGGGTTGCCGCAGCCAATGACTGATCGGCACTCCGAAGCCCATTTTGCGCCGCGTCAGATTCTGCAACGGAAGCAATTCCTTGAGCGCCTTTTTTAATACATATTTGGTGGAGAGGCCGCGCAACTTCAGGTTCTCCGGCAAACTGGCGGCGAAATCTATCACATGGTGATCCAGGAAAGGAGAGCGCTTCAAGGAAACGGCCATCGTCGCGATGTCCACTTTGGTGAGCAGATCGTTGGGCAAGTAAGTCATCGTATCCGTCAGGAGCGCGGCGTCGACCACGCCCGCTCCGTTCGCTTTCGCGTACCACGGCTTCAGAAAATCCGCGGAATCGCTGCCGGCGACTTGGCGTGTGAATTGATCCGTGTACAAGTCGCGCTTGGCGCCGGTCAAACACGCTGACCCAACGCAAATAGCGCTCGACGGTCGGAAGCGGCGCGGCGTCTAAAAAGCGCTGCGCTTGCTGAAAGCGGCCGCGCCCGCCGCCCGCCGCAGGCAGCATTTTAAGCGCCGGGCCGATCAGCCCGGCGCGCACAAAGCCTGGCACCGCGGCGCGGTATCTTTCCGCAAGCCGCATCGCCGCATACCGCTCGTAGCCGGCGAAGCATTCGTCGCCGCCGTCGCCGTTTAAAGCGACCGTGACGTGTCGCCTGGTCTCACGCGCCACATAATACGTCGGAATCGCCGACGAGTCGGCGTAGGGCTCGCCGTAATGCTCTATGAGCGTCGGCAGCACTTCGAGCGCGTCGAGGCGCACAATGAATTCGTGATGGTCGGCGCCCACGTGCTCGGCGACGCGGCGCGCGGGCGCAAGCACGCGAAATTCCAGCTCTTCAAAGCCAATCGAAAATGTTTTCACCGGAGTGGACGACAATTGGCTCATCAACGCGACGACGGCGCTCGAATCTATGCCGCCTGAGAGAAACGCCCCGAGCGGCACCTCCGACATCAATCGCACGCGCACCGCGTCGCGCAGCACTTCGATGATGCGCTCGCCCGCTTCCTCTTCGCCCATCTTTAACTTGCGCGAGAAATCCGGCTGCCAGTAGCGCTCGATCTTTATTTCGCCGTCGCGCGTAAAGCGCAGCGTGTGCGCGGGCTCCAGTTTTTTAATCTGGCGGTAAGCGGTGAGCGGCGCCGGCACGCACATAAACGAAAGATAATGATGAATCGCTTCCGGCAGAATGTCGCGATTCACGTCCGGGTGCAGCAGCAAAGCGCTGAACTCGGAGGCGAAGAGCAGTTGTCCTTTCACCAGCGCGTAGAGCAGCGGCTTTTTGCCGACGCGATCTCGCGCCAGGAAAAGCTCGCCCCGGCGTTCATCCCAGATAGCGAAAGCGAACATGCCGCGCAGATGCTTCGGGCAATCGGCGCCGTATTGATCGTAGGCGTGAATGATCGCTTCCGTGTCGCTGTCTGTGTAAAACTTGTGCCCGAGTTTTTCCAGCCGCGCGCGCAACTCCAGGTAATTGTAAATTTCGCCGTTAAAGACGATCCACGCGCTGCGGTCTTCGTTGTGAATCGGCTGCTGGCCGCCCTGCAAATCTATGATCGCCAAGCGCCGCATCGCCAGGCCGACAAAACCTTTCAAATACTGACCGTCCTCGTCGGGGCCGCGATGGCGAATGCTCGCGCACATGCGCGCGAGCAGTTCGCCGTCAACCGCGCGCTCATCTCCGCGAACGATGCCGACAATTCCGCACATCTTAAATTTTTCGGGGATCGCTTCCGCGGCGGGCGTGTCCCTTGACCACCGCGTCGCGCGCCGTTCGCGCCTGCGCCCTGTTTTCTTCGCCTCTCTCTTTAATCAGCACATAGCCGACGGCGACGAAGATAAAGTAAAAAACAAGCAATTGCGCGCGCTGCCGGTAAGCCGTTCCGATGTTGCCCTGAAAGACCGAGTAGCCGAGCGTCAACATGCCTGTGAAAATAAGAATCGACAGCGCTTGCCGCAACCTGTACCTGACGGTGAAATAAATGCCCAGCACCAGAAAGGGGAAAGACGCCCACCACACGACCATCTCCGGAAGGGTGATGTTTTGCCTGAGACTGCCGACCTGCCACGGAAAGGGGGCGAAAAGCAGGTACACCATGCCGGTCGGGATCACCCTCAAGGCGCCCGAAGTGGTGGAGACGTCAACGTCCTGCCCGAAGCCGGACTTGGCGGAGATGGCGAGGTCGAAGCGGCTGCGCTGAACCGCTTCTAGACTGCCGTACGTATCAAAATTCGAACTCGCCGACCTGAGCACTCCCAAATAAGTCATCGCCAAGCCAGCCGCCACCATAATCACAAGCTGACGCACGGCGCTTTGCCCCGCCAAGCGGCTGGTGCCAATGACAAACGATCCGCCGATGGCGGCGACGAGCATGTAGAACAAGTAAAAGCGCAGAGTGAGCACACAGGAAAGGGCCACAATCAGCACGATGAGAAATTTAAGGGAAAACTTTTCCGTGAGCTTGAGCGTAGCCAGAATCGAGAGCGCGAGCAGGAAAACAACCGGCGCATCTTTTAATCCTTGCGACGACCAGAGAATCAGCGACGGAAAGAAGGCCACGAAAAGGGCTGAGATGCGCGCGACGCGCACATTGCGAAAAATGTGGTGCGCGCATAAGTAAATGATGGGCGCCGTCGCGGCCCCAAAACCGCGTTGAAGAACTGAATGGACAGCATGTTGCGGCCGACGAGGCCGTAAATGGCCGCGACGATGTACAGCATGCCCCACCCGCTGACGCCCCCCGCTCCTTGAAAAAACGCGGGCAGTCCCCATATCTCCCACGTCCGCAAAACGTTATAGCCAAGGTTGTCATAAGTGATCGCGTCGCCGCCAAAGAAATCCTGCAAATCCATCACAAAAATGGCAGTCCCGAGAAGCATTCTGGCGAGCAATCCGCCCGCAAACACTTGTAGCAAAAACCTGCTGTCAACTTCCGAGCGGTAAATAAAATAAGCGGCGACGATCGCCAGGGCGTAGCAAACAAGCACCGCGCCAGATCCTTCCACCGGAACGAGCACGTAGGCGATGGTGCTCCCCAACGCGAGCAGCAGGGCGACCAAAAGAGCATTCATAATTTAACAAGTGACAAGTGACAAGTGACAAGTGACAAGAAAAGACAGGTTCCTTCTTGTCACTTGTCATGTCCTGTCACTCTCCGCAGTCACTTGTCACTTCAAGAGGCCTCATTACCAAATGATTTTCCAGCACCAGGCCGTCGAAGCTCGCGCCCTTGAAAGTTTTGATCGCGTCTTCGGGGCGGCAAACGATGGGCTCTTGAATATTAAAAAGTATTGAGCAGCATCGGCACGCCGGTCTGACGCTCGAACTCTCGAATCAAATTCCAGTAGCGCGGATTGGTAGCTTTGCTGACGGTTTGCGGGCGGGCGGTGCCGTCTATGTGCACGACGGCCGGGATGCGCTCGCGCTCGCGCTCCGCGACTCAAAACCGTGAGCATAAACGGGTCGCGGTGCGGGTGGCCGAAAATTCGCTCGCTCGCTTCCTCAAGCATAGACGGAGCGAGCGGGCGGAACCATTCACGCAGTTTTACTTTTTTATTCAAAAGTTCGCGCATGTCTGCGCGGCGCGGATCGGCGATAAAGCTGCGGTTGCCAAGCGCGCGCGGTCCAAATTCCATGCGGCCTTGAAACCATCCGATGATGCCGCCATCCGCAATGATGCGCGCCACGCGCGGAAGCAACTCTTCATCCGGCAGAGTTTCGTACTTCAAATCAGCCGCCGCGAGAGCGGCCGCACATTGCTCCGAAGTAAAGCCTGGCCCGTAATACGCGTGCTGCATGCGAAATCGGCGGGGCTTTTTGAGCAAGCGATGGTAAATAAGACTGGCGGCGCCGAGCGAGCAGCCCGCGTCGCCTGCGGCCGGCTGAATGAAAAAACGCTTGAACGCCGACTCGGTCATGATGCGGCCGTTCATCACGGAATTAAACGCGACGCCGCCGGCGAGGCAAAGATTTTCTTCGCCGGTTTGCTCGCCAAGTCCTTTCAGCAGATAAAGCACCGTGTCTTCCAGCACGCGCTGCGCGCTGGCGGCGATGTTTTGATGGCGCGCTGATATTTCTTCGGTCGGCTGGCGAGGCGGGCCAAGGGCTTCAACGGCCTCTGCGCTAAATAGGTAGCGCTTCGCCAGATGGTGATCGAGCGCGCGGATGTTCACGTGAAAGTCGTGATCGCCGTTCTTTGAGAGCACGCGGCGCGCGAAGAAATCGTAGAATTCCGGCTCGCCGTAGGCCGCCAGCCATCACCTTCCTCGTCGCCCGCAGACATGTCAAAGCCTAAAAATTTGCGACCGCCGAATAAAACTGCCCGAGCGAGTGCGGCAGCTTGATGCGCTTCAGCGCGCGGATGTTGATCCGGTCGCCAACCGAGAACATGGTGGTGGTGTCCTCGCCGGTGCCGTCCATCGTGAGGATCGCGGAACGCTCGAAGGGAGAAACAAAGAATGCGCTGGCCGCGTGGCAAAGGTGGTGTTCGAGAAAGTGAAAGCGAAATTTGCTGGGGCCGAAGCGTTCGCGAATGCGCTGCGGGTAGCGCAGCATCCCCAGGTAGCTCTCGCTCACTTGCGACACGCCGCGATCAACTCGCGCCTTAAACATATCGCGCGAAATGACGGCAGATTTTAAGGCCTGCACAGCCTTGTGCCGCAGCACCCAGGGTTTCCAGTACAACCCTATGTGCTCGACTTCGCCGATGGTGATGCCGGCCTCTTCAAGGCAGTACTGAACAGCGTGATACGGAAAACCGCTGTGATGTTTACGGCGCGAAAAGCGCTCCTCTTCGGCCGCCGCCACAATTTCACCGTCGAGTAACAGCGTGGCCGCGGCATCGCCCAGCGTGGTCAATCCCAAAATATACATGCTTAAGTGAATTGTCTCGCGAGAATCA
>JBBJMB010000219.1:0-6651 GCA_037719755.1 Pyrinomonadaceae bacterium
GAACGCGTGAAAAACGCTCGGAAAGAGCCGCACAACTGGCTGACTTATTCGGGCGACTACGCCGGCTGGCGACACAGTGAACTGAAGCAGATCAACAGCTTGAATGTGAGCGGCCTCGCCATGGACTGGGTTTTTCAGACCGGCGCCACCGGCGTTTTTGAAGCGACCCCGCTCGTGGTCGACGGCATCATGTATGTGACCGCGCAGGACAATCGCGCGTTCGCCCTTGATGCGCGCACGGGCCGCATGCTGTGGCGCTACCAGCGCCCGCTGCCTGAGAAAGTCACCGGAGTTAACCGCGGCTTCGCGATTCTCGGCAACAAGCTTTTCCTCGCCACGCTCGACGCGCACGTGGTGGCCTTAGACGCCAAGACCGGCGCCGTGCTGTGGATGTGGCGGCGGCGGAGCGCCGGGTTACCACGCTGGCGCCGCTTGTCGTCAAAGACAAAGTAATCGTCGGCGTCTCGGGCGGCGAATTTGGCATCCGCGGATTCATTGACGCCTATGACGCCGAGACCGGCAACGCGCGGGCGCCCAACCACGGGCCGGGCGAGCCGGGGCACGACACGTGGGAAGGTGATTCCTGGAAGACCGGCGGCGCGCCCGCGTGGATGAGCGGCACCTACGACCCCGAGCTGAACTCGCTTTACTGGGGCATAGGCAATCCCGGCCCGGATTACTACGGCGACGACCGCGAAGGCGACAATCTTTACAGTTGTAGCGTGGTCACGCTCGATCCGGACACAGGCCGGCTCAAATGGCACTACCAATTTAATCCGCACGACGTGCACGATTGGGACGCCAACGAAGTGCCGATGCTGCTCGACATGGTTTACGAAGGACGCCCGCGCAAGCTCTTGGTGCAAGCGAACCGCAACGGCTTCTACTACATCCTCGACCGCGTGACCGGCGAATTTTTGAAAGCAAGCTGTTCGCCAAAGTGACTTGGGCGAAAGAGATCAACCGCGACGGCAAGCCGGTGATTTTGCCCGACGAACCCTACGCGCGAAGGCGCTTACACCTGCCCCGGCGTGGTGGGCGCCACCAATTGGTGGTCGCCTTCGTATAATCCTGTGACCAAACTTTTCTACGTCGCGATTCGCGAGCAGTGCGACAAATTCTTTGCGCAATTCGCCCTACAAGGAAGGCCAATGGTGGGTGGGCGGCGGCACGCAAACCGTGCCCGGCGACGACGCCTGGGGCGCCCTGCGCGCTTGACCCGCGCACCGGCGAGCTGGTCGGGAGTTTAAATACCACGCCGCCCTGGGCCGGCACGCTTTCGACCGCGGGCAATCTCGTCTTCGCCGGAGACCTGGACGGCCACCTCATGGCCTTTGACGCGCGCACCGGCAAAGAGCTGTGGCACAAACAAACGCACCGCGATCTGGGCCTCGCCGATGACCTACGCGGTCGACGGCAAGCAGTTCGTCGTGATCCCGGCGGGCAGCGCCCTTTTCGCCTTCGCGCTTCCTGAGAACGTGCCGGCCCCGGGTGCGCCCCGGTGAGTTAAACTCTAAGTCGTCGAGTTGGTTTTATTTCTTCTTCTCGTGGAAGCTGTGCTCTCTGTGTTTAAGTGAGAGGTACTTAAACACAGAGAATCACAGAGAAAGAACACAGAGAGGCACAGAGGGAGATTAAACCTTCAAACTTACCAAACAGGAGTCGTATGTCGGAGAAAGAAAAGATTTCGCAGCGCCGATTGGTTCGCGAGCGCGGATCATCGCGAAGGCTTTATCTACCGCAGCTGGATGCGCAATCAGGGTTTTCCCGAGCATTTGTTTGACGGGCGCCCGGTGATCGGCATTTGCAATACGTGGTCGGAGCTGACGCCGTGCAACGCTCACTTTCGCCGCATCGCCGAGTACGTCAAGCGCGGCGTTTACGAGATGGGCGGATTGCTGGAGTTCCCCGTCATGTCGCTTGGCGAAACCTTGATGCGCCCGACGGCGATGCTGTTCCGCAATTTGGCGAGCATGGACGTGGAGGAATCAATTCGCGCCAATCCGATTGACGGCGTGGTGCTTTTGGCCGGCTGCGACAAAACCACGCCGGCCCTGTTGATGGGCGCGGCCAGCTGCGACATTCCGTCGCTGATGATCTCGGGCGGCCCTATGTTGAACGGCAAGTTTCGCGGCGAAGACATCGGCTCCGGCACCAACGTGTGGAAATTTAGCGAGGAAGTACGCTGCGGCCAGATGGAGCTGTGCGACTTTATGGACGCCGAAGCCGGCATGAGCCATCCGCCGGCCACTGCATGACGATGGGCACCGCCTCAACGATGGCCAGCATGGTCGAATCCCTCGGCATGGGTATGCCTATGAACGCGGCGATCCCGGCCGTGGATTCCCGCCGCTACGCGCTGGCGCACATGGCCGGGCGCCGCATCGTCGAGATGGTGCACGAAGACTTAAAAGTCTCGCAGATTCTCACGCGCCGTGCGTTTGAAAATGCGGTGCGCGTGAACGGCGCGATCGGCGGTTCCACCAACGCCGTGATTCACTTGCTGGCGATTGCGGGCCGCATCGGCGTCGAGTTTTCGCTGCAAGACTGGGACAGCCTGGGCCGCGAAGTTCCCTGCCTCGTCAACTTGATGCCTTCCGGCAAATACCTGATGGAAGATTTCTTTTACGCGGGCGGATTGCCGGCCGTGATGCGCGAGATCGGCGGCCAACTGCACCTGGACGCGCTGACCGTGAACGGCAAAACCATTGGCGAAAACATCAGCAATGCGCCTTGCTATAACCGCGAAGTGATTATGTCTGCGAGCGCTCCCTTCAAAGAACACGGAGGCATCGTCGTGCTCCGTGGAAACTTGTCGCCGAACGGCGCGGTGCTCAAGCCATCGGCAGCATCGCCGCATCTTTTGAAGCATCGCGGACGGGCCGTGGTTTTTGAAAGCATCGAAGATTACCGCGCGAAAATAGACGATCCCGAGCTTGATATTGATGAGACCTGCATCATGGTTTTGAAGAACTGCGGGCCGCGCGGCTACCCCGGCATGCCCGAAGTGGGCAACATGCCTTTGCCGCCGAAGGTGCTGCAAAAAGGCATCACGGACATGATCAGAATCTCCGACGCGCGCATGAGCGGCACGGCTTACGGCACGGTGGTGCTCCACGTTTCGCCCGAAGCGGCCGCCGGCGGCACGCTCGCCGTCGTCCGCAACGGCGACATGATCGAACTGAACGTGGCCGAGCGTCGCTTGCACTTGGACGTTCCCGACGATCAACTCGCCCTCAGACTCAATCACTGGACGCCGCCCGAGCTGCCTTCAACTGATCGGGGTTACTACCATCTCTACGTTAATCACGTGCTGCAGGCCGACCGCGGCGCCGACCTCGACTTTCTCGTCGGCAAAAGCGGCACCGTCGTGACCAGAGACTCACACTAAAGCTCGAACATATGATCCAAATAAACTCGCTCAAACGCTTCCTCATCGTCGCCGGTTTCTTGATCTGCTTGTCGCAAGCACCATCAGTGCGCGGCGCAGCGAACACTCTTGATATTTACTTTATCGATACCGAAGGCGGCGCCGCGACTCTGATTGTGACGCCGCAGGGCGAGTCGCTTTTGGTTGACTCAGGAAACCCTGGCGAGCGCGACGCGTCGAGGATCGCGCGCGTGGCCCGCGATGTGGCCCGGCTTCAACAAATAGATCACTACATCACCACCCACTGGCACAGCGACCACTTCGGCGGCATCGCTTCCCTGGCGGCGCTGATTCCCGTAAAAAGCTACTACGATCACGGCTTCCTCGATCCTTTGCCGAGCGACGTGGATCCAACATTAATGGAGGCTTACCGCCGGGTGTCGCAAGGAAAATCCGTGACGCTTGTGCCGGGCGCCGAACTGAAGTTTGCGCGCGGAAAAGCGGCCGCGCCGCTGTCCTTGCGCGTGCTCGCCGCAGCCGGCGCGGTGCTCGGCCGACCCGCCGCCGCCTCGGCGCAAATTGAGCCTTGCGGCAAAGATTTCGCGCCGAAGCCGGAAGACACGTCGGACAACGCACGCAGCATCGTCTTTGTGCTGACCTACGGCGAATTCAAGTTCTTCGACGCCGGCGACCTCACCTGGAACGTGGAAAACAAACTCGCCTGCCCGCGCAACCTGCCCGGCGCCGTTGATGTTTATCAAGTGACACATCACGGCCTCGACAGCAGCAACAACCCCGCGCTCGTCGGCGCGCTGCGGCCGCGCGTCGCAATCACCAACAACGGTCCGCGCAAAGGCGGCGCGGCGGCCACCCACGCGACGCTGCGCCGGCACGTCGCGGCCGCAGACATTTACCAGCTCCACCGCAACGTGACCACCACTGAGCAGGAAAACGCGCCCGCGGCGAACATCGCTAACGAGGCGGAGAATTGTCAGGGCGAGTACATCAAATTGTCTGTTGATGACAAAGGGCGGACCTATACTGTTACCGTTCCGAGCAAGAAAACGACGCGCACCTACAAAACAAGGTAGTGGGGGATAAAGCGCCGGACAAAGCGTTTTTCGTGCGGCGCTTAAAACATCTATTGTCCGCTCTGTTTGTTGTTCTGTGAACGCGACTCTTGCACCTTCTTGACGAAAGCATCAACTTCGCTTCGTAAACCGCCGTCAAGCTGTACGGCCGCGTCCAAATCCCGTTTGGCTTCCGCCTCCCGACCTCGCACCAGCAGCAGCATGGTGCCTCGATTGAAATACGCTTGCGCCAATTGCGGATTGAGTTCGATGGCGCGATTGTAATCAGCCAACGCCAGTTCCGCTTCGCCTTGATCGCTATAAGCCACGCCGCGATTCAAGTGTGCGCCGGCCAAGGGAAAGATCTCAATGGCTTTCGCGTAGTCGCTAATAGCTTCCTTGGTTTTCTTCAGCTCCTTGAGGGCGTTGCCCCGATTGTAGTAAGCGTTCGGGTCGGTCGGCCTGATCTCAATGCTCTTCGAGAAATCCTCGACAGCCGCGATATATTTCTCTTGCAAGTAAAAAGCAAGGCCGCGGTTGAAGTAGCCTTCATATGCGCCGGGCCGGTAGCGAATCGCTTCCGTGAAATCAGCCGCCGCGCCGCTCACATCTCCTTTGCCCATGCGCGCATTACCCCGGTTGTTGTAAGCGTCCGGGTAATAGCGGTCGAGCTCAAGAGCGCGCGTGTACAAGGCGATGGCGCCATCAATGTCGCCCGCGGCTTGGCGCTCAAGACCTTGGTTATATGCCCGCTCGGCAGGCTCTAAACCTTTCTCAGCCTTTTGCTGAGAAAAAGCCGACGATGATGTCACGATTAACAACAACGAAAGGATAATCAATTTCATGATGTTTGCTGTGAGCGGATTATTGAGGCGACGCGCTTTTTGCGGCCTCGATTCGTTTCAGTTCCGCTGTTGCCAGTGGGTACTCAACGAAGTTCTTGTTGCCCTTTTCTTTCACCCACGCGAGGTGCGAAAGCGCCGCTTCGCGCTCGCCCTTGAGCGCTAAATCAAGGCCGACGTAAGCGTGGGCTTCGGTGAGCTTGTCGTTGTCGTCTCCGGCCTTGGTCAGCAAGGACTCAGTTGTCAGAGAGCCTTGCAGGTACTGCAACACGGAAAAGATCCACTCGGAGTTATCGCTTCTCCTCAAAGCTTCATTTAGCACATCATCCGCGCTTGCCATCCGAAGAGCTTTCCGATATCCGAAGTAGGCCACCAACGCGACGTATGTGGCGTGGTTGTCGCTCCAGCCCTGCCGATTCAAATATCCGATGGCGGCCGCGGCGGCCCGCGCGCCGTGACCGAGTTGAAGGCTTGAGTAAGCGCGCCGATGCCAGATGCTTTCTTTGTTCGTGTCCAGGCGGAGCGCTTCGGCGAAAGCTGCGTCCGATTCTTTCTCCATCCCTGCGTTGAGTTGCGCCATGCTCAACTCACTCAAGACCCAGGCGGAGGCCGGCTTCAGCAGTGCGGCTTGTTTCAAATAACCGATCGCCTCTTGATGCTTCTCTTGCTCGCTCAGCATGGCTCCGTAGTAAAAATGGCCGAGATAGTTGGCCGCGTCGGATTTGATGGCGCGCTCAAGCAGCGGCGCGGCCTCGGCTAGTCGATCCTGCCTGATTCTCACGGCGGCCAAGGCGATCAGATTGGGCGCGAAACTCGCATCAAGCTGCTGCGCTTTCTCAAGCCGCTCGACGGCTTCATCAACCCGACCAATGCGGTGCTGCAAACTGCCAAGTAAAAACTGAGCCTCCACTTCGCTGAGCTGTTCAGCCGATAAAGATCGGTCAGATTTTCCATTCGCCGCTGCCGCGACGCGCCCTTCGAGCACCCTAAAGGCGAACTTGGAAATGTAGCGCCTCAACTCCTCTTCGATTGTTTTGTAATCGGACTGAAATGCCTGTTGAAAGGCTTTGTCGCGAGGCATCCCTGATGCGAGCAAATTAAGGAAGGTCGTCAGTTGAGGAAACCTTTTGCCGTCTTGACTGCCGTTCAACAAATAGTGCACAAAGGCCCATGACTCGGCATAAAACACACCCGCCTTCGCGCTTTCGTTGTACTCAGGAGAACTGCGGTCGACGGCGAGCAGTTTGTCTAGCGGCAGAAAAGTGCGGTTTCTGAGCGTCATGATATGCCTGGCAATGGGCAATCCGATTGTGATTTTACCTTCATCATAATCGAGACAGGAGAAAGTGCTGTAGTATTCGGCGAGGCC
>JBBJMB010000220.1:0-6583 GCA_037719755.1 Pyrinomonadaceae bacterium
GACGAGCGCCGCCAAAGAGTACTTCGGCGCGTTCACGCTCTTTGAGCTGATGCTCATGGCGCTCGGCACGCTGGTCGGCGCGGCGTTAATTTTTCTTGTGCTCAATTGGTCATAAGCCAAGCTCTTGTGGCGGCTGAGGTGCCATCATGGAAACACTCTTTGCGCGCAGCGCTCAGATCTGGCGAGAAATTGTGCGCGGCGACGTTTCCCCGCTGCTGACCAAACACAGCGATCTGCTGATCGCCGTCGGGATGATGGGCGCCATCGGCATGATTATTTTTCCGATCCCGACGCCGATCATTTCCCTGCTGCTGATCATCAATCTGGTCATCTCCCTGGTCGTGGTGCTCGTCTCGCTCTACATTTCGAGCCCGGTGCAGCTCGCCTCTTACCCGACCATCTTGTTGCTGACGACGCTGCTCCGCTTTTGCCTGAGCATCTCCGTGACGCGCGCGATCTTGAGCGAGGGGCGCGCGGGGGCTGTCGTCGAAACGCTCGGCCAGATCACCGGCGGCGGCGACCGATTGTCGGAAGGGTCGTGCCATCATCCTGGTGGTGCAGTTTATCGTGGTGACGAAGGGCGCGGAGCGTTGCGGAGGTGGCGGCGCGCTTTACGCTTGACGCGATGCCCGGCAAGCAGATGTCGATTGACGCCGATGCGCGCGGGCCTGATGACGCAAGACCAGGCGCGGCGCGCGCCACACTACAGCAAGAGTCGCAGCTCTACGGCGCGATGGACAGCGCGATGAAATTCGTCAAAGGCGACTGATCTCGACGGTTGTCATCACCTTGGAACATCATCGCCGGCTTGATGATCGGCATCATCAGCAGGGCCTCAGCTTTGCGCAGGCGGCTGAGCGCTACGGTGCCGACGATTGGCGACGGACTGGCCATTATTCCTTCGGTGTTGATCGCCATCTGGCCGGGCTGGTGGTGACGCGCGTACCACCGACGCGGAGGCGAAGAGCAATCAAACGTCGGGTCGGACATCGGCCGCCGTCTTGGCGAACCCTAAGCCGCTCGGCCTTGCGGCGCCTCTTCGCGCTGATGCTGGTGCTCATTGCCGAAGCTGCCGCTGGCGGCCATCGAGCACGCTGGCGGCCACTACGCGGCGCGCGCCAACGGGCGGCCGCGCGCGCGCCCGACGCCGACCATCACGCGAGCGAGGATGATCTGCAACCGACCTTCGCGGTTCCGCTGGCGGTGGTGGTTGGTAAGGAGCTGAGCGCGCTGGTCGCCCAAGAGTCGATCGGGCGCGCGCTTTCGCCGAGTTGCCGCGCCAGTCTGCGCCACTACGACCTCGGGGTGATGCTGCCGCACGTGTTTGTCAGCGGCGATGCGCCGCTCAGGCCAATCAATACCATCGCGATCAAAGAAGTGCCATGGCGCACAATTAAGCCCGATTGCCTGTACGTCAACGACTCGGCGGAAAACATCAGCGTCTTCGGCATAGAGGGCGAGAGCGCGCGCAACCCGGCCGATCTTCAGCCGGGCGCTTGGATACCGCGCGATCAGCGCTCGCTGGCCACGCAGGCGGGGCTCGTCGTGTGGGAGCCGGCCGAGGTGATGACGCTTCACCTGTCGCACGTGATGCGGCGCTACGCACACGAATTCATCGGATTGCAGGAGGCGCAAGGCTACCTGGATTTTGTCGCGCGCGGCGCTCCGAAATTGGTGGAAGAAGTGATCGGTAAAATCGTCACCATCAATCAATTCACAGATGTGTTGCAGCGCCTCGTGCAGGAAGGCATCTCGATTCGCGACATCAAGTCGATCCTCGACGCGCTGGCCGAGTGGGGGCGCGTGGAAAAAGACTCGGTGCTGCTCACCGAATACGTGCGCTCCGCGATGAAGCGCTACATTTCATTTCGCCACACGCAAAGTCGCGACACGCTTTTCGTGCACCTGCTTGATCCGGAAATCGAAGACGTGATGCGCGGCGCCATCCGCCGCACCGCGACGAATTCGTTTCTCGCGCTTGATCCGTTGATCGCCCACGACATTCTCGCCGCGTTGCGCCGCGAGATGAGCAATCTGCCGGCGTCGGCGCAGCAGCCCGTGATCGTCACGGATCTGGACCTGCGGCGCTTCGTCAGAAAAATGGTTGAGCTTGAGTTTCCCACCCTCTCCGTGCTTTCCTACCAGGAACTTGCGCCCGAGCTCAACATCCAGCCGATCTCGCGCATCAGCATGCGCCCGCCACCGCAGGAAGTCGCCGACGCAACACAGTCTTTGCGCGTCAACGCTTGAAGTATTTCTCTGTGCCTCTCTGTGTCTTCTCTGCGGTGTTTCTCTCTCGTTTAAGTATGTCTCACCTCAACACAGAGAATCACCGCAGAGAAGACACAGAGAGGCACAGAGAAGGAGCCGACTTCGTAACTCAGGTGAGCAAGACAAAAGCACCACCATCTCGTAAACTTAAGCACATCACACGAGCACAAGATCAATGAGGGAGAAAACTACGCGATGGCGAAACCCGCGATTTTAGCAGTTGACGATGACCGGGAAGTGCTCCGCGCCGTGGAGCGCGATTTGCGCGGACGCTACGCCGACCGCTACCGAGTGCTGCGGGCCGACTCGGGACAAGCGGCGCTTGAGATTTTGCGCGAGTTGCAGGTGAGAAACGATGCGGTCGCTTTGCTGCTGGTCGATCAACGCATGCCGCACATGTCGGGCGTAGACTTTCTGCGCCTCGCCAATGAGCTTTACCCTGCGGCCAAGCGCGCGCTGCTCACGGCTTACGCCGACACGGATGCGGCGATTCGTGCGATCAATGAAGTCGCCGTTCACCATTATCTGCTGAAGCCCTGGGACCCGCCCGAGCAAAACCTTTACCCCGTGCTCGATGATCTTTTGGAGGATTGGCAGGGCAACTACCGGCCGCCCTTCGAGGGCATACGCGTGCTCGGCAATCGGTGGTCGCCGAAGTCGCACGAATTGAAAGACTTTCTCGCGCGCAACCAAGTTCCCTATCAATGGCTTGACATAGAGGCTGCGGAAACCGACGCCGAAGTGCGCCGCTTGGCCGAGTCGCTCGACGCCGAAGAACTGAAGCAATTGCCCGTCGTCATCTTTACGGACGGCACGCGCTTGGCGGGCCCGGCCAACGGCGATGTCGCGCAACGCGTAGGCTTAAGGACGCACGCCGACGCGGAGTTCTACGATCTGGCGATCATCGGCGGCGGCCCCGCCGGTTTGGCGGCCGCTGTTTACGGCGCAAGCGAGGGCTTGCGCACCGTGATGATTGAGCGCGACGCGCCGGGCGGGCAAGCCGGCATGAGCTCGCGCATTGAGAACTATCTGGGTTTCCCGTCCGGCCTTTCGGGACAAGATTTGGCGCGCCGGGCCGTGGTGCAAGCGCGGCGCTTCGGCGTCGAGATTCTCTCGCCGCAGGAAGTAATCGGAGTGCGCGCCGACGGCCCCTACCGTTTCGTGAAATTGTCGGATGCGAGCGAAATCAGCTGTCACGCTTTGCTGATCGCCACCGGCGTGCAGTGGCGCCGTCTCGATGTGCCGGGCATGGACAAGTTGTACGGCTCAGGCGTTTATTACGGCGCCGCGATGACGGAAGCCATTTCCTGCAAAGACCAAGAAGTTTACGTCATCGGCGGCGCCAACTCCGCCGGCCAGGCCGCGATGCACTTTGCGCAGTTCGCGCGTCGCGTCGTGATGCTGGTGCGCGCCAAGTCGCTGGCGCAGTCCATGTCTCAATACCTTATCGAGCAAATCAAACAAACGCCGAACATCCAAGTTGAGTTCAACTCGGAAGTGACCGCAGTTCACGGCGCAGAGCACTTGGAGGAGATTTCAATTCGCTGCTCCGAGAGCGGCCAGACGGAGCGGATGAGCGCCAACTTTTTGTTCATCTTTATCGGCGCGTTGCCGCACACCGCTTGGCTCGAAGGCGTGGTGGAGCGCGACGCGCGCGGCTTCGTGCTGACGGGCCCCGATGTGATGTCAAACGGCAAGCGCCCGAAGGGCTGGACGCTTGATCGCGACCCGTTTCTGTTGGAAACAAGCGTGCCCGGCATCTTCGCCGTCGGCGATGTGCGCAAAGGCAGCATTAAGCGCGTCGCGTCGGGCGTAGGCGAAGGCTCTGTATCGGTGTCGTTTATTCACCAGTATCTCAATAAGGTGGTGTAGCAGCGATGGCCAACGTTGAAATTGAGCACGCACGGCCGACGGAAGCCGAAGTGGGGGAGCGCGTGGCGGCGTTGCGGCGCATCGGTGTGTTTGCGGATCTGCCCGAGGATCAACTGAGATGGTTCGCCGAGCGCGCCGTGGATCGCAGACTCGCGATTGGCGAAGTGCTTTTTCGCAAGGGCGATCCGGCCGACTGGATGGCCGTGTATCTGGAAGGAGAGATGCACGCGCGCCGCGACGAAAACGCGCTCGACGGCGCCGTTTATATCGCGCGCGCCGACGATCCTCAAACGCAAGTCAGCGGCATGCTGCCTTACTCGCGGATGACCGAATATCCTTCCACCGGCCGGGCCGTGGCAGAAAGTCGTTTGCTGCTTTTTCCGACGCGTCTTTTTCCGGAAATGTTGCAGCGCATGCCTGTGCTCGCGAAGCGCTTGGTCGGCGTGATGAGCGACCGCGTGCGGGAATCAACCAAAATCGATCAACAGCGCGACAAGTTGATTTCGCTCGGCAAGCTCTCCGCCGGACTGGCGCACGAATTGAACAACCCGGCGGCCGCGGCCAGGCGGTCAGCCGACGAATTGCTTGCGACGCTTGAGCGCTTGCGCGCCGTCGATTTGCGGCTTTGCCAGCACCATCTGGCGCCCGCGCAGCGCGCGTTTCTCTCGGAGTTTGAGCACGACATGATCGCCGCGGCCGCGCTTGACGCCGTACACGTGGGCGCGCTTGAGCGCAGCGATCGCGAAGACGCCCTTGGCGAGTGGCTCACAGCGCACGGCGTCGAAAACGCTTGGAGGATGGCGCCCGATTTGGTCGAAGCCGGCTTGAACGTCGCCGGGCTTGACCGCGTTTTGGATGAGATCGGGCCAGGCGCCCTGGGCGATGTGCTGGCGCGCATTGCGGCGCAGTTTGCCGCCGCCAGTCTGGTCACTGACATCGGGACGAGCACCGCGCGCATCTCCGAGCTGGTTGGCGCGATCAAAGAATATTCATACATGGATCAAGCGCCGGTGCAAGAAGTGGATTTGCACAAAGGGCTTGAGAACACGCTTTGATTCTCAAACACAAGCTCAAAAAGAAGAGCATCGAAGTGCGGATTTGCCGCGCGTCACGGTTTACGGAAGCGAACCTCGCGATGGCCGAGGGCGGGCACCTCAGAGTCAGCACCAAACGCGAGCCAGCGGGCGTGATGATTGAAATCAGAGACGACGGCGCCGGCATTCCTGCGGAAGCGCAACCGCACATCTTCGATCCCTTTTTTACCACCAAGCAGGTCGGCGAAGGCACCGGCCTCGGCCTCGACACCAGTGCGCGCGTGGTGCGCAAGCACCACGGCCACATCCGCTTTGAATCCGTACCCGGCGACACCTGCTTTCAAGTGCGCCTGCCGCTCACCAGAATTGATGATCGCGGCGACAACGCCGCCGCCGCCGCCGCGCCAAACGAACATCAGTAATGAGACCCCGTAGCTTTTTGTATGTCTGCTGGTCCAGCTTCAAATTGAAGCGACTGAGATTCCATCACCATAGCTATACCTCTTCTTGCGCGGGTACTTTATCTAAGACAGGACCCAGCGGGCAATATGAGAGTCAAAATACTTACCCATCGAAACTGGGCAAAACTTTGGAAACGTGTGCGCGCTCGAGCGTAGCTCTAACGGGCGCTGGTTTTCCGCCTAAAATTTCATCGACGACGGCGGCACCGGAGGGTAGAGGCGCGGTAGGGCGTCGTGCAAGTAATTCAGATGCGCACCGCTTCCCCTTGTCGCGCGTACAGTCTTGCTCAAGCTCACGAAACCCGTTAGTGAATAACATCCAGCCCGCCGGTACGCGCAACGGCTGCAAAGTAGCCCTAGGCAACTCGATAATGTTCATATGGCGTTACTCTTCCGCATTCGGAATTCCTTTTCGCACTTGCTTAAGATTTGCGGGGTGGCCATGATATACCGGCGTCCATGAGGCAGTCACTTCTACACGCAACCAACGCGTCGGCTGGCCTTCGTTATAACCAATCACTTGGTCGCACTTGTAAAAGAAGTAGTAAGCGGCTTTATCTGGTTCCTTGAAGACCTGGGCATTCCGCAAAGCGGCCCAGATCGCTTGCTTCTCAAGCACCTTGGTATCAACTCCGGGTATATGTTGGGCTACTTTCCGTCCCGTGGCGCTCAAATAAAATAGGTAGAACACGTTATTCACATCTGCGGCCGATCAACTCGATAATCCGGACAGCTGAAAACCTTGAACTCAAGCTGGAGCAGATGAAATTTCTCATCGTCGAAGATAACCACCGCATGCGCGGCGCTGACAGCAGTCGGGATGGTTGCGATGGGCTTGCCAACGATGTGCGGATTGCATATCGTAGAAGCGGCAGACTCACGAATCGAGTTCGATGAGTCTTACTGGTCCACAAAATCATTCGACAATGTCCGGTTAATCGCTTA
>JBBJMB010000221.1:0-6569 GCA_037719755.1 Pyrinomonadaceae bacterium
GGCGTAACCAATTGAGTCGCGTCACACGCGACCAGTTGGGCGCAGGAATTCCATCCGAGTAGCTGGCGGGTCATCGTTTCCTCAAGAGTTAAACGTTCGCCGCCCTCAATCAAAAAGTAGAAATTGTCGTCCTCGGCGCGCAGCTTATTGAGTATCTGCTCGAAACTCGGTTTGCCGCCGGACGCATCATTATCAGCAGTGTGCTCTGGCGATTGGCTGGCGGATTCTCGCAGCCGGCACTCAATCAAATATGGTCCGATCCGGATGCGATCTTCATCGGTCAGCCGCCTCTGCATCGCGCGCGCAAGCTGCTCGCCGTTCAGTTGTGTGCCCGGCGCGCGATTGATCAGCAGGGGCGAGCCGCCTTCAACCATAATCACCATCGCCTGTTCCGCCGCGATCTGCGGGCCGGCCAAACGCAGCGCGGCGTGTTGGTCGCACCCAACTGAAATGATCGGCCCCTCGAAATCATGCCAGGCGCCGTCCGCGTCGCCGTCCTGGCCCGTCACGCGCAAGCTAATTCCCATCGGTTTTAAATCAAACTTTTCTCTGCGTCTCGCTGTGTCTTGTCTGCGGTGATTCTCTCTCGTTTAAGTAAGTCTCACCTAAACACAGAGAAACACAGAGAGAGAGAGAGAGAAGCAGCAACCCCACTCCGGTTACGCAACTCGTCGGCCAAAGGAAGATGAGTTGCTTCGCGCAACTCCGCGCGCCAACTTCCGATAAGCTTAAAACGCGGGGAACAATCGTGATGGTCACAATTGTTCCCGACGGCGCGATCCAAAGTGAATAAGGAGAAAATCATCATGGGAAACACACTGCACGACACAAAGCCAATTACCAGCCCGATCACCACCCCGCCGGTCATTACACCGCCCTCGCCGACTTCGTCGCCCTCCAAAGACTCCGGTAAATTTGGACGCATCTTGGGCGGCATCGTCGGCGGAGCGCTCAACATTGTCGTGCCGGGCGCAGGCACCGCCGTCGGAGGCCTCATCGGCGGGGCCACAGGCGGCCCCGATTTCGCGCAGATGGAGGCCATGATCGCGCAAACCTCCATCCAACAAATGCGCATGTTCGACATTCAAACGCGCGTGCAAACGCAGACGCAGGAATTTACGACCATCACAAATCTTCTCAAGGCGCGTCACGACGGCGAGATGTCGGCCATACACAACATCAAGTCGTAAGTCGAATAAGCTCGCCGAATTGCTAATGAACGGGGAACAAGTTGATGAACATCAACGGCACCGCCGGCGGATGTGCCGCGCCGCTCGGCGTCGAGCCCATCGATCAAACGTGCGCCACAGATGCTCCGGCGCTTGGTCGAAGCGAGCGGCGCTTCGACACACTTTTGTCGGGCGCGGAAGTGCCCGGTGGTGACGGCCACTCTGAGGCCACGCGCGCCGGGACTGGCGACGGCGCGGCGAGCGCCGCCGCTGCTTTGCGCCAAATCTCTCTCGGGGCAAATCTCAATTGCCCTGAAGACGCGGTCGCGGCCGTGCGCGACGCGGCGCAGCACATCATCCGGTCACGTTTGGGCGAGCATTTGCGGGGCACAGGCGAGGGCGAGCGATTGACCGGGGAACTGGCGAGGTATATCTCGCTTGATCCGATATTGGCGGCGAAACTGCTCGACATACTTGAGAGGGCGAAAACGGAGTAGACCATGTCGGGCGAGAAAAGCGAGCCGCCGACTGCCAAACGCCTGCTTGAGGCGCGCAGAAAAGGTCAGGTAGCGAAAAGTCAGGATCTCGTTGCCGCCTTGCTGCTGCTGACCGCTGTGGGCACGCTCTGGCTTTCCGCCAATTTAATCAAGAATCGCTTGTCGATGGCGATCGGCGACCATATCGCAAACGCGGCCTCATTCACCGGTGAGTTAAGCGCCGAAATCGCCTGGCAAGCTCTTGTCGGGGCCGCGCACCACGGCGCGCTTGTGCTCGCTCCTTTGCTCGGAGCTATGTTGCTTGTCGCCGGCATCGCCAATTACCTGCAAATCGGCTCGCTGCTCGCTTTCCAATCAATCAAGCCCGACATCAATAAGTTAAATCCTCTCAACGGACTCAAACAAAAATTCTTTAAGTCCCGCGCTTACCTTGAGCTGCTCAAATCCATCATCAAAATGGGCGTCGCAGGGGTGGTCACGGCATCTGTGCTCTGGAGGTCGCGCTTAGACTTTGTCGAATTGACCGGGCAACCGGCGCCGCGCGCGGCCTTTTTCGCGGCCTCCGTGTGTTTTGAGATTGGACTCAAGGTTGGGCTCGTGTTCCTCGGGATCGGCGCCGGAGATCTGCTGCTCCAAAGACACCTGCACTTAAAGGAATTAAAGATGACGAAGCAAGAGGTCAAAGAAGAGCACAAAGAAACCGAGGGCCATCCGCTCTTAAAAAACGCGCGCCGACAGCTGCGCCACGAAATGACGTCGCAGAGCTTGATGGAGGCGATGCGCCAGGCCACGGTGATTGTCGTCAATCCGACGCACCTCGCCGTCGCGCTCGCCTACGATTGTCAGACGATGAGCGCCCCCGTGGTTGTGGCGAGAGGTGCCGAGTTAATGGCCGCTCAAATGCGGCGCTTGGCCGAGGAAGCGGGCGTGCCCACGGTGCGCGACGTGCTTTTGGCGCGCACCCTCTATGAATTGGAAATCGAAACGGAGATACCCGAAGAGCTTTATGAAGCCGTCGCCGTTATTCTTCGCTGGGCACAGCAACTGAAAGGATGAAGGCGGAAGGCGGAAGGATGAAAGCTGAGGATGAAAGAATTTAATAAAAATTCTTATAGCCTTAGCTTTCATCCTTCCGCCTTCCGCCTTCATCCTTGTGTTTGGTGAATTCATGGAGATACTTTTCGACTTGCTTGAATGTGTCCATGACCCGCGCTAAGGGTTGTGCTGCGTCACTCGGCCGCCCGTTCTGGCCTATGCGCTCGAGCTCGCGGAACGCAGGCACCAGCGAAACGATGCCGCAGGTTGCGCTCGACCCGGTGCAGAGATGCGCGATGCGCTCGATCTCCGAAGGCGATTGCGCTGCGACGGCCGCTTCGAGTCGCGTAATCTCGACGGAAGTCTGTTGCAGGTAGAGCGCGACAAGTGCCTCCAGGTATTCCCGGTCGTTGTCGGAAACTTCAAAAAGGTGATCAATGTCAACCAGCGGAGCCGGCGCCATCTGCGGTTTTTCCTCGGACGCTACGCAGAGCGGCGCTGCTTGCCCGCCAATCGCCGTCTCAAGGCCGGCGGGCCGCCAACGTTCCAGCATGTTTTGCAAATCCTCAGCCTTGATGGGTTTGGCGAGGTAGTCGTCCATGCCCGCATTAAGACACTTTTCGCGGTCGCCCTCAAGCGCGTGGGCCGTCATCGCGATGATGATTGTGTGCCGGTCGCCGTTCTCCTGCTGGCGAATCCACCCGGTCGCCTCGTAACCGTCGATCTCAGGCATCTGGCAGTCCATCAAGATGATGTCGTAAGTTGCCGTCGCCAGTACTTTGAGCAGTTCGGCTCCGTTGTTAACCGCGTCGGCGTAATAGCCCAGCTTGCTTAATTGACTGAGCACGACTTTGCGGTTGACTGAGTTATCTTCAGCCAGAAGAATTTGCAGCGCGCTGGAGGCGGGCCTTTGATGGGCGTTCGGCGGCGCGGCCTGGACGCGGCCGTCGTCGTCGCCCGCCACCCTCCTTCGCGTAAGGCTCGCGGGCGCGCGTTGCGCGGTCAGCTTGATCAGGCAGTCGTAGAGCTGCGACTGCCGGACGGGCTTGGTCAGGCAGTCGGCGATCCGGTCGTTGCTGATCATCTCGGATTCGTCCAGGCCCCCGAGCGAAGTTAGCCTCACCAGTAGCGTAGGCGAAATCAGCGCATCCGCCTTGATGGCGCGGGCGAGCACCAGGCCGTCCATTTCGGGCATTTTCATGTCGAGGATGGCGATCTCGTACGGCGAGCCTTCGCGGGCGTTGCGTCTCAGCATCTCCAGCGCTTGGGCGCCGTCCACCGCCGCGTCGTTCTGCATGTCCCAAGACGAAAGCTGGTGGCGCAGAATTCTGCGATTCGTCTCATTATTGTCGACCACCAGCACGCGGGAAAGGCTCAACTGTGGTGCGACCTCGGGCGGAGCGGCGTCATAGTCACCCAGGGCAAGCTGTTTTTTCAGGCTGATGGTGAACCAGAAAATCGAGCCTTTGCCGGGCATGCTCTCGACGCCGATCTCGCCGCCCATCAGCTCGACGAGTTGCTTTGAAATGGCGAGCCCCAAGCCCGTTCCGCCGTACTTGCGCGTGGTCGAGCCGTCGGCCTGCGTAAAAGCTTGGAAAAGCAGGCGCTGCTGAAGCTTGGTGATGCCGATGCCGGTGTCGCGCACCTCGAAGCGCAGTCGCACATCGCCCGGGCTCTCCTCTGTTTTTGAGACATTGATGATGACCTCGCCGTGCTCCGTAAACTTGACGGCGTTGCCGACCAAGTTGGTCAGCACTTGGCGCAGGCGCACCGGGTCGCCGCGGACTTCCACCGGTACGTCGCTTTCCACCAGCGAAGCCAACTCGATTCGCTTCTGCTGCGATCTGCCGGCGAGCAGGCCCGCGACCGCTTCGACAGCGTGGCGCAGATTGAAGTCGACGGTCTCTATGCGCAGCTTGCCGGCCTCCATTTTAGAGAAGTCGAGGATGTCGTCAATCAGGGTGAGCAGCGTTTCGGCGCTTCCGCGAAGCGTTTCGGCGAAGTCCTTTTGCTCCGCGTCCAGCGTGGTATCGAGCAGCAAATCGGTCATGCCGATGACGCCGTTCATGGGAGTGCGGATCTCATGACTCATGTTGGCGAGAAACTCGGACTTGAGCCGCGCCGACTCAATGGCTACGTCGCGCGCTTGCTTAAACTCTTCCTCAGCCAACGTGCGCTCGGTCACGTCCCAAAAGATTCCCTGGATGCCCGTCACTTCACGCTTGGAATTGAAGACGGGCGTTTTGATAATTTGAAAGTAAGTCGTGACGCCGTCGCTGTCCCGCAGCTCCTTCATCACCTTTTGGCTCTCACCCGTTTCCAGCACTCTCTCGCCCGCGCGCCTGAATTCCGCGGCCACCTCAGCCGGATAAATGTCATAGTCAGTCTTCCCGATGACCTCCGCCGGATTCGCGCCGGTCGTTTTGTAAAAGTGGGCGTTCGCGAAAGTGAAGCGGAAATCGCGGTCTTTGAGGAACATGTTGAGCGGAAGCCCTTCGACAAGCGAGTGATAAAGCGCCTCGGAGTTTTTCAAAGCCTCTTTTGATTGTTCGTGCTCAATAATTTTCGCTTCCAGCTGGCCGTTCGCCTCGGCCAACTCTTGCGTCCGCTCGCGCACGCGCAACTCAAGCTCGTCGTAAGCGCGGTGCAGTTGCTGCTCGGCGCGCTTTTGGTCGTCGATGTCCGTGCAGGTGCCGACCCACATCCTGATTTTGCCGCTCGGCGTGCGCATCGGCAGCCCGCGCACCAAATGCCAGCGGTAATTGCCATCGGCCGCGCGCTTGAAGCGATATTCCCCTCATAGGGCTCGCCGGATTGCAATGAACGTGTCCAGCGGTTCGTGCAATCATGCACGTCTTCGTCGTGCAACACCGGCCGCCATCGCCAGTGCTTTGTTTGATCGAAGGCCATGCCCGAGTAGTGCTCCCAGCGCTTGTTGAAATAATTGAGGCTGCCGTCAGGACGAGCGGTCCACACAATTTGCGGTATCGCGTCGGCGAGAAAGCGAAAGCTTCTTTCACTTTCCATGAGCGCCGCTTCGGCCTGCTCGTGCTCCGCAATTTTGGCCTGCAAAGCTTCATTTGCCAGCGCCAATTCGTGCGTCCGCTTGGCGACACGCTCTTCTAATTCTTCATGGGCTCGGCGGAGCGCCTCTTCCGCCCACCGCCGCTCGGTGATGTCTTGCGCGTGGCCGAGCACGTACGGCGCCTGGCCCGCCTCTTGGTAACGCGTGTTGCGGAAAAGCCAAGTGCGCTCTTCGCCGTCGCGGGAAACGATGTTGAGCAGTCCGCTGACCGTCGAGTCTGTGCCGATGCGCTGAAGGTAGGACGCGAAGTACTGACGCTTGGCGGGCGAGATAAATTCGGCGAGGTTGCGCCCGATCATATCCGATGGGCTGTAGCCGAGGGCCTCGGCCGCCGCCGGGTTGGTCGACATCAGCGTGCCGTCAAGGGCATGAGCGCAGATGAACGTCTGGCTGTTATCGACGAGGAGGCGGTAGCGTTTCTCGTTGTGGCGCAGCGCCTCGGACGTCTTTTGATGTTTATCGATCTCGCGATGCAGCAGGTAGAAGATCAACAAAAGTAGCACGACCGCAGCGGCCGCGCACAAGCTCAGCACGATCAGGCTGTTGTTGGTAATGGAGGAAGCCACCGCTACCCGCTCGGCCAACAGCTTCTTTTCCTCTTGATCGGCCTCGCCGAGCAAACGTCGCACGTCGTCGATTATGCCCTTCGACTGTTTCGTTTGCATGATTGCGAGCGCGGAATCAAATCCATTCTCGCGCCTCGCGCCGATCGCTTGCTTGAGGAGGAGGGATGTTTGGTCGAGGAGCGGGCGCAGAGCTTTAAGTCGATCTTGTTGTCGAGCA
>JBBJMB010000222.1:0-6551 GCA_037719755.1 Pyrinomonadaceae bacterium
AGCCGAATTATGTCGAACGGAAAAGTTGATCGTCGAGGTTTCGTCAAGACCGCCGTCGGGGCAGGCGTCGGAGCCGGTCTGTTGAATAGCACGCGCACGGTGCACGGACGCATTCTCGGCGCGAACGACCGCATCAATCTCGGTGTGATCGGCGTCGGGGGGCGCGGCACATATCTCATCAAATGGGCGATGGATTCAGGGCAGAAACCGACCACGCCCGCGCAGATCGTCGCGGTCTCTGACGTGTACGCGAAGCGCACTAAAGTGGCAAAAGAGACCGCGAAGTGCGAAGGCTACATGGACTACCGCGAAATTCTCAACCGCAAAGATATCGACGCGGTGATCATCGCGACACCCGACCACTGGCACGCGCCGATGGCGATTGAGGCGATGAACGCCGGCAAGGATGTTTACCTCGAAAAGCCTATGACGCACACCGTGGCCGAAGCCAAGCGCGTGCACGAGGCGGTGCAGAAAACGAAACGGGTGCTGCAAGTCGGATCGCAAACCACCAGCTCAGACCAGTGGTGGAAAGCGCGCAAAGCGATTGCCGACGGCATGATCGGAAAGCTGATTATGAGCCAGGGCTAATACCACCGCAATTCCAAAGAAGGCGAGTGTAATTGGCCGATTGAGCAAGCGGCCGGCCCCGAAGCCAAAGGCGACGACTTTATCGACTGGAAGATGTGGCTCGGTAGCGCCCCGAGCATTCCCTTCAACGCCGACCGCTTTTTCCGCTTTCGCAAATACTGGGATTACTCAGGCGGCATCGCGACCGACCTTTTCTATCACGTCGTGGCCCCGCTCAACATCTGCTGGAGCGAAGCGCAATTTCCTTACCGCGTGTCCGGCAGCGGCGGCACCTACATCTTCAAAGACGGCCGCGAAGTGCCCGACACCTTTATGCTGATCGCCGATTACGAAGCGGGCCACAGCGTGGTGCTCAGCTCGTCTATGGCCAACGACACGCACATCCCCGGCCTCATTCGTGGCCACGAGGGCACGATCATGATGGTGCCGGGCGGGCAGTTTGAAAGCAAAGTCTCTCAGATCACCGTGACGCCGCAGAAGCTTGTGGCGAGCGCTTTCAAAGAAAAGTACGGCGCGGAGGAAGTGAACATCGAAACGCAGCCGCGCGAAAATCACATGGAGAACTTTCTGCGCTGCGTGCGCACGCGAGAAACTCCTGTGCTCGACTCGCTCACGGCCTATAAAGCGATGGCCACCATCGGCATGAGCGTGCAGTCTTACCGCGAAGGCCGCGTGCTTTACTTCGACAAACGCACGCAAAAAGTCGTCGGCAATCCCCCGAAGCTCTCTTAACGCCGAACGGCGGCGATCGTCAACCATCATTTGCCCACGGTTGACCGTCGCCGCCGGATTTCCATCAAATTACCTTACCCTCCGCGACGCGCGACCTCACTTGCGCGGCAACGTTCGACGGACTTGTCCGCGAATCAGTCTTAACGACGAAGCGTAAACTCGATTATCATGGAAGACCGCCGCATCGCACCTCGCCACGCAGCGAAATTACAGGCCCAACTGCGCAGCTATCTGCTTTTTGACGAAGTGGGCAACACCGACCTGGAAGAAGAGATGGTGATGGTGGGGGCGCAGACCTTTGACGTCAGCGAATCCGGCGTAGCCCTGGTGGTGCCTCAGAAAGGGCTCGACGCCAACACGCTCTCCACCTTGATGGGCCGCACACTGCAGATTGTGCTTGAGCTGCCGACCGGCACCATCGGCATTGAGGCCATCACCATGCGACACCAATTACTGGAGATCGACGGCCAAATGAAATACCTGATCGGCGCGCAAATCTCCGAAATGGAAGACTACGACCGCGAGATCTACAACGCGTTCCTCGCCGCCGCCGAAACAGCACCGTCATAATCAATCCCGAGCCCCTTTCTCTCTGCGTCTCTCTCTTGTCTTTTCTCCGTGTTTCTCTGTGTTTGAGTATCACTTACCTAAACACAGAGAAACACGGAGAAAAGACAAGAGAGGAACGCAGAGAGTATCTCTCAAGAGAAAAGCGCTTTGATGTCGTCGGCGGAAAGCGACTTGAAGAATCCGCCCTCGGTCGCGATCAATTGTTTCACGAGCGCTCGCTTGCGCTCTTGCAATTGAACGATCTTCTCTTCCACCGAATCGCGCACAATCAGCTTGTACACAAAGACCGGCTTCGCCTGCCCGATGCGGTGCGTGCGGTCTGTGGCCTGCATCTCCACGGCCGGGTTCCACCACGGATCGATGTGAATCACGTAGTCGGCGGCCGTCAAGTTGAGGCCCACGCCGCCGGCTTTGAGGCTGATCAGAAAAAGGGAATCTCCGGATCCGTCTGAAACTCGTCGATCGCCGCCTGCCGGTTCCTGGTTTGCCCATCCAGGTAAGAAAAGCGCACGCGCCGCTTGCGCAACTCCGCCTGCACCAATTTCAGCATCTGCACAAACTGCGAAAAGATGAGCGCTTTGTGTCCCTCGGCCTGAAGCGTATCCAGCGTTTCCATCAGCAACTCGAAGTTCGCCGATGTGCCCTTAAAGCTTTTCTCCACAAGGCGCGGGTGATTGCAGATCTGCCGCAAACGCAGCAAGCCTTCGAGCACCTTGAAGCGCGCGTTGTTGACGCCCTCTTCTTCGATCATCTTCAGCAACAAGGCGCGGTAGTAGTCGCGCTTTTGATTGTAGAGTTTGCGCTGCTGCGGCTCCATATCGCAGATGACTTGACGCTCACTGCGCGGCGGAAGGTCCGTGGCCACCTGGTCTTTGGTGCGGCGCAGGATAAACGGGTGCACCATTTTGCGCAAAAATTGCGCCGCCCCTTCGCGCCGCGGCGCTCAATGGGCGCGGCAAATTCTTCGCGAAAATAATCGGCGTTGCCGAGCAATCCGGGATTAAGAAAAGCAAATTGCGACCACAACTCCAGCGTGTTGTTCTCAACGGGCGTGCCGGTCAGCGTCAGACGATGACGCGCGCGCAACAGGCGCGCGGCTTTGGCCGTTTCCGCGAGCGGGTTTTTGATCGCCTGCGCTTCATCTAAAATCACGTAAGCGAACTCGTAATGCATTAACAGCTCTATGTCGCGCAGCAGCAGGCCGTAGGTTGTGATGACGACATCGTAATCGTCAAAGTCGGCCACCTCACGGGTGCGCTCCGGCGTGGCGTGATTGAGCATCTGCAGGCGCGGCGCAAAGCGCGAGCGCTCGCGCTCCCAGTTAAAGACGAGCGAGCGCGGCACCACCAGCAGCGACGCCTTTTTCGCGAGCCCGCGCTCTTTGAGCGATTGCAGGTAGGCGAGCGTCTGCACGCTTTTGCCGGTGCCCATGTCGTCCGCCAGGCAGCCGCCGAAATTGTATTCGCGCAGAAAGTGAAGCCAATCGAAGCCCGCCTTTTGATACGGCCGCAATTCGCCGGTGAAATGCTTCGGCAGCTTCTGCGGCTTAATGCCGTCGAAGTTACGCAAAACTTCGCGGCGCCGCTTAAACTCCTTGTCGGTGCGCGCGCGGTCGTCGTCGGCCAGCAATTGATCGAGCATCGTCAAGTGATGATGCGCGACGCGCAAGCCTTCTTTCGTTTCTTCGCCGAGGGCAAACAAATGGCGATAGCGCTCCAGCCACTCCGGCGGGATTTCGCCCACCGAGCCGTCGGCCAATTTCACAAAGCGCTCGCGCCGGCGCAAAGTGCGGCGAATCTCCGCGAGCGAAACTTCAAGCTCGCCGAATTGACCGTCGCGCGCACATCAAACCAATCAATGCCCGAAGTGACGCCGAACGAAATCGTCGGGCGATGGCGATTAACGCGCGCCAGCGTCAACGCTTCCTCGCCGTAAATCTCATACCCGGCCGCGGTCAACTGCGGCACATGGCGCAGCAGAAAATCGAACGGATGAACTTTGCTGCGCAACGCGAATTGGCCGACGGTTGCGGTGCGCTTTAAGGCGTGCGCCGCGGTGCCCAAAGCGTCTGAGATTGCGCTTTCGCGCTCGGGCTGCCGGCGTATGCGCACCAGCGCGCCGGTCTCCGCGTTGCGGCGAATGCTCTGCGGCGGAACCGTGCGCTCGGACGGCACTTCGTAATCGCCGTAAGCGTACTTCAACCCCACCTGCAATTCCGCGCCCGCTTCGCTCAGGTAAAGCCGGGGCACGCACGCCGCGTCTTCCAAATCTTCCCAGCGCACCTCCTCGCCGCGCAGCGGAAAGCGCTCGGCCAGTGGCGTCAGGTGCTTTTCCAGAAACACGGTTTCCGCGGCGGCGGGCACTTTCAGTTCAGAGCTCTCTTGAAAGGTGGTGAACAATTCGCGCGATTCATCCAGGTGAAACACGTGTTCGCCGGAGAGCACCCACAGCGGGTGAGGCGAGATGACTTTTGTTTCACGCGCGCGCAGCGAAAACACCTGCTCGCGCGCCACGCCGACGGCGCGCAAAGCGATGCCGCCAGCTGAGGTTTCCATCTCCATCTCGATGCGCGCCGCGTCGGGCACCACCGTCAATTTCTGCTTAAGCGGATTTTTGTCCGTGCCGGTGTAGAGCGGGCCGCCTTCGAGCACCGCGAACAAGGCATTGAAGTCGAGCGTCGAAGCGGAGCCGTAATAATTTCCGTAGTAAATGCCCGACGACGCGAGCATCTTCACCAGCGAGCTCTGCGCGCGCGTCGCGTTCGGATAGCGGCGCGCGTTTCCGTTAACCGCATACGGCTCGATCCGCTCGGCCTGCGACGACAATTGCCGCTCTGAGACGACGCGCTCGATTGCCGCCGCATCCGTCCACGATGACGTTTCCGGAAAGAAGCCGGCCGCCACCCTGTAGGGCACCACCGCCCACGACGCGCCGCGCTGTTGCAGACTGAAGAAAAGCAGCTCCGCCTCATCATCTTGCGCAGGGCGTGCGGAGGAGCGCACCACTTTCGTCAACACGCTTTCCCAAGACGCTTCCGCGGCGCTATGCCGCGTGTGATTTTTCAGATAAAGCGCCGCCGCCACCTTGTGCTTACAAACAATCGCCGGCTCCTCATCCGCATACGGGCAGTCGCACAGGGCCATCACCGCGCCGCGCGGGTCCAGCGAAAATTCAACGCGGTACGGCTCGCTTCCCTGCACCCGGACGACTGCTTCATCTTCATCCAAATGCTCCACGCGAAAGCGCCACGACTGTTGATAATACGCCCGCCCGCGCGCCGCCACGCTTGAGCCGGCCCGCGTCACCAGGTGTTCGACATCAATCGCCGCCGGCAAAAGCGTGTCCTGTGAATTCATCCTCGACGCCGCAATTTCTTTCCGCTTTGCAAACTTCATCGTTCTTCAAAAAATCCCTTGACTGTTCAGCTGAATCAAACCTAAAATTCCACACAGCACAGCGCTTGTATTATTCGTCGAACTGGGGAGTCCCTCCTGATTTACCGCACAAGCGCCACTAATTTACGTCACAAAAAGCTGTCCGAACATTAAACTCTAAACGCCCGCCCGACGGCAAATCTGCTCGCGCCTGGCAGCGTAAACCGCGGACGCTTTTGCCCTCGTGTTTTGATTCTGCGCAGCCGCGGAAGAAGCCAGCCTATGCGACTTCACTTTACCTTATCGCCTAACCAGCAGCCTGTGCCGTTCGCTTACCAAAACTACCTGACCGGCGCTTTTCACAAATGGCTTGGCCCCAACCAGCTGCACGACGCGCTCAGCCTCTACTCGCTCAGCTGGCTTGACGGAAGCCTGATGCGGCGCGGCGCCCTTGAATTTTCCCGCGGCGCACGCTGGTTTATCAGCGTCCACAACGAATCGCTCGTTGAAATAATTGTGACCGGCGCCCTCGCCGACCCAGAAGTCTGCTGCGGCATGCGCGTCACACGCATCGAGCAACAGGCGACGCCCGACTTCGGCCGCCGCTACACCTTCCAGGTCGGCAGCCCCGTCCTCGCCAAATCCAAAGAAATTGACGGCAAAGTGCGGCATTTCATCTACTCTGACCCGGAAGCTGACGCCACGCTCACCGCCGCCCTCCGCCGCAAAATAGACGCGGCCGGCCTTAATGCGCCGCACAACGAAGCTACCGTCAGTTTCGATCGCTCTTACCGGACTCCGAAAACAAAACTCGTGACCATTAAGGACATCCACAGCCGCGCGAGCATCTGCCCCGTGATTATCGAAGGCACGCCCGAAGCCGTGCGGTTCGCGTGGAACGTCGGCGTCGGACATTCGACGGGCAGTGGGTTCGGTTGTCTGCTTTAACCTTCATGGAGATAGAATGAAGGTATGAAACTCTGTCTTTGCAGGACACTTAAACCGCTTGGCTCAGAAAAAGGGGTTAAAGCATGGCAACATTGGAGCAACTAATCGAGGAAGCGCGTTCGCTTTCACCTGATGAACAACGACAACTGCGCGAAGCGCTTGAGCGTGAGGCGCGGCTGGCACGCATCCGCGAAGTGCAAGCCAAGTACGCGCACATGAAGACGAGCAGTGAGAACTTCATACAGCGTAAAGCTGAAGAGATTGAATTGGAAGACCGTCGCTTCAGGCGGCGCGAGTCATGATTTACGTGCTGCGACGACCTGCGAATAGTTTGAT
>JBBJMB010000223.1:0-6550 GCA_037719755.1 Pyrinomonadaceae bacterium
GAGTCAGTTATTTACTTCGCAGTCCTAAGTTTCGGCTGACAGCAGCTTTAATGGCGCGCACGCTCATAGACAGAGAGAGGGGCTTCGCGCTTTGTTTGAATCAATCGCTAATGGAGATGATATTTGTTGCGGAAAACAGTGAAGCGTTTGACACTCGCGATGCTTTTGACAATTGTGGCTGGCGGAAGCGAGTCGCCAAGCAAGGCGATTATGGGTGGGCCGCCGGTTGCGCTCGCCTCGTTCGCTTTGGACAGCTCGCATGTGGCGACAGACTTCGCGCTCAAGGATCAATACGACAAGCTCCAGGTGTATCAATTTCCGAGAAGCAGGGTGACCGTTCTGGCGTTCGGCGACCGCAAAGGTTCCGAGCAGATCGAGAGTCGGGTGAGACCGCTTTACGAGCGCTACAAAGAACGCGTTGACATCCACGGCGTGGCCGTTCTTTCCGCGGTTCCGACAGTGGCCAGAGGTGTCGTCCGCCGCATCATGAAGCATCAAGTCAAGCAGCCCGTGATGCTCGATTGGAGCGGCTCAGTTGCCAAAAAATATGATTACACGAGCGGCGCCGCGAGCATTGTCGTGATCGACCGCAACGGCCGCATCTTGCTGCGCACCGCCGGCGCAGCCAATGACACATCCCTCGGCCGCGTGTACGGTCAGATCGACAAACTACTGCCGTAATTTGATTCGAAGGCTCAACCGCGCTTTCCCCCCTCTGTGTTTCTCTGTGTCTTCTCTCCGTGGTTCTCTCTCGTTTAGGTAAGTATTACTTAAACACGGAGAAACACAGAGGGGGAAAGATTGTCGTCCGGTAAGCATCTCAACTTACGTCGGCAATTGCCGGGGGCGCGGCGGGCGCGTCGCGCCGTCGTCTTGGGCGGAGGATGTGCGCTCGCCGGTCTCCGCAAACATTTCTTTGAGCGCGCCGACGCTCGACATCAAGGTTGAAGTTTCAACCGGCATAAAGATGACTTTGGAGTTGTTGCCGCGCGTCATCTCTTTCAAGCTTTCGATGTAGCGGGCGGTGATCAAGTACTGCGCCGGATTGCCGTGTCCCGCCATCGCGCTGGCGATGCGCCCGATGGCTTCGGACTCGGCCGCCGCCGCCTGCAGCCTCGCTTGCGCCGCGCCCTCGGCAGCCAAAACAGCCGATTCTTTTTCGCCCTCGGCGCGCGTCACCGCGGCTTGCTTTTCGCCCTCGGCGCGCATAATCGCCGCTTGCTTATCGCCCTCGGCCTGCAGCACCAGCGCGCGCCGGTTGCGTTCGGCCGTCATCTGCTTTTCCATCGTAATGCGCACATCATCCGGCGGGTTAATGTTTTTGACATCGACGCGCGTGACCTTAACGCCCCATTTGTCGGTCGCTTCGTCGAGAATGACGCGCAGCTTCGAATTAATTTGGTCGCGCGACGAAAGCGTGTGATCCAAATCCATTTCGCCCATCACGGCGCGCATCCCTGTGATCGTCAACTGCACCAGGCCGCCGACCAAGTCGTTGATTTCGTAGACCGCTTTGATCGGGTCCGTGACCTGCCAGTAAACCACCGAATCAACATGAATTTGCACGTTGTCGCGTGTAATCACGGGCTGCGGAGGCAAATCTATGTACTGCTCGCGCAAATCAATCGAGGCCAGGCCGGGCCGCACGTTGGTCCAAAACACGCCGCGCGGCTTGTCGATAAACGGCACAATGATGTTCAGGCCGTTGGTCGCGACGCGGTTGAAGCTGCCCAATCGCTCGATCAGCAGCACGGTCGCTTGCGGCACAATCTTGATCGTCTTAGCCGCGACGATCAGCAGCGCGACGGCTATGAAAAGAAGGAAAACGAGAACCACTCCGCCCAAAACATGCCTCCGAAGTTTTGCAGGAAGAAAAGCCGAGCCGGTCGCACGACCGGCATCAACCAAGCGTCGTGACTGCTCGCAAGCGCCACCTCTTGTTCTTCATCGGTTATGGTAGCGGGTCAAGCTCAAATAGTAAAAGTCTCGGGCACAAGCCTTCATTCGCCCTCAATTGTTTTTCCGGTGAGCAATTCGATGAATTTGCGGGCGGCCGTTCCGAGCGTGCGGTTGGCGCGGTAAATGATGCCGACCGAGCGCGTCCACTCCGGCCCGACAAGCCCCACCGCGAATAATTGTCCGCTGCGTTGCTCGTCCAAGATCGACGGGCGCGGAACGATGGCCAGGCCGAAGCCGACCTCCACGGCGCGCTTAATGGTTTCGATGTTATCGAACTCGGCGGCGCTTTTCACCGTTACGCCGTGTGAGCGCAAAATCCGGTCGGTCGCACGGCGCGTGGGGATGTCGCTTTCAAAGAGCACGAACTCTTGTCCTTGCAGTTCGGCCGGGCGCACCGCTTTGCGTTTCGCGAGCGGATGATCCGGCGGGCAAATCAGCACCAAACGGTCGCCGGGCAATTCGACCACCTCCAGACCTTTGCGCTTCTCCGGGTAAGCGACCACGCCCAATTCCACCGCGCCGCTTAACACGTCGCGCACGATGCGCGTGGTGCGGCTGTATTCGAGCGCGATCTTGGCCTCCGGGTAAAGCGACATAAAGCGGCGCACCGCAGGCGGCAGTTCGTGCAGCCCGACGCTGTACACGGTGGCGACGCGCACCGTGCCGCCGACGCGCCCGGCCTCGCCCTGCATGCGGGCTTCGAGCTTCGCGTAAGCTTCAAGCACGCGGCGGCTTTCTTCATAAAAGCTTTCGCCGGCTTCCGTTAATCTCAGTTCGCGCCGGCCGCGCACGCGCTCCAGCAGCTTGCGCTTGAATCTGCTTTCTAACATGCGCACCTGCTGACTGACGGCCGATTGCGTCACAAAGTTCAACTCGGCCGCCTGCGAAAAGCTTCCTAGTTCGGCCAAGTCACAAAAGATCTTTAAACTTTCGACTTGCATAAACAAGCTTCTGCTATTAGTTAATCTTAACTGCCAACGAAGTATTTTTCATTTTACCTTATATTAGTTAGGAACTAGAATACGGCGTTTTGAGATGCGCTTCGGCAAAGTTATTGGCGAAGCGGGCGGGCTTTCGGCCAAGAGATTGCCTTCACCGCGCGTTGAGCAATATAATTCGGGCAATAATTACCATTTACGTTCTTCATGAATTGCCGAGACTGGCCCTCGAACGCTACCGGTGTTTCGCGTAAACGCCTGTTGCGCTCACAGGGCCAAAGAGAAGGGTGGAGCCCAAATTATGGCTGTGAGAATTAGTCGCACGTTTCTGCTGCGTAAACTGCATCAATTGTCAGGCATTGTGCCGCTCGGTTTGTTTCTGGTGGGCCATTTCTTTACCAACTCGAAGGCTCTCGGCGGCGCCGAAAAGTTCAACGAAGCGGTGGGCGACATTCAGGACATTCCTTATTTGATTTTCGTTGAGATCTTCGGCATTTTCATTCCGCTTGTTTACCATGCGGTCTACGGCATGGTGATTACTTGGGAAGCGCGCCCGAACAATTTATCTTACCCGTATCCGCGCAATTGGTTTTACTCGATTCAAAGAATCACGGGCATCATCCTGTTCTTCTTTATTTTGTTTCACATCCTCAATTTCCGCTTCGGACTCGTGCCCGGGTTAAATACGGAGGCCGTGGCTCACTACCCCGATAAAGCTTTTGCGATTGTGGCGCGGGAGTTTTCCATCCCCTGGGTCTTTTTCCTGTACGTCGTCGGCATCACAGCGACCGTGTGGCACTTGGCCAACGGTTTGTGGCTGTTCGCCGTTGACTGGGGCATTGTGATCGGCGAGCGGGCTCAGCGCTTAACTGGCTACGCGTGCATCGCCGCCGGCGTCGCGCTGCTTGCGGTCGGCATCAACGCGGCGGCGGCCTTCGTGTGGAAAGGCGGTTTCTTGGGCGAAGAGATTTGGAGACTTTATTAACATGGCAAGCGTCACAGGCAAAAACGGTATCAAAATCGCGATTGTGGGCGGCGGCCTGGCGGGCCTCGCGGCGGCCGTGAAGATCGCCGAAGCGGGCCACGCGGTGGATCTTTTTTCCGTGGTTCCGGTGAAGCGCTCTCACTCTGTGTGCGCGCAAGGCGGCATCAACGGCGCGGTTAATACCAAGGGCGAAGGCGATTCGACGTGGGAGCATTTCGACGACACGGTCTACGGCGGCGATTTTCTGGCTAATCAACAGCCCGCCAAAGCGATGTGCGAAATGGCCCCGTCGATTATTTATCTGTTCGACCGCATGGGCGTGCCCTTTTCGCGCACCAAAGAGGGGTTGCTCGACTTTCGCCGCTTCGGCGGCACCAAGCACCACCGCACGGCTTTCGCCGGCGCCTCAACCGGCCAGCAGTTGCTTTACGCGCTTGACGAACAAGTGCGCCGCGCTGAAGCCGACAAAAAGTCAACAAGTATGAGAGCTGGGAGATGCTCTCGCTGGTGATGGACGACCATCAGGTTTGCCGCGGTTTGGTCGCGATGAATCGCCACACGCTGGAATTGAAAGCTTTTCCGGCCGACGCGGTGATTATGGCGACCGGCGGACCGGGTCTGGTTTTCGGCAAATCAACCAACTCGATGACTTGCACGGGCAGCGCCGTTTCCGCTTGCTATCAACAGGGCGCGCGCTACGCCAACGGCGAATTTATACAGGTGCATCCGACCTCCATTCCCGGCGAAGACAAATTGCGCTTGATGAGCGAATCGGCGCGCGGCGAAGGCGGCCGCGTGTGGGTGCCAAAGGCGCAAAACGATGCCCGCGCGCCCGCCTCTATACCGGAGAGCGAGCGCTGGTATTTCCTGGAGGAAAAGTATCCGGCTTATGGCAATTTGGTGCCGCGCGACATCGCGACGCGCGAGATCTTTCAAGTTTGCCTCGACGGCTCCGGCGTGGGGGGGGAAAATCAAGTTTACCTGGATCTGACGCACATCCCCGCCGACACGCTGGATCGCAAGCTCGGCGCGATTCTCGAAATTTATGAAATGTTCGTCGGCGACGATCCGCGCCACGTGCCGATGCGAATTTTTCCCGGCGTGCACTACTCTATGGGCGGCCTCTGGGTCGACTTCGATCAGCGCACCAACATTCCGGGTTTGTTGGCCGCCGGCGAATGCGATTACTCGATTCACGGCGCCAACCGCCTCGGCGCCAACTCGCTTGTGAGCTGCGTGTACGGCGGCTTTGTGGCGGCGCCCGCGGCCATCGAATTTGCGAAAAATGTGGAGCGCAACGGCGCCGACGGCTCGCGCATTTACGATCAAGAATTAAAGCGGCAGCAAGAGATCAACCAAACGCTGGTCACGCAGTCGGGCGGCGAAAATCAGTACGTGATCCACGAGGAAATGGGCGAGTGGATGACGACAACGTCACCGTAGTACGCTACAACGACCGCTTGCAGGCGACCGACAACAAACTGCAAGAGTTGCTTGAGCGCTACCGCCGCATCTCGATCAACGATTCGAACATGTGGGCGACGATGGCGCTTCCCCACGCGCGCCAGCTTCAGAATATGCTGCAACTCGCGCGCGTGATGACGCTCGGCGCGCTCAACCGCAACGAATCGCGCGGCGCGCACTATAAGCCCGACTTTCCCAATCGCGACGACGATAACTTTTTAAAAACCACGATCGCCGAGTATTCCGGCGAAGGGCCGGTGCTCTCATACGAAGCAATTGACGTTTCCCTGGTCAAACCGCGCAAGCGCGACTACAGCAAAGGCAAAGACTCCGAGCCGACCAAAGTCGCGCCGCAAATAACGTCAGCCACAGACTCGTCACTGAGGTCTGAGGCCGAGGCGAGCGGACTGCCCGTGCCTGACGGCGCCGGTCAAGTGCCGCTGCAAGGATGGGAAGCCAGCAAACCCGACACAAGCAACGCGGCCGTGTGGTCTACAAATAAGGAGCAAGTCGATCAAAGCGTGTTCGGTGAAGCGCCTTCCAGGCGCGAGCGCGGCAAAGATATTGAAGACGCGGGAGGCAAATCCGACAAGGTATGAGCACTACTAACGGCAACGGCAAAACACGCGAATTCGTAGACTTCCGTATACGGCGTCGCGACAATCCCGACTCCGAGCCTTACTGGCAGGAATTTCGCGTCCCCTACAGGTCCAACTTGAATGTTATTTCGTGCTTGATGGACATCAGAAAGAATCCTGTGACGAAGGATGGCCAGGCCACTACGCCTCCGGTGTGGGATATGAGCTGTTTGGAGCAAGTCTGCGGAACTTGCACGATGGTCATTAACGGCAAAGTCCGACAATCGTGCTCGGCCTTAGTCGACCAATTGCTGGAAGTGCGCGATCCGATCACGCTTGAGCCGATGACCAAGTTTCCCAACGTGCGCGATCTTTGCGTCGACCGTTCGGAGATGTTCGGCCACCTCAAACGGATTCACGCCTGGATCGAGCTTGACGGCACGCACGACCTCGGCCCCGGCCCGCGCATAGACCCGCAGACGGCGGCCGAGCGTTACACGTATTCGCGCTGCATGACCTGCGGTTGCTGCCTCGAAGCCTGCCCGCAATACGGCGACGACAACTACATCGGACCGCAGGCAATCGCCCAAGTCCGCTACCAGAACATGCACCCGACGGGAAAGATT
>JBBJMB010000224.1:0-6544 GCA_037719755.1 Pyrinomonadaceae bacterium
TGATTGAGCAAGGCGTGGCGCCGTCGCGCATTATGCTCGCCACTTTCACCAACCGCGCCGCGCGCGAAATGCTCCGGCGCGTCGAATCGCTCGCCATTGGCGATGTGCGCCGCGTGTGGGGCGGAACTTTTCACCGCATCGGCAATTTGATTTTGCGTCGCCACGCCGCTTCGCTCGGCTACGATCAAAATTACACCATTCTCGATAGCGAAGACGCGCGCGATTTGCTTTCCGTGTGCGTTGACGAGGCCGGCATCGACACCAAAGCGCGCCGCTTTCCGAAGGCCGAAATTCTACAAGAGATTATCAGCTTCGCGAGCAACACGGATTCTCCCATCCCAGACGTGATTGCGCGTCACTACCCGCACTTTGAATTGCTCGCCGCGCAGGTGAAACGCGTCGACGAAATCTATTTCGAGCGCAAGCGCGGCCGCAACGTGATGGACTACGATGACTTGTTGCTCAATTGGAAGCGATTGTTGATGGAAAATGCTGAGGCCGCGCGCCTGTACGCCGAGCAGTTTCAGCACATCCTGGTGGATGAATACCAGGACACGAATAAGTTGCAGGCCGAGATCGTGGACCTGCTGGGCGTAGGCCACCGCAACGTGATGGTGGTGGGCGACGATGCGCAATCCATTTACGCTTGGCGGGGCGCGGAGTGGTCTAATATTTACGAATTTCCGCAGCGCTACCCGGAGGCGCGCGTCTTTCGGCTGGAGGTAAATTATCGTTCCACGCCCGAGATCCTCGCCGTCGCTAATGTTTCCATCGCCTCCAACCGCAAGCAGTTTCCGAAAACGCTGCGCGCGCATCGCCCGTCGCTCAACATGCAGCCGGCGCTGGTGCCCTGCCGCGATGCGGATCAGCAGGCCGCCTTTCTGGCCGCGCGCATCTTAGAGCTGCGCGACGAAGGCGTTCCGCTCGCAGAGATCGCGGTGCTTTACCGTTCGCACTTTCATTCGCTGGAAGCGCAATTGGAATTCACGCGCCGGGGCATTCCTTATCGCATTCGCAGCGGCGTCCGCTTCTTCGAGCAGGCGCACGTCAAAGACGTGATGGCTTACCTGCGCCTCATCGCTAACCCGCGCGATGAATTGGCGTGGAAGCGCGTGCTGCGCTTGATTCCGCAAGTCGGCACGGCGACGGCGAATCTCATCTGGGAGCGTTTGCAAGATGCGGAAGATCCGCTCGCGCTGGTGCGCCGCGAAGAAGTCGCGCCCGCAACGCAGCGCAATCGCGCCGGATGGACTGAGTTTGTCGCGCTCATCAACGACTTGGCCGCCGACGCCGCGCGGCATCAGCCCGCCCGGCAAATCGAGCTTGTTTTGGCGCGCGGCTACGAAGCGCACCTCGCCGCGAATTACGAAAACGCCGACTCGCGATTGGAAGATTTGCGGCAGCTCGCGCTCTACGCCGCGCGATTCAACTCGACGGACGAATTGCTCGGTGAGTTGGCGCTCCTTTCTACGGAACGCTACGGGGCGCCTCAGCCGCTCGCGGGCGAAGACGTGGTGACGGGCGGCGACGAAGACGAATTGCTGACGCTCACATCCGTGCATCAAGCCAAGGGGCTTGAGTGGCGAGCGGTCTTTATCATTTGGGCGGCCGACGGAAAGTTTCCGTCGCCGCGCTCGTTGCGCGACGCGGAAGGAGAAGAGGAAGAGCGGCGGCTGTGGTACGTGGCGCTAACGCGCGCCCGCGACCAGCTGTACATCACTTACCCGTTGATGAGCACTGACTACAACCGCCAAACAATTGTGCAGCGTCCCTCGCGCTTCGTGACCGAAGTTCCGCCCGAGTTGTACGACATCTGGACGCTTGAAGAAGACCGCGTGCTCGACACAGAGAAGCTCGGCGACGACGAACCGCGCGGATACATCAATTGAAGGATGAGGGATGAAGGCGGAGGGATGAAGGCGGAAGGATGAAAGCTAAGGACAAAAGAAAATTAATAAAAGTTCTTACCGCCTCAGCTTTCATCCTTCATCCTTTCGAGGGCTGTTGATAAAGGAAAATGTATGAAGAACTCATGCCGCTGTTTGGTTTTGGCAGCCGTCGCGCTTGCGCCCGTTGCTGCGGCGCAGAAGGCGGGCGACGGCAAGCAGATGGGCCGCGCGATGAGTAAGGGACAGCCCAAAGAAATCGCCTTGATACGCGCTGTTTTGGACAGCCAGGTGGCCGCGTGGAATCGCGGTGATGTTGAGGCTTTTATGGACGGCTATGCGCTTTCGCCGGAGACGACGTTTGTGAGCGGCGACGCCGTCATACGCGGCTGGCAGACGGTGCTTGAGCGGTACCGTAAAAACTACGACTCGCGGGCAAAGATGGGCACCCTTGCTTTCTCGGAACTTGAAATTCGTGTGCTTGAGCGCGATATTGCGATGGCTGTGGGCCGCTGGCAGTTGACGCGCGCAGATGATTCTCCGCATGGCCGGTTCACGCTCCTGCTGCGCCGCACAGAAGCGGGCTGGCGCATCTTTCATGCCACACTTCATCCGCCTCGCCATGAAAAAGAAAAGCTGTCAGAAACAAATCTTGATCGGAAAAAAAGTCGCTTGACGCGGCAAGCCGTCGTCATTTATTATTTCGCCAACACTGAAAAGGAGGTGATTCTAAATATATGAGTTCTAATCACAGTGAGGTGGCTGCGGCCTAACCTTCGGACTGATCAGGAATTCTTGCGGATCTCGGTCCAGTAGGTACCTCGAACAGGCGTTCAGAAAATATTTTGAGCGCTCACCGAGCCACACAGGCCAATCCCAACAGTTCACCGAAAGCCGCTCGCGATTAGTCGCGAGCGGCTTTTTCTTTGGAAGTCAGAAGTCAGAACGCGGAACGATGAAGTAAAGACGGAATTGAGCAGGCCTTGGCTTTGACTTCCGCGTTCATCGTTCATCGTTCTGACTTCCTAAAGATTGAGTCCGCTGTGGTCTTTGGCCAGCTTGGCGAGAATGACGGCCAGCGCCGCGCCGCCAAGAGTTTTGATTAAGGTCGGGTGCTCGGCGTATAAATCGCTGACGCGATCAACGATGGATGGGTCGCGCTGCTCGGCTTCGGCGGCGATTTCCTGCACTTCTTCAGGTGAAATTTGTTCGGCCTGTTCGGGTGTGATTGTCGGCTGCGACGATCCGGTTAGGCCGCCGAGCAGTCCGCCAAGTCCGCCGCCTCCTGCGCCGCGCCGGTTGAGCACTTGCGAAAGAAGCGCCGGGCCGGCGATGGAAATGAGCGTGTTGAGGATGCTGGCCCGCTGCGTGCCGTTTGATTGTCGAAAAGCTGCCCCAGCATGTTGCCAAACGGCGGCGTTTGGTCTGAGCGGAAAGCTTCGGCGAGCCCCTGCGAGACGGCCGATTGCGGCGCGGCCTGCGTAAATTGGTCAAAGTCATTGTCGACCGTGGCGGGCGCTTGGCTGGCCGTAGCGCCATGTATTGCTGCAACAAATTGCCGATTTGATTCATCCACTCCATCTGTTTTTTCCTTTGTTTGAACGAGGCCGATACCCGACGAGCGTCGTCTACTGCATCAAGCCCGATTAATTAAACCGCGGGCGCCCGGTGCGTTTGTGATGCCTCTGCCGGCGGGTGTTCTACCTCCCCCGCACAAGCTTTAATTCTTTGATCAGCTTTTTAGTCGCGTCTTCCGCCCCAAAACGCGATCCGTTTTCCAGATAATGCGCGGCGGACGCCGATTCGGGCGGTTGATTGAGGATCACAAACATTTCGCCGTAAGGGTAGTGAGTGCCGAGCGAGCGGCGATACTCAGGAGGTTGAAGAAAATAAGAAATCCGCATCCGACACATGCTCAACGGCGCCCAAGCTTTGTATTTGCGCACGTATTCGTTGAGCTTCTCGCTACAGAGCTGAACGCATAAACGTAGCGCCGGTTGCGCCGCGCATCCGTGCGGTATGCCTCGTTGATGATCGAGCGGCTGAGGTCGCGCGTATCAATGATCTGAGGCGCGCCACATGCAGCAGCACGCGCCGCTTGTCTCTCACCTCGGAAAGTGAGCCCTGAACAAAGTCAGGCGCACCCTGAAATCCATCTTGCGCGACAACGCCATACGCCGCCCAGAAACATGGTGCCGGCCATGATGATCTTTGCCACACTAAGCGCGAGGTGCTTCATCACGACAAAAATTTTACCTCAACCACTGCTCGATAAACTACCGCTCTCGTCGCTCCTGCGGCTTCGTTTGCGGTTGGGGGGTCTCAGTGATTCTCTCAGATGTCATCAGGCGCGTGGAATCGGGCGCGTCCGGCGACGTGTGCGTGTGCACGATCTTCCACGAAGAATCAATGCGGCGGAGGATGACCGTCAGGCGGCCCGCGGCGCTTTCCGGCTTGCCCCGAAAAAGTTGGGTTTGCGCCCACTGGCAGGAGATGACCGCGCCGTCGCGCCCGATCATGTGCACGTTGCGGTTGCGGATGTCCAGCTTCACATCTTCCGCGTCCGGATAGGCCGAGGCGCGATTCGCGCGCAGTTGATCCCAAGTGCGTGTGATGGTTCCGTTATTATTAAAAATCGTGAGCTCCGGCGAATTCCAGTAAAGGCTCATCACGGCATCGATGTCCGAGCGCTCGATGCCACTGACCAGCGCCTCGAACGCGGCGATCGCTCCTTCCGCAGAAGGAAGATCGGCGCCCATCGCGCTTTTGGCGAGCATCGTTTGACGCGCGCGTCGCGGACGCGGTGCTGTTGCGGGCGCCGGCTTTTCGCTGGCGTTTTGAGGCGTTGCTGGTGCGGACGGCGGCGCGCTCGTCGGAGTCGGCACCGTCTTTTGCTGCGCGTCGGCGAGCGTTGAAAAAACGAAAAGCGCGGTGATCAGCGCAAACGATCTATGAAACATGAAATTGTTCCTGATAAATTGTTCCGGACAAAGGAGTATCACGAAAGGCGCCTAAACAAGCCCGGCGGCGGCGCGCAGTCGTGCGACCGAACGCTCGCGTCCAACTACGTCGAACACTTCAAACATGGACGGCCCCACAGCTTGGCCGGTGAGGGCCGTGCGCGCGGCGTTAATTAAAAGTCCGGATTTGACGCCCGCCGCTTCCGCGAAGGCGCGTAGCGCGGCCTCGCACGTTTCAGCGGTGAATGGCTCCGCCGCCGCCAGGCGATCAGCCAGCTCAGGCAGCAACTGCTTTAAGCGCGGCTCCTTCTTCAGATTTTTGGCGATGGCCGCTTCGTCGAAAGGAAAATCGTCGCCGAAGTAAGCGCGGCCCTGGTCGCTAAAATCCTTGAGAGTGAAAAACCGTTGGCGGATCAATTCCAGCGTGCGCTCGAACCATTCGCGCTCGACGTTCGCGTACTCGGCCCGCCACAATCCGCAAGCGCGCAGCTCATCAGCGACAAGCGGGATCAATGTCCCGAGCGGCATCGTCCTCAGATACTCCGCGTTCATCCACAGCGCCTTCGGATCAGTCCACTGGCGCGCATCAGACTCGCTAAAGTTAAAGACGGCGTTGGAGCGATGGATGCCTTCAAGTGAAAACGCCGCGGTCAATTCTTCCATCGTCATGATTTCTTTGTCGTCGGCGGGCGACCAGCCGAGCAGCGCCAGAAAATTGCGAAAAGCCGCCGCCACAAAGCCGCGGTCGCGGTAAGTGGTCAGGGAAACAACTTCGCCGTGCTTGCGCTTGGAGAGCTTCGCTTTATTGGGCGCCAGGATCAAAGGCAAGTGCGCGAAGCGGGGAACCTGCGCGCCGAGAGCTTCGTAGAGCAAGATTTGTTTGTGCGTGTTGGTCAGATGGTCTTGCCCGCGTATGACGTGGCTGATCCGCATGTCTATGTCATCGACCACCACCGAAAGGTTGTAAAGCGGGTGGCCGTCGGAGCGCAGCAGCACAAGGTCTTCGATTTCGGAGTAATCGCGCTCTTGAGATCCGTAGACGATGTCTTCAAAGTGCGAGCGCCCCTGCGCGGCCACCTTCAAGCGGACGGCAAACAATTCACCCCCCGCCGCCGCGCGACGCTCGCTTTCCTCACTCGCCAGATCGCGGAAAGCGTTGCTGCGATGATCTTCGCCGGAGCCGGCCTGGGCGCGCGCGCGATCCGCGATGCCTTGCTTGACGTTCGCATCGGAGCGCTCTTGCTTCGGCGTAAAATCGCGGTAGGCCTTGCCCTCTTCAACTAATCGAAGCGCCGCCCGCCGATGCTTGTCGGCGTTGTCCGACTGAAATACGAGCTCTTCGTCATGATCAAGGCCGAGCCAGGCGAGGCCCTCAAGAATCGAGCGCGTCGAAGCTTCCGTTGAGCGCTCGCGGTCCGTGTCCTCAATGCGCAGCAGAAATTTCCCGCCGATTTTGCGCGCGTACAGCCAATTAAAGAGCGCGGAACGGGCCGAGCCGATGTGCAAATACCCGGTAGGTGATGGGGCAAAGCGGACGCGAACGGACATTTTTCACCAATGATGAACGCGGAACGATGAACGATGAATAAAGAGGTTCCGGTCTCTTACTTCATCGTGCATCGTTCCGCGTTCATCGTTCAAAATCTGGCGGAGATGACAGGATTCGAACCTGTGATAGGCTTTTGACCTATAACGGTT
>JBBJMB010000225.1:0-6479 GCA_037719755.1 Pyrinomonadaceae bacterium
TCCTCGAACGCTTTGGTCGGCTGCTCAGGAGTTAGTCCCTTCTCCGTCAAATGCTCCGGCACGTAGAGCCAGACTAACGCCTGCTCGCGCGCGAGTTTCATCCCCCCGTCATCGCGCGGGGCTTCGAGCTGGTCATCGTCTACCACGTCGAACCAGCCAGGCTCGCCGAGTTTGTAGGTGCCGTCAGGCAGGAGCGTGTCGGCGTGGAACGGGTGTGGGCGCTTTTTGTCAGCGCGCAGGTAATGCCGCCACTGTGGAATCCCTGCGGTCTTACCGGAATCGCAGGCCATGAAGGGGAGTCTGAACTTCTCCCGGTAGGTTTTCCTCTCGCCTTTTTTCTCGTGCGACATCCTCCACTTCCTGATCATGGGCCGCTCGTCGTGGTAACGACCGGCGCGCGGATCCGGTCGCATCGCTGCGATCATGGCCTCTGCCATCTCATCGGGCGACTTGTCGAGAAATGTGAGCGCGCGGTAGCGGAAGCGTTTGTTGGGGAGTTTCGTCATCGCAGCGGACGTGGCGACCCAGGCCACCGCCGACAGGTGACCTTCCGTGTAGCCGATGTCATGCCCGATGGCTGCGTTCCACGACGACGGGATGAAGCGCGAGCCGTACATCTTCTGGAACTGCGACCAGGTGATGACGTGGATCGCCTCGTCGTATTCGGGCAACACACGCATCGAGTCGTCGCTCGTCAGGTCGTGCTGGCACTCGGCGAGGAATGCCGATAGTCCGATGGTGTCGATCTCTTCCTGGCAGCGGTCCCAGTCGTAGAAGGCCCAGGTCGGTTCGCCGGCGATGATGACGTCGCGCGCGACGCCGGCCACAGTGCGCAGTTCCGTACGCATGCCGACGAGCGCGGGACGGGCGCGGTCACCTTGCGTCTGGTGAGAGCGCGCTCCCTGCCCGTGACAATCTTATTAACCACGGAGTGCTTTGCGATGAGGTTTTGAGCGACGAAGACGAGCGTCCCGCTCTGCCGGGTGGGCAAGACCGAGCGCGTGAGAGTGCGAAACCGCTTGTCCGACACGGCGGGGCTGTCGTTCGGCTCGTCGATGTCGTCTGGCACGATGAGAGTGGGGCGCACGTCGTCCACGTTCGCGCCGCGGATGCCCTGGTCGAGCGAGACGAAGTGGAAGACGTACCCCTGGTCGGTGTAGATGAAGTCATTGGTCCACCCCTTTGACATCCCCGCACCGCTTTTGCGCACCCGCGAGAGCGCCGGGTAGTATTCTTTGATCTTGGGCGAAGTGAGTAGGGTTTCGATGGACTTGGCGTGGCCCTGAATCTTACCAACAGTCCCGGCGGCGTAAAGGCAATAGCCCGCCCCTGAAATGCAGGCGTCGGCGATGGCGATGCGGCGAGCCACAGTTGACTTCATGTGGCCTCTCGGCCAGATAGCGAAGTAGGCATCCTCGTCAACGGACTCGCCTCTGCGCTGCCGCATCTTCGCGTTCCAATGCCACTCGATTGCTTCGGCGTGATGCGGGGCGAGTGCATCAACAAAGTCTTTGCCGAAGATCTCGGTACCACGCGCCACCCCTCGGCTTCGAGCGTCTGGCGCAAGTTGTCATCCCCGCCGCTTACAGCGGTGAGCGAGTTGAGTTGCGCCGCCGTCTCAATGGCGAGGGCTTCGGTGCGCGCCAGGTCTGAGAGGTAGGAAGGTATCAATGGATTAGCCCGCTCGCTTCGGGCACGCAGGCGGCGAGCGCGGTGACGGCTTCTTCTCTGGTGAGCGTCTGCCCTTCGGCTGCTGCGCGCTCGATCATGCGGTCAACGGCCTGCTCGATTTGCTCGCGGCGGTCGGTGGTCAGGGTGATGGTCTGCCGGGCCTTACCCTCAGTCCTATCCGCCAGTTCTTTGAGCGCCGAGATATCGCCGCCCTTTGCCTTGAGGACGGTCTGCTCGGCAAGAATCTCGGCGAAGGTACGCTTGTGCTCATCAGTCGGATCGACCTTCGCCAGTTCGCGGCGGTAGGCCTCGGAGAGGGTGATGCTCTTCGGGCGTCCTGCGGGGTTGCCGGAGCGTCCCTTCTGAAAGGCGTGCTGGTTGCCGGTGGCGAAGCGCCCGCCCGTCAGACGCCCGCTGTTCTGCGGTTGTTTATCAGCGGTTGTCATGTTCCCATATTACCATCAATAAAGTTGATGGTAAATAGCAAATGTATAAGACAAACGGATGATATGAGAGCTAGTGATCCTTGAATGGTAATGGTGAAAAGTCCACATCCCGCCACAAGCGCGTAATGACAGATGTAGAAGGACAAGCACCTCAGGGGAAGTGAGTGATTGATACTGCAAAACCTTTATTCGTCGGTTCGATTCTGATCGCCGCCTTCTTTAGAACCATATAGTTACGGGCAGCCAAGCGGCTGCCCGTTACAGTTTGTGTGCCAGTTATGTGCCAACTCAGCCGCACTAGATCTCAGCCGAGCTGCGAAGCGGCATCGGCTGTAGCGAATTGTTATGCTTAGGGCCGATGCATTTGAGGTTAGCCAGCCATCTTGCCCAGCATGTGGTCTATGACCTTGCTGTGCTCCTCTTGCGGACTGAACAAAATGACCTCAGCGTCTTCACCGACTTTCACTGTGTGTCCGGGCGGCCAGTAGAATAGGTCGCCGCTGTTAATCACTTCCTCTGTTTTGTCTGTGTAAGTGACGGTAAGTTCTCCCTGTAGCAAGTAGCCCCAGTGCGGAGATTGGCATAGGTCACCCTCTAGTCCCTTAAGCAGCGGCGCGATATCCGCACCAGCGCCTAGAGAAAAATACTCGCCGCTGATCTGGCCGTATCCTGAGGCGTCGCCAAAATTCGTCTCTTGTCTAGCTACAGCACCAGGCGCGTCGATTCTAACGGGGATGTCGGTCTTGGCTATACGCATTTCGTGTTCCTCCTGTTGGTTGTGGCAACGAGAAAAAAAGCATAACGTATTTTGTGCTGCCTGTCAGGGAAGCATAAGTTTTATCCCCGCAGAGCTTCAACGTAACCGTACAATATGGCTTAGTGCAATAAACCTCAGGCACCCTCTTTTCCTACTCACAGCAACCTTCCCTTATGGACCAGTCCGACTCTGAAATGATCCCGAATTTTTCGCTGCGGGAGTTACTACGGCTATAAACGGCAATGTCTTCTATGGCAGGGCGGGAAATGTTTCACAGAAGAGCTGATGGCTGGTTATGAGGTCGGTAGCAGGGTCGCAAACCATCTCTCGCGTAAGATTATAAATCATCGTCACTATCGTCACGAGCAACTGTAGATTACCCGTTTGGTGACGATAGTGACGGTAGTGACGACCAAATACACACTTTATCTAAAAGTAGATGAGATAAATCAGAAGCGCATCGCCTTTCCACTTTCTACTGGTATCTTGCCCAATTATTCCTACGGATGATATAGTATTGCGCGCATGGGACGGATTTTCCAGATAGGAGATTACAGAGATGTCTTTCAATAAGATCATCCTCGTCGGGAACCTGGGCCGCGACCCCGAACTCAGGTACACGCCGCAGGGCACGCCCGTCTGCACGTTCTCGCTGGCGACGAACGAGCGCCGCAAGGACGCGCAGGGCGGGGAGCCGAAGGATCTGACGACCTGGTTCCGCGTGACGCTGTGGGGGAGGCAGGCCGAGACCGCGGCGCAGTACCTGCAGAAGGGGCGCTCCGTGTACGTCGAGGGCAGGCTGCGGGTCGAGGAGTACACGGGCAAGGAAGGTGGGCCGCGCTACTCGCTCGAAGTCAACGCGACCGACCTGCAGTTCATCGGCGGCGGGCGCGACGCCGGAGAGTTTATTGGCGTGAAGCGGGCAGCCACGGCGGCGGCTCCCGAAGGGCGACCGTCACCGCAACCTGGTGACTGGGTGCTCAAGGACGGGAAGCCGGTCAGGAGCACTCCGCCACAGGAGGCGGGAGGTGGGGCTGACCCGATTGAAGACGAGGACATCCCTTTCTAGGTTCTAAATCCGAGGTCATCAGAGAAATCAGCGCCCAATCCGGGAATGTTCAGCGCTTCATGAGACACCCCGATCTCGGATTTGATATCTAAAACTTTGGGGGTTAGGTTTATCCATCGCGAGACGTCCTTTCAACGCGGATCGGACTTGAGTTTGTCGAGCACATTGTAATCAGCGTATCCGAACATAAAACCTTCGCGTGGTCAAGGCTTTGATTTAAAACTTCGAAGGCTTTGTCGAAGTCGTCCAAGGCGGTATAGACGAGTGCCAACTGAAATCGGTCTTGATCGGATGATCTATTCAGAAAGTCCTCGCCGGGCTCCTCGAACTGATCCGGTCTTCCTCGGTGCCGGATGATGATAGAGAGGAACTACAAAACGAGGTCAAGACGGTCAACAAACTGGCCTTGAAAGAGAAAGACCCGATCACGCTTGAGCGGGCTAAGCTTAAGCTCGACTACCAAACGAGCCTAACCGCGACGGACATAGGGTTGAAAGCTTTGCCCTACTTACCGGCCCTCTATCAGTTTTTTGAAACCTGATGAAATAGCTATTTAGAACATTGTTCCCTGTGACGAATCTTTCCTCTCGACCTGGGCGCGTTTAAAGTTAAGACCGCCCAGCATCAAATCTGGGTAGCGCGGACGTTTTGTTCCTTACCGGTGCATATCTATGTCCCGCAGTCGATGTCCACGTCCCGAACCTCCGCAGTCACTTCCCCTTTTTTGCCGAGTCGGATGCGTAACTTGACGTGCGCCATCAAACTCTCGTCCGACTTCGGCTTGTTCAGCGCAAAGTTGCTGATGAAGGAGAACTCCTGTAAAGATTGCCCGCTTGAGTCGAAGTGATTCGTCCCGTTAGCTTGATACCTGTTGCCCCCTGTAGTGCCCGTGCCAGTGACGTCTTCGAAGCTGAAGTCGGCCTCGACGTACGAGCCGCCTTCGTAAAATTTGACTCTGAACTGTGCTCGAATATGCCCGTCGAGTAGAATTCCTTCGCTCAAGCAGGGCGCGGAAACTTTACGGTCAATCGGTATTCGGACGTCAGACGTCACCGCCTTATCTTGGGCGAATGAGTACCCCGCCCCGGCATGGCCGAGTAGGGACCCTGCTGCCGCCAGCACGCAAAGCTTCTTAAGTATGGTTACCCAACTGTTCATAATCTACTTCCGTTCTCACGGTGTGTGACTCTAGCGGCGAACCTCGATGCGGTCGCCCGGCTGGAGAGGCGGGTCCGGCACTTTGCCTGATAGCATCTCTTGGAGGTAGTAGGTGACCGTCACGAGACGCCCGTCCGCCCCTTGACGAGCGACACTTACGGACCTCCTGTCGGACGACGAAACGACACCGGCTGTTACGATCCTGTTGATCCACGCCAGCCTAGCGCTCGGAGTCGAGTGCAATTCGCCCCCGGCCGCTAAGATGGATTGTGTGAGCGTCATCCCCGCGTGGAATTCTTTCTGCCCAGGGGCAATGACATGCCCGCTGATAAAGTAAAACTGCTGTGGTAGCGCCGCGACGATGATTACATCGCCGGGTCGCACGAGTTGGTTCATTGCTGCCACGTCGGCGAGGTCTACAGTACTAGCTTGGCCGGTCGCGTGAGATCTTATGAGTACGCGCCCGACTCAGGGCGCGCCTGCGCTTCGGCAATGACAACGTAAAGTGGTACTGCTTCGCGCCGCAGTACTTTAGTACCGGGGTCGCCGACGGACCACTGACAATGATCGTGTGGCTGGCGTACTCACGGACGTTTACGGTGACCTGCGAACGTCTGCCAGCTGCCCGCCGATGAAGCTCAGATCTAGCCGCCTTGCGACTTCTTCTGTAGTCATGCCACTTACGGCAAAAGGGGTAACGGCTGAGGAGTACTCTACCAGCCCGCTCGCAAGGACGGGAACGGTGTGGAGTGTTGGGCTGATGCCTTCCGAGTTAGCCACCCGGATGTCCAAGATGTCGCCGACGCCCACGCGGTAAAGGCTGGTCGGGTCAGAAGAATCAACTGCCCTCCCCGCCGCACCAACTTTTTCGTAGAGCCCGGTGTCCCTTAAAGGCTCGCCCGCCGATGCTAGGGTGCTGCTCGCAGCGGAGCGCGGCGAGGCGCTAGCCAGAGGTAACTCGCCCGCTACCAAAGGCGGCGCAGTAGGTGTGGCACCCACCTTGAGCAGCTTACTCTCTGAACGAACACCAACGTCTGTCCCCGCTAGCGAGGAAGGAGAAGGCGCTTCGGGAGTGGCGGTTCTCGCGTTGGCACTAGGCCGCTCACCTACCCTCCCAGCGAGAATGTCATTGCTCCTTCGCCGCCAGCGGGTTCGGTCAGATTTTGTCAACTTCTGAGCGCGAAAGCTGTGGCTTTCCCTTGGACTTGTTTGCGTAGCTAAATCCGGGGCGGACGGGGAACTGCTGTTCGCTTGTGCAGACGCCACACGGAGTGAGGCGCCGCCGAACAAGAGAATGGCAGATGCGTAAAGGATTTTCCTCATGGCGTCACCAAATTCCGCGGATCGAGACACCGGCGCTGTACGGCCAGACACCTCG
>JBBJMB010000226.1:0-6476 GCA_037719755.1 Pyrinomonadaceae bacterium
AGGATGATGCCTTAAGATTTAACGCCGGGTCAATGTTTAACTGTATTAGACATTATCGGGATTAAGCGGAGCTAACGAAATCAAACAGATCAAGGGTTTCCTGTGATTGACGGCAAGTAACTCTTAGATTGTGTAAGCCGCAAGCTATTTCCATCACCACGTCCGAGATGCCACTTCTGGTGAGCCGCAACAGGTCTTTGACAATTCGACAACGCTTCACTCCGGCGATGACATTTTCCACGACTATTCGCACACTCGAACAAAGTTTGTTCAGCATTCTATCCACCAAACTCAACTCTCTACCTTTGTCCTTTTTTTTGGCTGCATGGTCAAAACACCCGCGGGCTCATAACCTTGAAAGCCGGTGTCTTTATCCAAAGTGGCATGAGCCGGATAAGCAATGGCAGCTTCTGTGGCGGCTTTGCTGTCGTGCTTTTTCCCTTCCACGGTCGGGCTCAAATAGATCACCCGTCTTTGTGTTCTCGTTGACCAACACGATGTTCTTGTCGGTGTGCGCTTTCTTCTTCCCACTGTACTTCTCCCTTTGTTTGAGCGGGTCGGTAGGCCGTTGGTGTCGGAAAGCTCTGTCCGCAAAAGACAAAAGCCCCTCCAACCGGTGGTTGAAAAGGGGCTTCGCCACTTGCTACAAAAACACTTACGCGCGAAAGTTAATCGACGCCGACGGCTCGCGCGGCGTTAATGCGTCCGCCGCTCACAACTTTGCCGCTGAGCGAGTCGAGCTTATCTACGGATTGCAGCAGCCGCTCGCGCAATTGCTTGACGGTGAGCTTCGGCTCGCCGGAGAGCACGAGGCCCGCGACGCCCGAGACAACCGGCGTCGCCATCGAAGTGCCGGAGTGTTCCTCATATTCGCCGCCAAGCCAGGTGCTCAGAATCTCCGCGCCCGGCGCGGCGATGTGCACGCTTTTCGCGCCGTAGTTGGAGAACGAAGCCAGTTCGTCGCGACGATTTAAAGCGGCGACGCTCAAGACGTTCGGCAAATTGTAACCGGAAGGATAGTGCGGCGCGCGGTCGGCGTCAGCGCTCGCGTTGCCGCTCGCGGCGACGAAAAGAATTCCCTCATCGCCGGCTTTGCGGATCACGTCTTCGAGCGCCTTTGATTTCATACGCGATCCCCAGCTGGCGCTGATCACGCGCACGTTGACGCCCGCGCGTTTACGGTCAATCACGTAATTGATGGCCTGGATGGCGTCTTTGGTGGTTCCGAAGCCGCCGGCGGACATAAACTTGAGCGGCATAATCTCGACTTGCCAATTGACGCCCGCGATTCCTATATCATTGCCGCCTTCGGCTCCGACGATCCCAGCGCAGTGCGTGCCGTGGCCGTTTTGATCCATCGGATCGCCGTTGTCATCGGCGGCGTTAAAGCCGTGCACGTCGTCAATGATTCCGAGTTGCTCGTCCGAGTACGCGGCGACGCTCTGGGGCCGCAGCCAGATATTTGCCGCCAGATCGGGGTGCGTGTAATCCACGCCGCTATCGAGCACGGCGACGACCACTTTGCGCGTGCCCTTGGTCTTAGACCAGGCGCGCACGGCGCTGATGTCGGCCTTGGCTTTGCCGTCGCGGTCGCCTCTGTTTTCGAGCGCCCACTGATCGCCGAACATGGGGTCGTTGGGCGTCACTCCTTCGTCAAGCAAATCCAAATCGCCATGGTCTTGGTTAAGCACATCGTCAAAGCGCAAATCTTCGGAAGGGTCAAGACTGATGGTGAAATTCGGCTCCGCATATTCCACCTCAGCGAGCGTGCCATATTCGGCCGCGACCGCTTCGGCGCTCAGGCCGTCTTCATCAGCGACGATGATTTGATTTGACACGGCTTCGATGCGGTCTTCAACGCGGTCGTTCAAACGGGCGACGAGAGCGCGAATCGTGTCAAAGGAAAGGCCCGCACGAAATCGCACAATCACCTCGGCGCTTTGCGGCGCTCGCGCAGCGCGGGGCGCGGCGGGCGGATGGGCTGCGTCGCGTTTCATCGCAGTCAGGCGGCACGCGCTCAGGCGCTGTTGTTGCGAGTGCTGCACGCGACGCATCTGTCCGGCGAAAGCCGCCACCATGATGAACGTGAGCGCGAGAGCCAAGTGTCCAGGAAAGCTTTGACGATTCATTTCTTTACCTCACCGTTAATTAGAGCTTGTCAGGTTATAAGCGGTAATTGGCGCCTTTGAAGTTGAAGAGGCGGATCTGCCGGCGGTCGGCGCGATACTCGTACGCTTCTTCGTGAGCTTTTAAGCGAATGCGCCAGCCGGACGAGATCATCGCGCCGCTCATCTCGTCGTCAACTGGCGCGCCCAAAGCCATGTCGGGAAAATCAATTGACTCAACGCCGTCCTCTGTGATCTCAGCTTCGGGAATCCCTAAGCGGCTCGCCAAATCGGCGCGCGCTCGCTGTGCGGCCTCTTCTTTTGTCATCGCCATAAGTACGACAATACCTCAGTCAAACAATTAATATTTCAGTCGCGCGCCCGTTCTAGAAGCGCGCCCGTTCTAGAAGCGCGCCCGCCTGCCTTCGGGTCGGAGCGGGCGCCTCCTCGACTTTCACATTTTGCTCCTCCGGCAGCCGCTTCGTCAAAGATTCTCGGTTGTTTCAGTGAAGGTCGCCGAAGAGATGCTGCAGCAACGCAACCACAGTGATCGCCGCGGTCTCAGCCCGGAGCGTGCGCCCCCCGAGCGTCACAATGCTCCAGGCGGCATCGCGAGCATGCCGGATTTCCTCATCTTCCCAGCCGCCTTCGGGCCCCACCATGGCCGCAATGCTTCGCACGTTTTCGCTGCGAGCGGCGGCCGCCCATGCGCGCAAGCCGGCACCGTCACGCTCGGAGAAAAACACGCGCACGTCGTCGTGCGCCGCTTCCCCGCCGGCGATTATCTCGGAAAAGGTGACGGGTAAAGCGATTTCGGGCAATCGAGCGCGGCCCGATTGCTTGGCGGCCTCAAGGGCCAATCGCTGCCAGCGAGTTTGGCGCTTCGCCGCGTCGCGCTCTTCGCGGGGGCGAACATCGGCGCGCGCCGTGATCAACGGCACGATGCGCGCCACGCCCAGCTCGGTCGCCTTTTGCACCACGAGGTCAAACTTTTCCCCTTTCAATAAAGCGAGCGCAAGCGTTAACTGCAATGCCGATTCGGGGCGCGCCGCCCGGACCTCGCCCTTTATTTTAAGCACCGCCGGGCCCCTGCGCTCAATTGTTTCAACTTCGCAGAGAAATTCCAGGCCCTCCCCGTTGAAGAGATAAACTTCATCGCCGGGCCGGAGACGCAAGACTTCGCGCAAGTGGCGAGTCTCGTCCGCGTCAAGCGTCGCGCTTAACGCGTCGCGCGCGAAATTTTCCGGTGACGCATAGAATCTGCGGCGCGTCATAATCTTACAAGTGAGTGACAAGTGACTGGTGACGAGTGACAAGTAGGAAGACCTGCTTTTTCTTGTCGCTCCTCAGTAACATGTGATCGAGACCCACTCGCCGTCCGTCTTGATTTCGTGATTGTGGATGCCAAGCTCGCGCAACCGTGCGGTGACCGCGCCGGCCTGCGCGGAAAGGATCCCGGAAAGAATCAGGCGCTCGCACGAAGCGCCGATCAGCGCCGGCAGCAGCGGCAGGATCACGTCCGCCGTGAGATTGGCGCAGACGCACGAGGCCGAAGTTGTCGACTCTTCAACCGTGCCCACCCAAAACCTGATCCGCTCGCCCACGCCGTTTAAGCGCGCGTTTTCGCGGGCGATCGCGATGGCGTCCGGATCCGTGTCGCAGGCCTCAACGCGAGCGGCGGGCGCAAGCTTCGCGGCCGCAATCGCCAAGATGCCGGTGCCGGTGCCTACATCCAGAAAACTGTTCGCGCGAAAATAAGTCTCAATCGCTAACAGGCACAGGCGCGTGGTTTCGTGCGTGCCTGTGCCGAAGGCCATACCCGGCTCGATGCGAATCACCGTTCGGTCCTGTGTTTGTACCCGCTCCACGGCGGCGCAATCAGAAAACGCGACCCGACTTCGATGGGCTGCCAACTCGCTTTCCATGCGGCCAGCCAATCATACTCCGCCACCTCACGCCACTCCGCCTCGCGAACCGCCCCAGCGTCTAACCCATAAATCCGTAGCGCCTCCGCGAGCGACCCCCGCACAAGTTCACGATCCGGCATTTCTGCAAAATAACAAACGACACCAATCAATCCGCCCGCGCTCGCCGTCGCCGTCTCCTCCACTCCCGCCGCGCCCGCCTCCATCAACCCATACCGGACGGCCTCCGCCGCCCCCGCCTCACACACCACATCAAGCGCATACCACATAGCGTGATCCGAGAGGACAGTGACAGTGACAAGTGACAAGAAAGAGCAGAAGGTTCTTTTCTTTCTTGTCACTTGTCACTCGTCACTTGTCACTCATAAAGTCACTCGTCACTTGTCACTCATAAAGTCACTCGTCACTTCTTTTTTAGATTCTCAATGCCCATTTCGCTTAAGGCGCGTTCGCTGTTGCGCCAGTTCTCTTCGACCTTGACGAAGAGTTCGAGGAAAACGCGGTGGCCGAGCAAGCGTTCGATGTCGTGGCGGGCCTGGGTGCCGATCTCCTTCAGGCGCTCGGCGCCGTGTCCGATGATGATTTTCTTTTGCGTGGGCCGTTCGACGAAGATGGCGCAGTGAATGCGCGTAAAGTCGGGGCGCTCTTCGTCGTATTTTTCGGTGATGACGGCGGTCACGTAAGGAAGTTCATCGCCCGTGGTTTGCAAAATCTTTTCGCGCACGATTTCGGCAACCAGGATGCGCAGCGGCTGATCGGTCAGATCATCTGCGTCGAAAATGGGATCGCCGACGGGCAGGTTTTTGATGATCTCTGCGACGAGCACGTCAACCATTTCGCCTTTTCTCGCCGAGATTGGGATGACGGACTGCCACTCGCGCTCGGCGCTGTAGAACTCTATCAGGGAAAGAAGTCGCGACTTGTCGTCAAGCCGGTCGATTTTATTCAAAAGTAACAGCGCAGGTTGCTGCGCTTTCCTGACCAGATCGAGCACAAAGCGGTCGCCGTTGCCGGTCGGAACGGCGGCGTCGCGAATCAGCAACAGCAGATCGACGCCTTCGAGCGCGTCATACACGGCGGACATCATGCGGCGATTCAGCAGATAGCCCGGCTGGTGCACGCCCGGCGTGTCGACCAAGACGATTTGCCCCGCAGGGCGGGTGATCACACCCTGGATGCGGTGACGCGTCGTCTGCGGCTTGTTTGACACGGCCGCGATTTTTTCGCCGACCAAGCGATTGAGCAAAGTGGACTTGCCCGCGTTCGGTCGCCCGATCAGCGCGGCGTAACCGCTCCGGTAATCGGTTAATTGTGAGTTTTCAGTATTCATTTCATCGCTCGGATTCGCCTCTTTTCTTAGTTGCTGCTGTCGTTCACACCCGAGTCCGGAGTTCAGCTGTGTTTTTCTCTGTGTCCCTCTCTTGTTCTTTCTCTGTGGTTCTATGTGTTTAAGTGAGTCTGACCTCCACACAGAGAAGCACAGAGAAAGAACACCGCAGAGACACAGAGAAGACAAGACCAACTTATCAGGTTTATTCAATTAATATCATCGAGCGCGCGCTGCACTTCCGCGCGCTTGGCCTCAAGCGTTTCCCCGTCGGCATCAGCGGGCACATAGATCGGAGTCGCGATGCGCACGCGCGCGCGCGCGAAAGGAAGCGGCACCTGCAATTCATCCCAGGAAGGCGCCGTAAAGTATTTGGACGAATTGATCGAAAAGGGTAATACGGGGTGCCCCGTTTTCTTCGCCAACAAAACGGCGCCCATTTTCGCTACCTGCCGCGGACCGCGCGGCCCATCGATGGCGAAGCCGGACGGTCGACCGCTGCGCATTAAGCGGACCATTTCAATGAGCGCCCCGACGCCGCCGCGGGTGCTTGAACCGCGCGTCACGCCGTAGCCGAATCGCTGCATGAACCGCGCGAGGTATTCGCCGTCAAAGCTTTGCGACGTCATCACTACCATTTGCCGGTGGCGCCAGAAGTAGGCCGCCAGGAAAACGCGGTTATGCCAGGAAGTATAAATCGGAACGTGCCCTGCGCGGCCGACTTGCTCGTAATTCTCCCAGCCTTCGATCTCAAACCGCGTGGTGCGTCCGATGAGCAGAATAATCGTGTGAAAGACGCGGTCCGCGATGCGAATCAGCAAACGCTGCTTGAAAGAATAAGCCGAGAGATCGGCGAAACGGTAAAACCTCGCCGCGCGCTCGCTGCTACTGCTGCTGTTGCCGCTGCTGTCGCCGCCGCTGATGTCGCCGCCGCTGATGTCGCCGCCGCGCTCGTCTTTTTCGCGCCGCAGTGAGGCCGGCAAAGAAACGGCCTCTGTTTGTTTCGTCGAAGCTTGCATAAAATAGACGATGTGGGTTATACCGCGAGTCTAGCAAATATAGCCAGCTCCGGCTGACGGCGGTTCGCCCGCGCCAGAGCAGTTGGCCGCAAGAGAGGCG
>JBBJMB010000227.1:0-6445 GCA_037719755.1 Pyrinomonadaceae bacterium
TCTTAATCGAAGACCAAAGCGCCGCTCTTCAGGCCACCGCGCTCGGGCGCTACGATGTCGATCCGCAGCCGATCACGCCCAAGATGATTGAGTCTGATCTGCTGGCCATTGAATCAATGCTCCTGCTCGAAGAGTTCCAGTCTGAGACAAATCGCTTTTTGTTACCGAGATGAGTATCAATGAGACTGATACTGATCGCGATGACCGCAATCAAAGCTGGTCTGGGCCTTTGCCTCACTGCCTTTGCCTCACTGCCTTTGCCTCACTGCCTAAGCCGTCCTCCTGCCAGGCGCTCGAGGCGCCATCACTTTCACACGCGGCGATGATGATATAGCCGTCCAGTCGGCCTATCCATACCCCCTTGGTCTCCGATTTTGGGATGAACGAATCCCAATAACGAACACAAGCGGACGAAGGCTCGCATTCGTCCGCTTTGCTTTGAAGCCATTCGGCGATGATTTGAGCCGACAAAGGTTGCGGCATGGAATTTGGTATCCGCTTATTCTATTTCTTCGCGATGAGGCACAAAAGAGCCAGAGATGAGTACCACACAACTTGAAAGGTGTGTTCACAGGTATGAATGATGTGAGTTGTTAAGGTTGACTCGCTTGGAGCCACTCGTCGAAGGCGAGAATGGTCTGGAATTCACCTTCTTCTTTGAGGCGCGTGAGAAAGTCGGTGAGGAGACGCGCGGTGAGCAAGGGCAACGCTCGGCTCTTGTCGGCGGCGGCGTACTCAGCGTGTTCAAGCAGATGGATCGTCAATTGTTGCCCGTCGTAGCGCCAGATTTCGGGCACGCCGAGCGCGGCATAGATGGGAAACTTGGAGAGTGAACCGTGATGGATGTCGATTTCGACGGCGATGTCGGGCGGCGGGTTTAACGCCGAAATCGAGCCGCATGCGGTGGCCGATGAGCGGCGCGCTTTGCACATAGAAGCAGGCGTCGGGTTCGAGACCTTTGCGCCGCTTTTCCTTTCGCATCGTGGGCGCGCCGAAGAAAAGGATGTTGATGCGCAGCCGAAGCCTGATCGAGCCGACCAGGCTCCCGATGAACCAGGCATATTTTTCGTGTTCGGATGAAACGACCATGATTTGTAGCTTCCCATCGCAGTAAGCAGTGCGAAAGCCTCTACTTTCGCCGATTTGTTCGAGCAGCTCTTCGTATTCGTCCCACTTGATGTCTGGAAGGACGACGAGGCTGCCGGCGGGAAGACTCTCAACGATGGCGTGCAGATTAAAAGTTTGGGCGCTCATAGATTTTTACTTGATCGTTGCTGGTTCAGCGATGGTGATTGTAACGATTACGCCGGGTAAACCGCAATCTTGATGAGCGCCAACAACAACGATAACGACGGTCAACCAAAGCGAAGGAGTTGTGATGCAAACATCCTGGCAAGATCTGCGCTACGGCGTGCGGATGCTGTGGAATAAGCCGGGTTTCACTGTGGTGGCGGTCATCACGCTGGCCCTCGGGATTGGCGCCAACACGGCGATCTTCTCAATCGTGAATGCGGTGCTGCTGCGGCCTTTGCCGTTTCGAGAGGCGCAGCGATTGGTGATCATCGGGGGCGAAAACTTGAAAAGCGGCGATGAGAATTACGGCGCTTCGCCGGCCGATTTCCGCGATTGGAAAAGCGAAACGCAATCCTTTGAGGCCATCGCCGCGCACAGCGGCGGCGGCGTCAGCTTAACTGGCGAAGAATTGCCGGAATCCGTCGCCGGCGAGCGCGTCACGGAAGACTATTTCAAAGTCTACGATACCCAGCCGCTGCGGGGCCGCACGTTCGCGCCGGATGAATTTAAACTTAACAGCGGAGTGATTGTGCTCAGTTATCGTTTGTGGCAGCGACGCTTTGCGGGCGACCCCGCGCTCGTCGGCAAACCCGTGTCGATTGGCGGCAAACCGGTGACGGTCGTCGGCGTCATGCCGCCGGAGTTTAAGCAGCCCGCTTACGCCGAAGTATGGACGCCGCTTGCGCAGGATTCGGGCGAAATGAAGCCGCGCGGCACTCGCTACTTTAGCGTCTCCGCGCGCCTCAAACCACACGTCACGCTCGACCAGGCGATTGCCGAGATGCGCGTGGTGACGGCGCGGCTCGCCGAGCAGTACCCGGCCACAAACAGCAATTGGGGCGCGCGCGTGGTGCCGCTTCGCGAAGCCTTGGTCGGCGACGCGCGCCAAGCGATCCTGATTCTCTTCGGCGCGGTCGGCTTTGTGTTGTTCATCGCTTCCGTGAACGTGAGCAATCTGCTGCTGACGCGTGCAACGGCGCGCTCCAAAGAGCTCGCGATTCGCGCCGCTCTGGGCGCCACCAGGTGGCGCGTGATGCGCCAGTTGATCATCGAGAGTCTGCTGTTATGCGCGATTGGCGGCGCGGTCGGTTTGTTGCTGGCGTTCTGGGCGTGGACGCGATCATCGCGCTGGTTCCGAAGTTTGTACTTTCCGCTGCTTGACGAAGCGCGCGTCGATCTCACGGTGTTCGGCTTCGCTTTCGCGATCTCGGTGCTGACCGGCGTCATCCTCGGCCTGCTGCCGGCTCTCAAAGCGTCGAGACCCGATCTGAACGAGTCGCTCAAGGAAGGCGGCCGCGGCGCGACCGCGGGCTGGCAACAGCAACGCACGCGCAACGCGTTGGTGGTGGCGGAAATCGCGCTCACGTTGGTGTTGCTCGTCGGCGCAGGGTTACTGATCAGAAGCCTCGCGAGTTTGCAGAGCACGGATCTCGGCTTTAATCCGCGCAACCTGATCGCCGTCTCGGTTGGCGCCGGGCAGGACGCAGCATCGCTCTTTACGAACGCTTCATTGCGGAGACGAGCGCGCTTCCCGGCGTGGAAGCGGTAGGGGCCAGTTCGAGCAGGCCGCTTAGTTACTCCCTTGCTTTTCCGTTCACTGTCGAAGGGCGCGCGGCGAGCTCCAGCGATGTGCCGCAGGCGACCTACAGCGCCGTCAGCCCGAACTATTTTCGCACCATAGGCACCCCGCTTAAGCAGGGCAGGGAATTTACCGAGCGCGATCGCACAGGCGCAACGGAAGTCGCGATCATCAACGAAACGATGCAGCGCCGCTTTTTCCCCGAGGGTGACCCCATCGGACGGCGCCTCACCGTAGACTACCTCGGCGCGCCGCTCAAATTGGAGATCATCGGCGTAGTGCGCGATTCCAAAGTGAAATCGGTGACTGAAGAACCGAGCACTGAAATCTACGTCTCTTACTTGCAGCGTCCGTGGTTTAGCATGGACTTGCTGGTGCGCACCAGCGGTGACCCGGAAGCTTCCGTCGCGTCCGTCAAAAGCGCGATTCGCGCGGTGGACAAGAGCCAAACCGTTTCCTACCTGAAGACGATAGACCAGCTTTTCTCCGATTCAATCGCACGGCCGCGCTTTTACACGCTGCTCTTGGGCGCCTTCGCCGCGCTGGCGCTGGCGCTCGCCGCCGTCGGCATCTACGGCGTCATCTCCTACTCTGTGACGCAGCGCACGCACGAGATCGGCGTGCGCATGGCGCTGGGCGCAAAGACGGGCGACGTGTTGCGCCTTGTGGTCGGGCAGGGCATGCTGCTCGCCGGCATCGGCATCGCCGTCGGCCTCGCGGGTTCGCTCGCCGCCACGCGCGTGATGGTGAGTTTGCTTTACGGCGTCGGCGCCATAGACCCGCTCACAATGATCGCCGTCGCAACACTTCGCCCTCGTCGCCCTTACGGCGTGCCTCATCCCGGCCCGGCGAGCAACGCGCGTCGATCGCTGGTCGCGCTCAGATACGAATGAAAGTGCTGAGTGCTGAGTGCTGAGGTAAGAGCAGAGAGGTTAGTCGGCGTTTGAGTTCAACCGTGCGCAACGCTAATGTTTGCGCACTCAGCACTCAGCACTTCTCATCAGTTGAGAAGACCGTCAAGTTTGAGGACGAAGGTGGCGAGCATCGGGCGCCGGAAATCTCTGATGGATTGTCCAGGATTTCAGTTGAGCTTGAGGACGATAAATGTGGACTTTCTTTTCTAAGGGATCAATCAGCCAGCCTAAGCTCGCGCCGTTCGCGAGGTATTCCTCCATCTTTTGCTGTAAGGTGCTGAGCCGGTCTGATTTGGAACGCAATTCGACCACAAAGTCGGGGCAGATCAATGCGAATTTATTCTTTTGGTGGTCAGGCAAAGCGTGCCAGCGCTCTAGTTTGATCCAGGAGACATCGGGTGAGCGTTTGGCGCCGTTCGGCAGCGTAAATCCGGTTGAAGAATCGAAACCCACGCCCGTGCCGTCGGCTTCGACCCAAGCGGCGAACCGGCCTGTTAGCACAAAGTTCCGTTTTCCGCCTTCCGTCACAACGGGAGCCATGATGATGACCTCGCCTTCGCTGTTCATCTCAAGGCGCAGTTCAGAGTACTCGGCGCAGAGCTGCTCAAACTCTTCATCGCTCAAGCGTGCGTCGGGCGGTCCGAGCCGGATGATCAGCGCTTCGGTGTTTGGCGGCAGAGCAATTGTAGCCATCGAGGCGAACTCAACTTGCATAATTTAGCGACCTCCGGTACGCACGAGCAGCATACCCTTCACACCCACCGCGCTCAAGCGGAGAAAGAGTCTGATCCGGAATGAATGCACTCTTCCAAGACATAAGCTACAGCGTGCGGATGCTGTTGAAGAAGCCGGGCTTCACTGTGGTGGCGGTCATCACGTTGGCCTTGGGGATCGGCGCAAACACGGCGATCTTTTCGGTGGTTAACGCGGTGCTCTTGCGGCCGTTGCCGTTTGCGGAGCAGGATCGTTTGGCGGTCGCGTGGAAGCGAGATCAGGCAGCGGCAATCACGAAAATGTGCCGCTGGCCGAATTGTCCATTCCGGAGTTCAACGATTGGCGCAATCAAAGTCAGGCGTTTGAAAGTTTGGCGGCGATGCCGACCACCGTTTACGGTTACGGCTATGTTTTGACCGGGCGCGGCGAGCCGGTGCAGCTTGAGAGCGCCCGGGTGTCGGCCGATTTCTTCGCCGCACTGGGAAAACGGGCCGCGCAGGGCCGCACTTTTACGGCCGCAGAGGATCGTCCGGGCGCGGAGCGTGTGGCGGTGCTTAATGATCGCTTGTGGCGCAATCGCTTCGACGCAGATCCCCATCTGATCGGGCAATCTGTGACACTGAGCGGCGAAAACTTTACGGTGATCGGCGTGATGCCCGCGGAGTTCGACTTTCCGAAAGGCGCTGATTTGTGGACGCCGCTGCAAGTCAATCAACGCCAGAACGACGACCGCGGAGCAGTTTTTCTGCAAGCTCTCGGGCGCCTCAAGCCGGGCGTCACGCTCGGGCAAGCCGAGGCCGAACTCAATACGATTATCAAACGAGTGGCCGCGGATCATCCGGAGATGAATGCCGAAAATCATCGCGCGGCGATCACTCCGCTGGCCGAACATATTTTCGGAAACGCGCGTCCGGCCTTATGGTTGCTGCTCGCCGCGTCGGGTCTGTTGTTATTAATCGCGTGCGCGAATGTCGCCAATCTGCTGCTCGCGCGCGCGACAACCCGGCAGCGCGAAGTGGCGGTGCGGGCCGCGTTGGGCGCGACTCGGGCGAGACTCGTCCGGCAATTACTAACTGAAAGCGCGGTGCTCGCTTTTCTCGGCGGCGGCGCGGGCATCTTCATCGCTTACTGGCTGGTCGATCTCCTTGTCGTTTTCGCCCGGCGGACATCCGCGCATGGACGCCGTGCGCATCAACGCTTCGGTCTTAGCGTTCACCTGCGTGCTCAGCTTCGCGACGGCGGCGGTGTTCGGCCTGATCCCCGCGCTGGCCGCTTCGCAAATTGACCCGCATGAATCGCTCAAAGAAGGCAGCGGCAAGCTGGCCGGCGCTCGTCAGGGACAACGATTGCGCCGCACGTTGATTGTCAGCGAAATTGCCATCACACTGGTTTTGCTGATCGGCGCGGCGTTGATCCTCCGCAGCTTCCAAAATCTTCAACAAGTAAAATTGGGATTTGATGCGCGCAACGTGCTCACAGCTGAACTGAGGCTTCAGGGAACAAAGTATGAGGATGCGCGGGGGCGCAAAGACTTTTTTCAAACATTGCTCGCACGCCTTGAAGCGCAGCCCGGAGTGGAAGCCGCGGGAGCGATTCTGATTCGCCCGCTGGAAGGTGCCATCGGGTGGGAAGTCGATTACGCCATTGAAGGTCAATCCGTGAGCGAAGCGAAAAATAATCCGATGGGGAATTACGAAGTCATCACGCCGGGCTATTTTCGCTCAATGAATCTCCCGCTGCGGGCGGGCCGCGACTTCACCGCGCAGGACACCGCGGACGCGCCACAGCAGGTGGTGATCATCAGCGAAACGATGGCGCGAAGATTCTTTGGAATTGGCGTCGACCCCGTCGGGCGGCGCATTCAGCTTTATCCATCACCGGAAGCGCCTTGGCGAACGATCATTGGGGTGGCCGGCGACGCGCGTTACCGTGAACTGCAAGACAT
>JBBJMB010000023.1:0-20362 GCA_037719755.1 Pyrinomonadaceae bacterium
CTATTTGCTTTTTTACTTGCTCATCTTATTTCCACAACTTTCGATACTACCTCTTAATTTCACCCGAAAATCCACAAAATTGTTTGTGTTAGAATGGGGGCGGACGCGAAAACGAGATATCTTGCGGGGAGGTTTATGAGATGTTAGTGCTGACGCGGCGGGTCGGGCAGAGGCTAATCATTAACGACAACGTGACCGTTGAAGTGATGTCCATTGGTGGCGATTCGGTTCGTCTCGGCATCGTCGCCCCGCGCGACATCAATGTGCATCGCGAGGAGGTCTACCTGGCGATCACAAATGCTAACAGGGATGCTTCGGCGGCCTCCACGAACGCTTCCTCGGAGGCCATCGCGAAACTCGCACAGAGCGTTCGTTTGAGGGGAAAACCAGAAGAGCCGTAAGTTATGCGACGTATGATTCTTCCGAACTGCCGCCCGAAAAGCTGACCACACCTTCTTCCTCTAACAGGCGCAGCACCTCCACGATTTCGCGTTGCGCGCCCGTCACGTCCTTCAGCTTGACCTGCCCCATAAAGTCGATTTCTTCTTTCAAAGCTTCGGCCGCCTTGGTCGACATGTTTGAATAAAAGCGTTCTTGCAGCTCGGGGATCGTGCCCTTGAGCGCCACCGCCAGCATGCGTTTCTCAATGCGTTTAAGCACTTCGCGAATGCCCACGTCGTCCACCAACAACAAGTCGTCAAACGTCACCATCATGTTGCGCACCGCGAGCGCCACATCCGGATCGGACACTTCAATGTCCTCAAGAATCTTGCGCGCCACCTCGCGGTCCAACCGGTTGCAAAGCTCGGCCACCGACGCCACTCCTCCGATCGCCTGCCGGCTCACGCTGCCCACGCTCTTCAGCTTTTGATCCAGCACCACCGAAACGCGCCGCACCACATCCTGGGAAATGGAAGTAAATTGGCGATGCGCAAAGCGATGTCCGTGCGTTGCTCTTCCGGAAGAAAGCGAATCATGTCGGCCGCCGTCGAGGCGTCCAAGTGGGCGAGCACGACGGCGATCGTCTGCGGATGCTCGTTTTGAAACAATTTGGACAATTGCTGCGGGTCGATCTTTTGCAGCGCGTCGAAGCCGGCGGTGGACTCGATTGACCGAGAGATTTTGTCGAGCAGACGCTTGGCCACTTCCGGCCCGTAAGTCTTGACCAACAAACGCTTGGCGTAATCAACGCCGCCCGTGATGACGTAAGAGCGGGCGAGCAGACTTTGGTGAAACTCATCGAGCACAACTTCGGCCGTTTCAGAGGGCACGCTTTGAATAATCGCCAATTCGCGAGAAATAATTTGCACTTCATCCTCGCTGAGATGCTTGAACAGCTCGGCGGTCACTTCGTCGCCTAAACTCAGGCAAACAATCGCCGCTTTGCGCGCGCCGGTTAAAGCGGCGGCTTCTCGCGCATTTAAACGAGCCGGTGCCGGAGCAGGCGGCAGTTCGATGGTGGCAAGTGAATTTGACATAATGCGCTCTGATGATGGAATCAATAATTTTGTGATCGGGCGGTCAGAGCCCGCCGGGCGGGCCGCTTCAGACGAGTGTGATGGGTTTATCCGCGACGGTTTGCACCTCGGTGACGCGCACGCCGTAATAACCATCAATCACGACCACTTCACCGCGGGCAAATTGTCGTCCGTTGACCAGCAGCTCGACGGGCTCGCTGACCGAGCGGTCGAGCTCGATCATCGACCCGGTTCCCATGGCGACGACATCCCGGAGTGGCAGACTTGTCACACCGAAGCGCACCACCACCTCCAGCTCCACATCCATCAGTCGCTCGAAGTTGCGTGGCTGATCATCATTTTTCTTTTGTACCTGGCGGCGCGACGGTGCGGGCTGTGCGCCGGGCGGCGGCGGGGCGACGGCGGCAGGAGGAGGGGGCGCGGCCGCGTTATTCGCTTGATCGGGTGAATTCATGACGGGGGGGGTGGCGGCAGTATTAGAGGTGGTGCTGCTGCCGCCCGCCGACGCGGCTGTCCCCGGTTGGGCTTCAAGTGAGCCGCCCGGAGAATAGAGCATCAAAAGTTGCGTATCTAAATCGGTGCCAATCGACAATGAAAACGTCCCGATCCATGCTGCGGCGCCGATCACGGTCGAGAGATAAGACTCATCCTTTGTTAAATCGACGTATTGCGCTTGGCCGAAATTGGCCGTGCCCGATATCGCGGCGGCATGTGCTGTGCGGTCGCGGCGAAAATATTATTGATGAGAGTGCGGCCGCCGATCGCCGGCTTGCCGTCAGACTCTTGCTTGCTGCCGAGGATGCTTTCAATCTCAGCTCCATCATCAGCCTCAAAGGCACACCACGACGCCGGTCACAGCCGCGTGACAAGTCATCACGAACGCCGAAGACCACGTGATCGACACGGCCAAGGCGTTACCCATCTTTTCGCCTGAAACTTCACGTAGCGAAAGCAGGCTTAGTTCAGATGGTTTCCAAAGCAGTTTCGGCGCCGTCTGATTCCAAGATTCGGAGAACGCGGAAACTAGTTGTTTTTCAATTGTCTCTGCCATAAAAGTAAGAGTGGCCGGACGCTGAAGCGCCGAAGCTTGACTCGCCGGCTCATCACTGATTTTCTAACGCGCTCGCGGAACCGCATAATTGAACAGCTAAGCTTTTATTGCTGCTCACCAAGTTGCCATAAAACTTTAAGAGGCCGCTCACGCGAACCTCCACTGGTTGAGTCACGCTTTGGCTGCAACGCAGGATGTCGCCGGGCACCAGGTCGATCAAATCGTTCATCATAATTGATGTGCCGTGAAGTTCGGCCGTGACATCGAATTCAGCCGACAGCAGATTTTCGATCAGAGATTTCGTCTGCTCAGGGATCACGTTGCGGCTGCGCGTATATGAAGATTGATTAAATTCGTCCATCACCGGTTCGAGCATCGTGGCGGGGATGCTCAAGCTCATGGTGCCCACCGCATCGGCGATTTGCAGGTGAAAGACGATGGTGATCATCACCTCATTGGGCGAAACGATTTGCAGCAACTGCGGGCGCGTTTCGCGACCGACGATTTGAATGTCCAATTCAATGATCTGTTTCCAAGATTCTTTCAAATCGTCGGTGATCAGTTTGAGAAATCCCTCTAAAATTTTTTGCTCGATTTCCGTGAGGGCGCGCGTTTCCTGAAGCGGCTTGCCCGCGCCGCCGAGCATGCGGTCAATCACGGGAAAGGCGATGGACGGTCCCAGCTCCAGGATGGCTAAACCCTGCAACGGACGCATCGCGATGGTAAAGATCGCCGTCGGGTCAGGCAGTCCGTATATGTATTCGACATACGCTTGTTGCTCGACGGAGATTAACGTGATATCGGAGATCGCGCGCAGAAAAATCGGAACGCTCGTCGACAAGCTGTGAGAAAACATGTCGTGCAGCAAATAAAGCGATCTGATTTTCTCTTTGGAGATGCGGTTCGGGTGGCGAAAATCGTACGGGACAACTCTTTGACGATTAGCCCCACCGGCGGCCGCGCCGCCATTCGGAGACTTGAGGAGCACCGACATCTCTTCTTCGGTCACTAACGCTTTATCGGCTGTCAAATCTCCAACTCCTGAGGGCGTGTTTTTCGTTTTAGGTTTTGGGCTAGGGTGATCATTTATGCCAACGACAAAAGGCTTCCTCGTCTCAAGCCGCTGGCGGCGCAGTGCAACAGTCATGCCAACGACACGATTGCCAAACACTTGATTCGCTTGGCCATAATGTCAAAGCTTGCTCGGCGCCCAGCAACTATTTGACAGACGAGCGTCAGATTCTCGACGGGAAGTGCCCGATGTCAGGAGCAACAATCCTTATTTTCAGCAAGTGTTATTTCAAATATTCATCGAGCGAGGGGTAAAGCAGTTCGCGCACGCGCGGGTCGTCCAAATCTGCGGGCGTGACGAGTTCAACGCCGGTGTCGATTTGTCGCTGCACCGGTTGGCCGCGCAAGTGCTCAACAATTGTCTTCACGCTCAAGTAACCCATATTAATGGGGTTTTGCACCACAATGCCTTGGATCTGCCCCGCGCGCATGGCGTCAATCAAGGGCGCGTTTTTGTCGAACCCGACGAAAACCACTTGGCCCGCCTTTTTGATGTCCTGGAGCGCAAGGAGCATGCCGGCTGTGGACGATTCGTTGGGAGTAAAAATGCCTTGCAGCTCGTCGCCGTATCGGTTCAGCAGATTTTCGGAAGCGCGCTTCGCGGTGTCGCGCGTCGCTCCGGCGTATTGATCCGAGGAAACAAGCTCGACACCGGGATATTTCGCCGCCAGTTCTTTGACAAACCCACGCTCGCGCTCTTCCGTGGCGGCGGAACCTTCCTGATAGCGAAGCATCAACACTTTGCCACGATTTTTCAGCAGTTCTCCCATCCGGGCGGCCGCCAATCGCCCGCCCTTTTCATTGTCGGTCGCCACATAGCTGACGATGTCGTTTGAGACAAGGGCCGAGTCAAAGACGAGCGTCGGTATCTTGGCTCGCAAAGCTTCCTCGACCGGGCGCACCAATGCGCGACTGTCGAGCGGCGCCAGCACGATGCCGTCGACGCCTCGGCTGACGAGTCCCTCAATCGTCTGAATCTGCTGCTCGCGGTCGTCTTCGCGCAAAGGTCCTTGCCAGATCACTTCGACTTGCGTGCCGGCGGCGGTCAACTCACGCGCGGCTTTGATGGCGCCGGCGTGCACGCTTTGCCAGTGCTCGTGCGTCGCGCCTTTCGGGATCACGGCGATGACGTACTTCTGCTGCTGCTGACCGGCGGTGTTCGGTCCTGACGGTTGGCAACCGGTTGTGAGCAAGAGTGCCGGCAAGAGAGAGATTACGAGAAATAAGTTTTTGGCCATTGAGAATTCTCCTATAGCGGTTTCCATCCGCGTGTTCCGGCTACAATGTATGTAAACATTGGGCAAAATCATCATCGAACATGAACATTCAAGTGGAAACCGCTGTAAATCAAAGTGATTAATTGATGTGACGCAAACGCAACATGAACGAAACTCATCAACCAGCCTGCTCCGCAGCAGGCGGCAGAGTGGTAGCCACAGGCGTACGGCGCCTATGGGACACGCCGCCCATAAGTTGGTAGCCCGCGCCCAAGCGGGCGGCCGAAGGCTGCCGCATTCCAAACCCGCGCCTTCGCTACAAACGAGCCGCATCTGTCGCCTGCTCGCGCAGGCTTGTCACTCTCTTAATGCTCGTCCCGTACGCCTGCGGCTACCTCCTGCCGCCTGCTGCGGTGAAACTGGTTGATGAGTTTCGTTCATATTTGTGCGTACATCAGTGATTAATGCAACACACATCTGCTGACGAGGTTTGCGGGACAACTCACTCGCTTCGCCTCACGCAAAGCTCAGATCTTACACGCTGCGGTCGAACCCCGCATCGCCAAATGTTTTTCGAATATCCACTTGAGCTGATCGCGCCAATGCTGATAGCTTGCATCAGGTATATAATTTGCCAATCATCTTGGCGGCGCAGGGGCGCGGCGTGGCGCTGGGCGCGGACGCATCTCTACGCCCTTATTATTCCACTCCGCTCATTGGGGATGACATATTTTTCGTTCACCAGGTGGATCGAGAGCGCCCCGGATGTGCGTCTGACACCCGTCGCCGGTTTATTCGCAGCCTGCCTCGCGGCCTTTTGCTTAGCATTGGCCAGCCTTTCCCGCGCCGCCCGTGAAATTTATCATCTGCGTCAACCGGAATCGCTTTTCGATCGGCTTCCGGTGGAACCGCGCACGCTGCTGCATGCGACCCTCGCGGTGCGCTTCGCGCGCACATGTGTTGTCGGCGCGGCGATTCTCGTTTTCCGTCCGCTCATTGATGCCGGCCCATTGAGCAAAGCGATCATCTTCGTCGCCCTCGTCGCTTTACTGGCACTCACTGCGCTCGTCCAAGTTTTCGCGGCGCTCAACTGGATCCACTGGTCGCACATGCGCGACGCGCGCGCCGCGCTCGCAGGCGCAATCGCATCGCTTGTCGGCGTAGCCATCAACGCGCTGCTGCTGGTGATCATTTTTAAAAACAGCTTACTGCCTGCGGGAAGCGACCGCCGAATCTTGATGATCGCCGCCGTGTGGGCGTTCACGCTTTACCCGCTAATTAGACTTTGCTATTTGCGCTGGCGTGCGGCGGATCTCGAACATGCGCAGCGCTTGGGGGTGCGGCGGCGCAGACGATCACTTTTTGGGGCGCTCGCCGCTGTGCGCTTTGTTTCCGCTTCTGTGCGGGCGCAACTGACGCGCGATTTACGCCTCACGTTGGGAATCTTTTCTTCCGCAGTGTTTGTAGCCGGCGGCCTCGCGCTACTTTGGATGGCGATGCTTGTGGCTGTTCTCTTAAGCGACACACTGCCATCCGCGGCGCCGGCAACCGACTGGTTTGAAACCACGTGGCAACCGCCGTTGCTCGCCGTCAAGATCGGCTCCGTCTGCATCATCGCTTCATTGATCGCGCTCTTGCCGGTGCTGGTCGCGCATCAAATTCCGCGCTTGTGGCTGGAGCGGGCCATTGGAATTCCCGGCGCCGAACTTTGGGAAGCCAAGCTCTGGTACGCGAGAATGATTTCACTGCCCGCGCCGGCGCTGGCATGGCTCGCGGGCGTATTTCTGGGACAGGTGCCAGCTTACTACGCGCTGCCTTTGCTCGCCGAATGTTTATGGGTGTGGTGGATTGTGAGCACACTCGTCGGCTCACTCGCGTATGAAATGCCCGACCAGCCAGGTCTTGCGCTGATTGTGATGCTGACGCTCGGAGTGGGCGTCGGAATTTTCGTCGCCGCTTTGTGGCCAATTGGTTTGGCCTTTACGCCTTCGGAATGCAGCAGATCCAGATGCGCGGGCATCACCGCGCCGCTTATCATTTGCTAGGGGAGAGAGTTGAGCGCAAGCAGCCTGATCGAAGTGACGTCCGTGACGAAGCGCTACGGCCCCGTGACGGCGGTCAAAGACCTCAGCCTGAACGTCTCGCCCGGCGAGATTTACGGACTCGTGGGGGCCAACGGCGCGGGCAAGTCAACGCTCATACGCATGATCGCCGGCCTCACTGCGCCCGATCAAGGCGAAGTCCGCGTGTGCGGCCAAGATGTCGCTCGCACGCCCGCGGTCAAACGCCGCCTGGGCTACCTGCCGGAGGAATTGTTTCTTTACGAAAGGCTGACCGGTCGCGAATATCTGGAGCTGGTCGCCGGTCTCAAAGAAGTCGATCCACTGATGGTCGAGCGCGAGCTCGAATTCTTCGGATTGCAAGCCAAAGCGGAAACTTGGATCGGCGGTTATTCCCTGGGGATGCGCAAAAGCGGCCTCGCGGCGGCCCTCTGGGCGCCCGACGTGCTGATGCTGGACGAGCCTTTGAACGGGTTGGATGTGGAGATGATGCGCAAGTCCGCCTGCGGGTTGAAGCGGAACGCGACCGCGGGCGCGCCGTGCTGATTTCGTCGACGTGATGAGCTTCGTCGAGCGAACCTGCCAGCGCGTAGGCATTATGCGCGCCGGCGTCTTAGCCGCCGAAGGCACGCCCGACGAGTTGCGCGTGCGCACAAAATCTTTCACCGCGCCGTTTGAAGACGCCTGCTTGGCTATGGGAGAGTAGCCCGAAGCTCTCGGCTTGTGTGGCGCGCTGACGAGAAGCTTCCAGCTCGCTCTACTCTCACCTTATTAAAGGCGCAAGATCACGCGCAATTTCTGAGCAACGCCTCAACATCTTCCGGCGAAAGGCGAATGGCGAGTATGCGCTTCTCCGTCAAGGCATAAGCCCAGGCGGCGGCGATGCCTGCTCCGCCCGCGATGACGACGGAGAATTGGGCGTGAAGGTTTCGGCAGCGACGAGGGAGTCGAGGGCGGAGGCGACAAAAGCGCCGATGAGATAAGACAAACGGTCATCGGGTGCCGTGCGGCGCCTGCTCCAGCAGACGCACGCAGAAAGGCGCGCCTTAATCCTGCGCCGCTGCTCCCGCATCCCGGCGGCTAACCATTCTTCGCTTAAGGCAACGGGGCGCTCTCGCGTCACCGCGCTGGCGAGAATCGTGTGCTCTTGCACGGCGTGGATCATTTCACCCGAGAGCCTGGTGACGCTTGACGCAATGCGCCCGGCTTCGTCCAATTTGATGGTTTTCCAATGCGAGCCTAAATTGAGTAGCGTCGCATTGGCACCGAGCAGTCCGCCGTCGCTCAAACCAAGGCACAAAGTTTCTTCGCCGCGCATCAAGTCAACTTCGCCGATGTTTGACGCTTCGGTACGAAGCGGGCCGCAACGTACGCCGGGAACGAGCAGGAAAGGCAGCTCTGTGATGTCCGGGAATTGATGCGCGGCGACGCCGGCGGCCAGCTCCGCGCGGCCCGCCGGGGCCGCGATGTGGGTAACCTTTGCGAGACCGAGCGGCGATGAAATCATGCCCGCTGCGATCACGTGAGACGGCGCGCACAATCGCACCGCTCCGGCATGCGCGCGCGCGTCGGCGATCAAATCGCGCAAAGCAAAGCGCAATTTGTGCGGCGAGCCGTCGCGCGCGGTGTCGCGCACGCCAACCTGGGCCGTCACGCGCGACAGCACTTGTTCATCTTCCGCCAGCCACACGCGCGTGTTGGTGGTTCCCGCGTCAACGTACAGAGCGCAAAGTTGGTTGTCAGCGTCAGTCATGCGGCGATTTAAGAAACGCGGTGTCCGACAATCTTTAGATTGTCGCGTTCATGCCAAACTACGAAGCTTGATTTCTTAAGAGCGTCAACGACAATCTGAAGATTGTCGGACATGTATCGCATTCACATTACGGTGTTGTGATCAGCATGAACAACAAGTCGTTGACGTTCGTGAGCGTCGGTCCCGGCCGTAGGAGCGCGCCGAGCGGTTCAAAATAATTGTAAGCGTCGTTGCGGCTGAGGAAATCTTCCGGGTCGAGACCGCATGCCCGTCCGCGTTGGTACGTTTCTCCGGTGACGCTGGCCCCGGCGGCATCCGTGGGCCCGTCGCCGCCGTCGGTGGCCAGCGTCACCAGCAACACTCCCGCGAGTCCGTCAAGCGCTGCGACCGCTCCGAGCGCAAGCTCTTGGTTGCGTCCGCCGTGACCACGCCCGCGCAAGCTCACAGTGGTTTCTCCGCCGGCGATGAGCAGCGTCAAACGCTTGGCTTCCGTTTCTCCCGGCCGCAGAGCGCGCCATTTCCGCCATCGCGCGACCGACCGCGCGCGCTTCGCCTTCGAGCGATGTGGTCAGTATGCTTGCTTCGACGCCTCTTTCTCGCGCCGCCGCTAACGCCGCGTTGATGGCCGTCAGGTTGCTCCCGAGCACGCTATTGTGCACGCGCTCCCAAACCTTCGCGGTGGATTTTGGCGTTTCCGGAATACGGTTTTCTAAGCCGCGCGTCAAGTGGCGCAGGACGGTTGAGCTTAAATGTTTCTCTAGATCGAAGCGTGCGATGATTTGCCATGCGTCAGCGAAAGTAGTTGGGTCAGGCACGGTGGGGCCGGAGGCGATCACATCAAGCGGCGAGCCGACGACATCTGAGATGATGAGTGTTTCAATCTGCGCCGGAGCCGCCAATTGTGCCAAACCGCCGCCGCCCAGTTGAGTGCAATGTTTGCGAAGCGTGTTTATTTCATTAATCGTGGCGCCGCAACGAAGCAGTTCTTCCGTTAAGCTTTGCACGTCTTCAAGCGCGAGACCCGGCGCAGGCAACGTCAGCAGCGCGGACCCGCCGCCCGAGAGCAGCGCGAGCACCAAGTCGGTCGCCCGCGTTTGTTGCAGCAGCGACGCCATGCGCACGGCGGCCGCCACGCCGCGCGCGTCCGGCACCGGGTGGCCGGCTTCGTTATCTCAATCGCCCCGGCTTTGCCCCCGGAAGAACCGAGATGGCCTTCCTTTACGATCACTAAGCCGGCGCTGATGCGCTCGCCCAGAACTTGATGCGCCGCGATGGCCATCGGCGCGCCGGCTTTGCCGCCACCGACCACATACACGCGATTGTCCGGCCGCAAATCACAGCGCCGCCCGTTCACCAGGATCGCTTCGTCCGCACGCCGCAACGCCCTTTCGACGGCGGCGCCAGGCTCGACCGCGGCAAGCGACGCCGCCATGATCTCGGCGAGCACGCGCCCGTGCGTGTGCTCGCGCAAGCAACGGTTCAACAGAAGTTCCGGATTCATGTTTCAAGGCACAACGCCGGAAAATGTAAGCCTGCGCCATCACCAGCAGACCGACCAGCGCGGCGAGCGCCACGGAGTGAAAAAGACGTAGCGCAGTATTTCGCCTTCCTCCTGTTGGCCTGTGGCCACCCGGCGACGACGATGGATTGCGCGTCGATCATCTTGCCCATCACGCCGCCCGAGCTGTTAGCAGCCGCAGCCAAAACCGGCGACAACCCGAGTTGCGCGGCGGTAATCTGCTGCAAATTGCCGAACAGCACATTGGAGGAAGTGTCGCTTCCGGTCAGCGCCACACCCAGCCAGCCGAGCAGCGGCGAAAAGAAAGGAAACAAAAACCCGGTGCTCGCAAAAGCGAGTCCCATGGTGGCGTCCAATCCGCCGTAGCGGGTCGTAAAGCCAAGCGCCAGCATCGCGGCAATCGTTAAGAGCGAAAGCTGGACGCGCTTCAAAGTATTCGCAAAGATGCGGAGCAATTTGGATGGGCTGAGACCGAGCAGCAGGCCGGAGGCGATGCCGGAGAGCAGCAGTGCCGTGCCGGTCGCGGAAAGCCAGTTGAAAACGAAAACGGCTTCTTCGGGCTTCGCCTGCGCCACCACCGGCGGCGCGCGGTAAACGAGTTGATTGAGATAAGGCACCGGCACTTCGACAATTGAAAGACCATTCAGCAGCGATTTAAACTGCGGCAGTCCCCACAAAAAGACCGTCAACGAAAGAATCACCCACGGCATCCATGCGATCATCGCCGCGCGCGCCGAAGGCCGCACAAGCGTTAAGGCGCGCGCCGGCGCATTAATTTCAGCGCCGTCATTTGTTTCCGGCTCATCCGCGAAGCGCCACACGCGGCGCGGTTGCCAGAACTTGAGCAGCGCGACCAAAGCGAGAATCGAGATGATCGCGCCGGCGATGTCCACCACCCACGGGCCGTGAAAATTACTAACCAAAAACTGCACCAATCCGAAGCTCGCGCCGGCCGTCAAGCACGCCGGCCACACTTCTTTCATACCGCGCCAGCCGGCCATCGCCCACACCAGCCAAACGGAATGATCAGCGAAAAACCGGCAGCTGTCGACCGACCATGGCGCTCAAATCTTCAATGGGTAGTCCGGTCACGCGCGCGAGCGCGATGATCGGCGTGCCGAGCCCGCCGTAGGCCACCGGCGCCGTGTTGCCGATGAGCGCGATGCCCGCCGCCTGGAGCGGCTTAAACCCTAAACCAATCAGCATCGCGGCGGAGATGGCGACCGGCGTGCCGAAGCCGGCCGCGCCTTCGATGAACGCTCCGAAGCTAAAGGCGATCAGCAAAGCTTGAAGGCGACGATCCGCGGCCAATCCGGCGATCGTGTTTTTGACGATTTCAAACTTTCCGGTCTCAACCGTGATGTCGTAAACGAAGATCGCGCAAAGCACAATCCAGCCGATGGGGAAAAGCCCGAAGGCCGCACCGTGCGCGGCGGCGGCGACGGCGAGCGGCGCCGGCATGCCGTAGACAAAGACGGCGACGAGCAGCGAGGCGACCAGCCCGGCAAGGGCCGCGATGTGCGCGCGGACGTGAAAAAAAGCGAGCAGACCCAACAACACAATCACCGGAAGCGAGGCCACGGCGGCCGACAGCAGCAGCGTGCCCAGCGGATTATAGTTTTGCGTCCACGTCATTTGTTCTGATCCAGTTTAAAGGCTCTCTTTGAGCATCTTTGCGTCTCACTTGTGCTTCTTTGCGTTTAAGTAAGTCTGACCCAAACGCAAAGAAGCGCAAAGACAAGACGCAAAGATGCGCAAAGAGAGATTAGATCAAAATCTTATGGCGTTGCGCCGCGCGCCGACAGCGCGCCGGCGGTATCGGGGCCGAGCGGCAGCGTGTCGTTGAAAACTTGATGCGCGCGTTCGGCGTCGAATTCGTCTTCCAGCGTGCGACGACAATCGTCGCCACGGCGTTACCGATCGTTGGTGATCGAGCGTGCCTGAATAAAGCGGTCGACGCCTGTGCGAAAAGTGATGCCGGCCACCGGAATCGTTCCTAATGAAGCGAGCGTCGCCGCCAGTAATAAAGCCGCCCCCCGTGACGGTGGCGGCGCCCTTCGAGGTGAGCATCAGCACCAGCAGGATCGTCACCTCTTGTATCAGCGAGAGTTCCGTGTTGGTCGCTTGCGCGACAAAGATCGCGGCGATCGTGAGATAGATGGACGTTCCGTCGAGGTTAAATGAATAGCCCGAAGGCACAACCAATCCGACCACTGATTTCGAACAGCCCAGATGCTCAAGCTTCGCCATCAAACGCGGCAACACAGATTCGGACGACGATGTGCCAAGCACCACCAGTATTTCTTCTTTGATGTATCTGAGAAGCTTCCACAAGCTGAATTTATTGAGCCGTGCGATTGTGCCGAGCACGCCGAAAATGAACAGCGCGCAAGTGACGTAAACGCAGAGCATTACTTTGGCGAGCGGCAACAGTGTGGCGATGCCGTACTTGCCGACGGTGAACGCCATCGCGCCGAAAGCCCCGATCGGCGCGGCGCGCATAATGATCGCGATGATGCCGAAAAAGACGTGAGCCGCGCGGTCCAGCGTTTTCACCAGCGGCGCGCCGCGCTCGCCCATTTTCGCCAGCGCGAGTCCGAAAAGAATCGCGAAAAAAAGCACCTGCAAAATCTCGCCTTGTGCAAACGCACCCACCACCGTGTCGTGGATAATGTGCAGCAAAAAATCCGTGGCGCTCTGCGCTTTGGCCGTCGTCGCATACTGCTCGACGGCGCGCGCGGCGAGCGTCGCCGGGTCCGCGTTAATCCCTGCGCCGGGCCGCACGTATTTCACCACAACGAGGCCGGTGACGAGAGCAAACGTCGTAATGATTTCAAAGTAAACGAGCGCCTTCAGTCCGACGCGCCCCACCTTTTTCATGTCGCCGATGCCGGCGATGCCGACCACCACCGTCAAAAAGATGATCGGCGCGATCAGCATCTTGATCACCTTGATGAACGCATCGCCCAAAGGCTTCAGGCCGGCCCCAACCTCCGGAAACAAAAACCCGATCCACGCTCCGAGGATGATCGCGGTGAGCACCTGAAAGTAGAGCAGCTTGTAAAACTTACCTTTTGAGTGTGAAATCATACTCTCCCGAATTTGAGATTTATGGCGAGAAGCTGCCAATTTCTCGCCACACGTCGCCGCCATGCGCTGTCAACAATCAGATCGCCGCTAAAAGAACACCCCGTGGAAGTCTCTGCGCTTACAGTGTGTTGAGAAAGCCCCGAAGGGGCGACATTTAATAGCCGTGGGCAACGCCCACGGGAACGCTGGTGCCATTGGAATCCGCCCAGACCTTGAAAGGGCCATGGCATGAAGTTAACGTGAATGATGTCCGACAATCTTTAGATTGTCGCTTGACTTTGTGAGAAATCGCCGCGCGGCTTGGTATGCACGCGACAATCGAGAAGATTGTCGGACATTGTGGTCACCGGCTATCAACTGGTGTCCTTTCAGGGCAGTTGCGCGCATCAACGGTGAAACTTTTGTGCCCTTATCAACTTAAACGAAGTTGAGCTTCTCCGCCTCTCGCGGATGAAATCGCTCTCGGTATTTGCGGTAGGCCGCAATCTCTTGCTCGGCTTTCGGCGCGCTCCACCCGAGATGCTTGCGGGCGATTGCCGCCGCCGCGAGATCGGCTCCGCGGGCGGCCCGGTAATTCATGCCGATCATGGTGCGCCGCAACAAACAGTCGGCCAGCGTTTGCGCCAACTCACAGCGAAACGACATCAAGACTTCGGCGCGCAAAGCGTTGGCGTCCGGAGTTAACGGCTCAAGCAGCTCAGGATCTTCACGAGCAAATTCCAACACCTTCGGCGCCCGCGTTCCGTAAACTCTCAGTAAGCGGCGCGCCGTGGTTTCCTCTAACGGACTCTGCCTGATGAACGATGCGCTGAAGCTTTTGAAATCATGAATCGCGGCGCCGGGTAGCGGCTCACGCGCTGTTTTGGAAAGTGTCTTTTCGCGTCCGAGTTTTTGGTAAATTAAATCAACGGCGTGTTCGGCCAGGCTGCGGTAAGTGGTCAATTTACCGCCGATGACGGAATACAATCCGTCGCAGCCCTCATGTTGTTGCACGAAGTGTCTGCGCGTAATGCTGCTTTCCGCTCCACGTGCGACGCGCGGCAACGGGCGCACGCCGGAATAAGTGAAAAGCACGTGGCCGCGCTCAAGGCGCGCCGCAGGTATGACGCGGTTCGTTTCTCGCAGCAAGTAATCAATCTCTTGTTCGTCGGCTTCGACCAGGTCCAGATCGCCTTCAAATCGCGTGTCTGTGGTGCCGATCAGATACTGATGATCCCAGGGAATGATAAAGAATGGACGACGATCCGTTTCCGCTTCGACGTAGAGCGCATCTACGGGCGCCCCCGGAAAAGTGTCGACGATGATGTGACTGCCCTTGGTTCCGCCGATCATTTGCGGCGGCGGATGCTCCAGGCCGGCGAGCACTTGATCCACCCACGGGCCTGCGACGTTGAGCGTCACGGGCGCCGTTGCCTCGTACTCCGCGCCGCCGCCTTGCAGATCAGCGAACACTACGCCGCGCACCCTTTGAGCATCAACTTTAAAACGCTTCACTTCGGCGTACGTGATGACGCATGCGCCGTGCGCGGCGGCTGAAAGACAGTTTTCCACCGCCAACCGCTCGGCGTATTCAACTTGAGCGTCGAAATAAAGGGCGGCGGCGCGCAAGCCTTGCGCCTTCAAGCCGGGCGCACGCCGCAGAGCTTCAGCGCGCGACAGCATGCGGTGGCGGTCAACGGATTTGTCAAGCGAAAGCAAATCATAGGCGAGCATCCCGGCTCGCACGGTCATGGGGCCGCGCGCCGCACGGTCGTAAATCGGAATCATCATCGCGAGCGGCCTCACGAGATGCGGCGCGATGCGAAACAAATTCTCGCGTTCCCTGAGCGATTCGCGCACCAAGCCCACCTCGCCGTACTCCAGATAACGCAAGCCGCCGTGAATCAAGCGGCTCGACCAGCTGGTGGTGCCGGCTGAAATATCTCCTTTGTCGAGCAACAGGATCTTTAAGCCGCGCATCGCGGCGTCGCGCGCGATGCCGGCGCCGTTGATGCCGGCGCCGATCACAATGGCATCGAAAGAACGACTCGCGAGATCAATTGGCACTCTTCCAGGCGTGGATTCCACCATCAAAACTCCTCGATTGCCGCGACTGGTTTTTCCTTAACGGTTTCGCCTTTCGTCTCAACATCCTCGGTCGCCATCGTATGGCGCGCCGCAAGCACATCGCGAATAAACAAATCGTACGTAAAAGCCCCGAGCAAGCTGCCCGCGATGGGGCCGACAATGGGAATCCAAAAATAATAATTAGCTCCCGGCAACGCCGCCTCTCCCCAGCCCGCCATCCACGCGAACAAACGCGGCCCAAAGTCGCGCGCCGGATTGATGGCGTAACCCGCGTTCGCGCCAAAAGAGATGCCGATGGCGGCGACCAGCAAGCCGATTACCAGCGGAGCCAGATTCGACTTCGGAGGCTGATTGCGCGCATCAGTCAGCGCAAAGATGACGAGCACCAGCAGCATCGTGCCGATGATTTGGTCGATCAGCGGCCCCGTATAGCTGGTGCCGTAATACGGCGCGGCCCCCGTCGCGAAGATGCCCACCGTCGCGCTCGAATCTCCGGCGCCTCCGAGCGTTCCGCGCACAATGCCGCCCGCGCGCTCAAAACTTCCAATCGCATCTCGGTAGTTAAGGTACACGAGCGCCGCCCCGGCATAAGCGCCGAGCAGTTGCGCCGCCGCGTAGGGCAGCACCTTCGCCCACGGAAAGCCTCTTCTGACGGCCAGCGCGAGCGTGATCGCGGGGTTCAAATGAGCGCCGCTGATGCCGCCGGCCACGTAGACGCCGAACGTCACGGCGAGCGCCCACCCGGCAGCGATCAGCAGCCAATCGCCGCTGGCCGCGAAAATCAATTCCCCGCGCCCCGATTGATTAAGGGCAGCCACGGCCATCGCCACCACTCCGCTGCCGAAAGCGATCATCACGAAGGTGCCCAAGAATTCCGCCGCCATTTCGCCCCACACCGTGGTGCGCCAGTTCGCTGTTGCTGATACTTTTCCGTGATTCATCCGTCACTCCTCTTCGAGCGTCCAAGAGCGCGCCTTTTCAACGGCACGCAGCCAACGCCGGTTGAGACGGTCTCGCTGCTCTTCATTCATCTGCGGCTCATACCGGCGCCCCATTTTCCATTTCGCATCGATCTCTTCGCGACTCTGCCAAAACCCGGTGGCCAAACCGGCCAGATAAGCTGCGCCGAGGGCCGTCGTTTCCGTGATCTCCGGCACCTCCACGGGCACGCCGAGAATGTCCGCCTGAAATTGCATCAAGAATTGGTTTCCCACCGCCCCGCCGTCGGCCCTCAATTCTTTCAACTCAATGCCAGAATCGCGCGCCATCGCCGCCGCGACATCTCGCGTTTGGTAGCACTGGCTTTCAAGCGCGGCCCTGGCGATGTGCGCGCGCGTGGTTCCGCGCGTGATGCCGAGAATGGTTCCCCGCGCGTAGGCGTCCCAGTGCGGAGCGCCTAAGCCGACCAGGGCCGGCACAAAGTAAACGCCGTCATTCGAGTCGAGCGACGCGGCAAGGGCTTCGGTTTCCGCCGCCGCCGAGATGATCTGCAAGCCGTCGCGCAACCACTGGATCGCCGCCCCTGTGACAAAAATCGAGCCTTCGAGCGCATACTCGACCGGCTCGTCACCGATCTTCCACGCGATGGTGGTCACCAATCCTTCTTTGCTCGCAATCGCTTCGCGGCCGGTGTTCATCAACAGAAATGACCCGGTGCCGTAAGTGTTTTTAGCCAGTCCTTTGCCGTAGCAGGCTTGCCCGAAAAGCGCCGACTGCTGATCGCCGGCGATGCCCGCCACGGGAATCGTTGCGCCGAAAAACGTTTCCGGATCGGTGTGGGCGTGCACGTGTGAGGAAGGCTCCACCTCGGGCAGCATCGATGCGGGGATATCGAGAATATTTAAAAGCGTTTCATCCCAGCGCAAATCGTAAATGTTGTAAACGAGCGTGCGCGAAGCGTTGGAGTAATCCGTTGCATGCACGCCGCCGCTCAGCTTCCACAAAAGCCATGAATCAATTGTGCCGAAGCACAATTCCCCCCGCTCAGCTTTTGCGCGCAGGCCGGCGACGTTGTCCAACAGCCATTTGATTTTCGTTCCCGAAAAGTACGAGTCGACGACCAGGCCCGTGCAACTGCGAAAAAGTTCTTCCCGATTTTGTTCCTTCAAATCATCGCAGATGCCTGCGGTGCGCCGGTCCTGCCACACAATCGCGTGATGCACGGGAGCGCCCGTCGCACGGTCCCACACGACCGTGGTTTCGCGCTGATTGGTGATGCCGACGGCGTGCAAATCGCGGGCGTCGATGCCGGCGCTCGCGAGGGCCTGCGCGATGACGCGCATCGTCACCGCCCAAATCTCCTCCGGGTCGTGCTCGACCCAGCCGGGTTGCGGGTAAATTTGCGTAAACTCAGAATAAGCGCGTCCTTTGATCGCCACCTCGCGATCAAAAACCAGCACCGTCGTCCCCGTCGTTCCCTGATCGATGGCCAAGATGTACGAATTTTTCATGGGTTTTATTTATCTCGCAACGGCTTCGGAAGGATGAAGGCGGAAGGCGGAAGGATGAACGTAAGGCCAAAGAAATTTTATTAATTCTTTCGTCCTCAGCTTTCATCCTTCATCCTTCCGCCTTCATCCTTCCAAAGCCGCCTTCATCCTTTCAAAGCGTTTGGAGTGAAGTCTTCTCCGGGATTGATGAACAAATTGCGCTCGAAATTATACTGCTTATCGTACAACTGCTTGTAGCGCCCGGCGGCGGCGATGAGTTCATCGTGTGTGCCGCGCTCGACGATCTCGCCGGCTTCCAAAACTAAAATCGTGTCGGCGCTGCGGATCGTTGAGAGACGGTGGGCGATCACAAAAGTCGTGCGGCCGCGACGCAGGCGCCGCAATCCATCCTGAATCATCGCTTCGCTTTCGCTGTCCAGACTCGACGTGGCTTCATCCAGAATCAGTATTTTCGGATCGGCTAAAATGGCCCGTGCGATGGCGACGCGCTGCCGTTGCCCGCCCGAGAGTTTAACTCCGCGCTCGCCGACGATGGTGTCATAGCCATCGGCAAATCCACTGATAAACTCTTCGCAGTGCGCGACGCGGCCGGCCGCTTCAATCTGCGCGCGCGGCGCGCCCGGATGAGCGAACGCGATGTTATCGGCAATCGTTCCATCGAAGAGAAAATTGTCTTGCAACACCACGCCGAGCCTTTGTCTGTAATCTCGCAAACGGATGCCCGCCAGATCGCTTCCGTCAACAATTACTCTGCCCGCGAGCGGACGATTAAAAGCCATCACCAAGCTGATCAAAGTGCTTTTTCCCGAGCCGCTCGAACCCACGAGGGCCGTCGTCGTGCCCGCCGGAGCGCGAAAAGAGATGCGCTTTAAAACCAAGACCCCCGGGTTGTATTCAAAGTCCACATCTTCAAAGGCGACATGTCCCTCAAGCTCATCAAGCGGAGCGCGCTCGGCCTCGTCCGCGTCTTCAGTGGCCAAACGCTTGACCTCTTGAATGCGGTCGAGGCCGGCAAAAGCTTCCGTGATCTGCGTGCCGATGGACGCGATCTCAATCAACGGCGCGGCGACCAGGGCGGTAAAGAAAACATACATGAACAAATCGCCCAGCGTCATCGTTCCCGCCAGCACCGAGCGCCCGCCGACGGAGATCATAATCACGCCGATGCCGCCGACAACGACCGTTGAGAAGGCCGTTAACGCCGAGACGCCGGTCATCGAGCGAGCGATGTTGCGAAATAATTTATGCGCTCCGCGCGCGAAGATTAAACGTTCGCGTCGTTCGGCCGCGTAAGCCTTCACAATGCGGATGCCGCCCAGAGTTTCGCCAAGCCTTCCCGTGACTTCGGCGTTGATTTCGCCGCGCAGGCGGAAGAGCGGGCGCAAACGCATAAACGCGAAAGCCAGGCAACCGCCGAAAAGCGCTAACGCGATGATGGTGATCAAAGTCAGTTGCCAATTGATGTAGAAAAGCACCACGAGCGCGAGGCCGGCGGTGACCAGGCCTCCGATCAGCTGCGCGATGCCGGTGCCGACGAGGTTTCTGATGCCTTCGGCGTCCGTCATGATGCGTGAAATAAGCTGGCCCGTTTGCGTCGAGTCGAAGTAGCGTATAGGCAGGCGCGAGATGTGATCCTGCACGCTTTTGCGCATCTCTGTAATGGCGCGCTGCGCGGCGACGCCTAAGACTTGAGAAAGGGCAAACGAGCTTATGGCCTGCACGAGCGTAGCTGCGCCGGCAGCCAACGCGAGCGTGCTCAGCAGATCTGCGCGCCCCTTGCCGATCACTTCGTCTACGAGATACTTGGAGCTCGCCGGCAGCACCAGACCCATCAATCGATTGACGAGCATCAAGCTCATGCCAATCGCCAGACGACTCCGGTGCGCCCAAATTAAATCCTTCGCGTCGCGCCACGCATCCGACAGCTTCAAACGCTTCTTGGGTTTCTCCAATTGACTTTACCTCTCTACTAAAACCACACCGTTCTCGCCATTGAGACATAAACGGCGCCGACCTCGCTCTGGCGGGCCATTCTTCTACTACTCACCAGCGCAACAACATTCATACACTACCACGATGTTTCCATGTTGCAATCGACGAGCGGTCAAAAATCCGTGCATTTGGATGAGAGAATTATATCTTTTTTAGAACTCCTACACGCAGAACACACCAAGATACCGATTAGGTCATGAGGCAGCAGGTCAGTACCGCGTGGCGGTAGCGGGTGGGTTGCGGGGCGCACACCCCACCCGCTACCGCCACGCGGTACTGAGTGACAATCGCCTTACGTTATTCTAAATTGATCTCGAAAAATAAATCCGTTTATACTTACGCCCTTACTGGCTTGAGAGGTTTTTCCTAAACTTGAGAAGTATGCGAAGATGGTGCCCCTCGCAGTCATCTTTGTCCAAAGAATGTCAAACTCTTGGAGCCGCGCTTGGCCAGTTCAGGTGATGAACGTTTCCGTGTGTTGATCGACCGCATTTTACTCAAGATTCTTCGCGAGCAAGTCTGACGAGCAAAGTTGAACGGAACAACTTTGCTCGTCAAGCGTCGTTTGTTTTACCAGCTGATGTTACGCAGTGAAAGTTCCTGAAGTACACTTG
>JBBJMB010000228.1:0-6409 GCA_037719755.1 Pyrinomonadaceae bacterium
AAATCCGACGGCTTGGAGACGTGAAACGCTCCGGCGGCGATAAACAAAATGTGATCTGTGCGCACCATGCCGTAGCGCGTGTTAACGGCCGTGCCTTCGACGATGGGAAGGATGTCGCGCTGCACGCCTTCGCGCGAAACGTCTGGGCCGCCGCCGGTTTCCCGACCGGCGATTTTGTCGATTTCGTCGAGGAAAATGATGCCAGAGGATTCGACGCGCTCGAGGGCGGCGCGCGCCACGGACTCCATGTCGATGAGTCTTTCTTCTTCTTCTTGCAACAGGTACTCGACGGCCTCGTCAACGCGCATTTTGCGGCGCTTGGAGCGGCCCTGAAAGAGGTTGCCGAGCATGTCCTTCATGTTGATGCCCATTTCCTCTATGCCTTGCGGGCCGGCCAGCTCGATGACGGGGTAATTCTTTTCCCGCACATCAAGTTCCACCATGCGATTGTCGAGCTTGCCTTCGCGCATTTGGGCGCGCAGTTTTTCGCGGGTGCGCTGAAATTGTTCGTCGCGGTTTGGCGACGCACCGGGTGCGTCGTCAGGCTCTTCGTCGTCGGCTAACTGAGCGAAGTTGGCGGATCTGGCGGGCGCGGGCAGCAGCAAATCCAGCACGCGTTCCTCAACGTTTAATTCGGCTTTATCCGCGATCTCGGAGATTTTCTCGCCGCGAATCATTTCGACGGCGAGCTCTGTGAGATCGCGAATCATGCTTTCGACGTCGCGGCCGACGTAGCCCACTTCTGTGAATTTGGAAGCTTCAACTTTTAAAAACGGTGAATTAGACATGCGGGCGAGGCGGCGCGCGATCTCGGTTTTGCCGACGCCGGTGGAGCCGATCATGATGATATTTTTGGGGATCACATCGGCGGCCATCTCGGGCGGCAGTTTCTGTCTGCGCACGCGGTTGCGCAAAGCCACCGCGACGGCGCGCTTGGCGCCCGGTTGACCCACGACGTGCTTGTCGAGTTCGGCGACGATTTGACGCGGCGTCAAATCGTCGAGCCGTACTTCTTCATCGACTTCGCCGGTAAGGTAAATAACCATAAATTAAACGAAACAAATTAAACGAAACGGCGCGCGGAAAAGTGCGCGCGCTCTCTGATCCGCCGCCCCTTACAACTCCTCGACCATAATATTGTGATTGCTGTAGATGCAGATGTCGCCGGCGATGCGCATCGCCTCGGCGGCGATCTCGCGGGCCGTCATCTGTGTGTTGGCGACCAGGGCGCGCGCGGCGGCCAGGGCGAAGGGGCCGCCGGAGCCGATGGCGACGACGCCGTCGTCGGGCGAGATCACGTCGCCGTTGCCGGAGAGCAGAAAAGAAGATTTTTCGTCGGTCACGACGAGCAGCGCCTCGAGGTGGCGCAAAATCTTATCAGTGCGCCAGTCTTTGCTCAGTTCAATGGCGGCGCGCTCCAAATTGCCGTGGTATTGTTCGAGCTTGCCTTCAAAGCGCGCCAGCAAAGCGAAGGCGTCAGCGCTGGCGCCGGCAAACCCGGCGAGGATGCGGTCGTTATACAAGCGTCGCACTTTGCGGGCCCCGGTTTTCATCACCGTGTCGCCAAGCGTGACTTGCCCGTCGCCGGCCATGGCGACTTGGTTGTTGCGACGCACAAGTAAAACGGTTGTGCTGCGTATCTTGATGTTATTTTCTACTGCCATATGAAAGGACCAACTATAGAAACAGCGGTGGATTTAAGTCAAGGCAGCAGATATTTGGGGGGCGTGTTCGGGTTGTTTATCGCTTGTCATGCGCCTTGAGGGATTTCGCGATTAAACCGAGGCCGCCGACCAGCAGCGTGAGCATCAGCAGGGTATGGAACAGGCTGGTCGGTTGAAAGAAGATTTGCAGGTTCATCAGGATGCCGGCGAAAATGATGACGGATCCGGTCGCCAGCAAAATCCAGCCGATGATGGATCTGGCGTGATAAAACAAAAGGCCGATGCCGATGAGCAAAGGCACCAGCGACAGTCCGAAAAGATTGTAGCCGGACCAGTACCAAAAGCCTGAAGAAACGGTGACGCGGCTGGCCAGCAGATAGCCGCCGGCGACGAATAAAGCAAGCCCGCAGAAAAACTCGCCAAGTCCGCCCGGCGTGCCGCCGGCTCCTTTCGCCGGTCGCCGGAAAGATTCACGATCATGGAACATGCGGGTTTGCCCTCGAACCTGCGAAAGAGAATGTGAGCGGGATGCAAGCGACGTGACATTAATTGTTGCCACCACGGAAAGCAACCGCACGGAAACGAGGTGAGCAAAGAATAAGGCCGGCGCCAGGGCGAACGCATTATAAATATTGCAAACACAGGGGCATCAAGCACTTCGAGCGCACAATCATGCGGTCAAGGCTTGAGTGGACTTTACTTAGTTCGATTCCACCTCGAATTAGTCCCGCTACCACGATGCTCAGAACCTGTAAGTATCAATTTTGCTCGGCATTTAAAATGCGTTCGCCCTGGGCCGGCGCCGGCGCGGGCTGCAATTGACGACGTCCATCTGCTATGATCGGTCGCTAAGGAAAAGAGTTTACTGGCATGACGAACTTGCGCCCGCGCATCGGAATTACGACGAGACATGAGGTGGAGAGCGAGCGCTTTTATTTGGCGCGTTACTATGCCGAGGCGGTGGAAGCGGCGGGCGCGACGCCGTTTTATCTGCCTTTGATTCCGCGCGCCGCGTACCTGTCAAGCGTGGCGGCTGAGCTTGACGGCTTGCTGCTTCCTGGCAGCGCGTCGGACGTGGATCCGTTGCGTTACGGACATGAGCCGCACCCGAAACTGGGCAGCGTGCATCCTTTGAGAGACGAAACGGATTTGCAATTGCTTGAGGCGGCCGAACAAATGAATCTGCCGGTGTTGGCGATATGCTACGGCATGCAAATCTTAAACGTGCAGCGCGGCGGAACGCTCGTCCAAGACATAGAGCACCAAGTGACGGGGGCCGTCAAGCACGAGCAGGGCAGCCCGCGCGATCGACGATCGCACAAAGTCAAGCTGCACGCGGAGAGCCGATTGGCCCGGCTTAACGACAATTTGGAAGTGGCGGTTAACAGCCACCATCATCAAGGCGTGGAAACAATTGGCCGTGATTTAAAAGCTACGGCTTGGACGGCGGACGGTCTGGTTGAAGCGCTCGAAGACACGCGCGGCGAACGCTTCGTGATCGGCGTGCAATGGCACCCGGAAATTGATTGGACGCACGACGCGCTGAGCCGCGCTTTGTTCGGCAGTTTCGTGGCCGCAGCGGCGCGCCACAGAAATCACACACAAGCGTCCGATAACGCAGATTCGTCCACTGTTTGATATATAAAATGGGTGCAAACTAAAGCGATGGGTAAAGGTATTAGGGCGCGCGGTCGCAACGCCGTGACGCTCGGCCTAGAGAGATTGCTTGGCGAAGAGTTCGCGCTGTTGCGCGGCCGGCGTGTGGGACTGGTGTGTCATCCGGCTTCTGTGGATCACGAATTTCAGCACGCCGCGGATCTTTTGCTACGCCGCCAGGAATGCGAGCTGGCGGCTCTTTTTGGTCCCCAGCACGGAGCGCGCGGCGACGTGCAGGACAACATGGTGGAAACGCCGCACGCGATTGATGCCGCATCGGGCCTTCCCGTGTATTCGCTCTACAGCGAGACCAGGCAGCCTACGGCCGAGATGTTGCGCGGGGTGGACGTGCTTGTTTTCGACATGCAGGATGTGGGCTGTCGCATTTACACTTTCATTTACACGCTCGCCAACTGCATGAGGGCGGCGCAAGCGCACGGCTGTCGAGTGGTGGTGTGTGACCGCCCGAATCCGATCAACGGCGTGCAGGTGGCCGGAAATGTTTTGCAGATCGGCCATGAATCCTTTGTGGGGCAGTTTCCGCTGCCGACGCGCCACGGCATGACCATTGGCGAATTGGCTTTAATGTTTAAGCATCATTTCGGCATCAATTGCGATTTGGAGGTGGTGCGCATGAGCAATTGGTCGCGCGCCTTGTGGCACGATGAAACGGATGTGCCCTGGGTGATGCCTTCGCCGAACATGCCGACCTTGGAGACGGCGACGGTGTTTCCCGGCACGGTGCATTTGGAGGGCACGCGGATGTCTGAGGGCAGAGGCACCACCAGACCTTTTGAGTTGGTGGGCGCGCCTTACATAGCGGCCGCGAATTACGCGGAGCGCTTAAACGCTTTGAAGTTGCCGGGCGTACATTTTCGCGCGTGCTATTTTGTGCCTACTTTTCAGAAGCATGCCAATTGTGTGTGCGGCGGCGTGCAGCTTCATGTTTATGATCGGCAAGCGTTTGAGCCGGTGACGGTTGGCCTCGCCGTGGTGAAAGTGGCGCGTGATTTATACCCGGATGACTTTCTTTGGAAAGAAGCGCCCTACGAGTATGAGTACGAGCGCAATCCGTTTGACGTGATCGCCGGAACGACGCAGTTGCGCGAAAGTCTTGAGCGGGGCGACGGCAGCAGCGTGGCGCAAATCTCCGACGCGTGGCAAGCGGGGCTGGAGGATTTTCGGGAGCTGAGAAAAGAGTATCTTCTGTACGCTTAAGCGCGAGACCGGGCAGCTTTTATGCGAAAGAGCGGGGAGATGAATGGTCGGGCGGCGGAATCGTGCGGTTTCCCCGCGCGAATTGCTTTTTGTTGCCAACGATCTAAGTAAGTGGCCAAAAGTTTTTGCACAAAAGATTGGCTTCAAGCGCGGAAATGCTCGGTAAAACCAGAAGTTTTCGCCTTGATTAGTGCTATTTCTTTTGGCGACTCACTCAGTTGTTATTACTGTGTCAGGTAGAAGCGGCGGAAAGGAGGGCTTAGTTGACTGTGGTCAAAAGCGGCGGGAGTAGGGGCGAAAGCGGCCCGGTAACAGAGGAGCGTGCGCCGAGCCGAGCGTGGCTGATGGGAGCGCTGGCCTGGCTGGTGCCGGGCGCGGGCCATCTCTGGCAGGGCGCGATCATCCGCGCTTTGGTTTTAGGCGGCGCGGTATGGGCGATGTTTCTCACGGGACTGTGGTACATGGGAGGCCATTTGCATTTGGTGCCCAAGTCCGGGGCCGGCGTGCTCTGGCATTTGTTCGGAGCGTGCAATTTGGGCACAGGTTTGATTTACCTGGTGTGTTGGTTAGCTGAAGCAGGGTTTACGGAATACGCCGAGTTGCCGACGTTTGAGTACGGCAAGATTTTCATTGTCGTCGCGGGTTTGTTGAATTATCTGGCGATGCTGGATGCTTTCGACTTGGCCGCCAGGAGGAAACCTTGATTCACTTTTTAGCGATGGTGATGATGGCCGCTGTGGTGGGCCTGGTTTTCGGCACCGTGGGCAGAGACACGGCGCGCGAGCGCGTGCTTTACGGCTTGAAAGTGTTTGCGGAGTTTACGGGCATCGGCCTGGTCCTCGCCTGGGTGCTTTACTTTCTTCCGCTGTAGCTTCTGTGGGCGCGGTTTGAAGAAAGCGGCGCTCAGGGACGAAGATGAAGTCGGGGACGAAGCGGGTGAAGCGCTCATGGGGATCATTGAGACTGAGGCTGTGGTGCTGCGTGTCTACAAACTCGCGGACGCGGATAAGATTGTGATTGCGCTCACGCGAGATGCCGGCCTGATCCGCGGCGTGGCGCGAGGAGCGCGAAAATTAAAAAGCCGGTTTGGGGCCGCGCTCGAGCCCTACACGCTTTCGTCGCTGCAATATTACGAAAAAGAGAATCGAGAGTTGGTGTCGCTGCGGCAAGCCGAGGTGTTGCGCTCTCACTTCGATTTGGTGAGAAGCGAGGGCGTCTACAATGCTTTGCAGTACATCGGCGAATTGACCATCGAGTTTGTGCCGCCGCGTGAACCCAATGCGCTGATGTTTCGCATGCTCCGGGCCTGCCTTGAGGCGATGGCTGACGAGCCGGCGCGGTATCCTCTGGTGGTGCGTTATTTTGAAGTGTGGTTGTTGAAATTAGCGGGCTTGCTGCCGGATGACACTGTGTGTGGCGGGTGCAATCGTCAACTTGAGACAAGCGAGCCGGCGTTTTACCGCACAGGCGAAGCCGTTTATTGTCAACTCTGTACGTCGAACGCAGGCCGCACGCTGAGCCTTACGCTGCGCGAACAATTAAGGTTGGCGCGCACCTCTTCGCCCACGCAATTTATGCGCCTCGTAGAGCGATCCTACAGTGACGCGACGCATGAGATCGAAGAGTTCGCCAAGCCGCTGATCATACGCGCACTTGAAAGAGACATTTCGCGCCAAAAAGCGATCAGCACATCAGCGCTTTGAGTGCGGCAAATGCTGCGCCGGTGTTTCCCCCTCAAACTCGTTTCAAGACCACCCATGGTGCGTCTGATAAATTTTGTTACTGTAAATATTCCGTGCGCAAGCTGTAAACTATTGAAATTATGGCACAAGTAAAAGTAACAGTAGCAGATGATGATGGCCATGTGATTG
>JBBJMB010000229.1:0-6378 GCA_037719755.1 Pyrinomonadaceae bacterium
GCTTTCGATAACGATGACTAATCTAAACTTGAATTTTCTTCTTCTCTGCGTCTCTCTGTGTCTTCTCTCTGTGTTTCTCTGTGTTGAGGTGTGACTGACTTAAACGAGAGAGAAACACGGAGAAAGAACACAGAGAGTCGCAGAGGATTTAGCTCACTTCCATAATTTGCCGCACGCGCGCCAAGTCTTCGGGCGTGTCCACGCCGATGGAAGGCGCGTCGGCCTCGACGACTAAAATCTTGATGTTATTTTCCAAAGCCCGCAATTGCTCAAGCGCCTCAACTTGTTCGAGCGCCGTGGGCGCCCACTGCGCGTATTGCAGCAGAAAGTCGCGGCGGTAAGCGTACATGCCTGTGTGCTTGCGAAATTTTGCGAGCAACATTGGTTCGCGCTCAAGCGCGGCGGCAAGTGAACCATGCTGTCGCACGGCTTCGCGCGGGTACGGAATCGGAGAGCGCGAAAAGTAAAGCGCCCGCCCTTTTTTGTCGGACACAACCTTCACCACATCCGGACTCACGATGTCACGCCAATCAGTGATCTTTTCGCACGTCGTGGACATCTTCGCCTGCGGGTCATTGGCCAGAGCCTCGACGGCCAGTTCAATTGTGCGCGGCGAAATCAACGGCTCATCGCCCTGCACGTTGACGATCACTTGCGCCTCGGTGAGCGTGGCGGCGACTTCGGCCACCCGGTCGGTGCCGGTGCGATGATCCGGGCTGGTCATCACCGCCTCGTAGCCCGCGTCGCGCACCGCTCGGTAAATGCGGACGTCGTCCGTGGCGACGAGGGCGCGCACAACGTTGGGCGCGGCCAGGGCGCGTTCCAAAACATGAAGCACCATGGCGCGTCCTTTGATTTCAAGCAGCGGTTTACCCTGAAGACGCGTGGAAGCGTGGCGCGCTGGGATGATGACGACTGCTTTAATGGGCGGATGCTGGGCCGTGTGGTTCACGGGGCCACACAGTATCGCGACCCCGCGCCGAGTGTCAAATGAGTCGCGCGCGCGCGGCGCAACGCAAGGCTTTAAGCGCCGCTAAACACAACGGTTTGACACCCCCGGCGCCAGAGGGCTACCATGCGAAGCACTTAAGTGCGTGCCATTGAAAGCCGCACGACGGACGCTTGTCCGCTCTCGCCTTGAAAAGATTTTGACGTTTGGCAATTCGTCAGCAGCCACGTCGACAGGCGTGAATCATTGACGCCGGAATTTTCCTCGCAATCGCGCCGCAACAGATTTATGGGTTTCGCAACATTAGCTATTCACGCCGGGCAGGAGCCCGACCCGACCACGGGCGCCGTCACGGTGCCGATTTACCAGACTCCACTTACGCTCAAGAGGGCTTGGGCAAGCATAAAGGTTACGAGTACGCGCGCACGCAAAATCCAACGCGCGCCGCGCTTGAGCGCAACATCGCCGCGCTTGAAAACGCTCGCTTCGGTTTCGCTTTCGCCTGGCATGGCCGCCATTGACGCCTGCCTGCGCTTAGTCAAAGCCGGAGAGCACGTCATCGTTTCCGACAACACATACGGCGGCACTTACCGGCTTTTACGCGCGTGCTCGCCAATTACAATCTTGAGTTCAGTTTCGTAGACACAGCGGAGGTGGAAAACATTGAGCGCGCGGCGCGGCCGAACACGCGGATGGTCTTTCTCGAAACGCCGACGAATCCGGTAATGACGCTCACGGATTTGCGCGCGGCGTCGGAAGCGGCGCACCGCTTTGGCGCCATCGTTGTGTGCGACAACACTTTCATGTCGCCTTATCTGCAAAGACCGATTGACTACGGCGTCGATGTAGTTGTTCATTCGACAACCAAGTATCTCAACGGCCACTCGGACGGCGTCGGCGGAATTGTTGTTTTAAACGACGAAGGCACGGCGGAGCAATTGGCTTTTCTGCAAAACAGCGTCGGAGCCATTCTTTCGCCTTTTGATTCCTGGCTGGTGTTGCGCGGAACCAAGACGCTCGCCGTGCGGATGAAGCAGCATGACATCTCCGGGCGCGCGGTCGCGCAATTTCTGGCCGAGCATCCGAAAGTCGAGAAGGTTTATTACCCCGGCTTGCGCTCACACCCGCAATATGAATTGGCGGCGCGACAACAGCAGGGGTTCGGCGGCATGGTGGCATTCGATGTCGGCACGCTTGGGCGCGCAAAAGCTACGCTCGAAGCGGTCGAAGTATGCACGCTCGCCGAAAGCCTTGGCGGCGTCGAAACGCTCATCTCACATCCGGCAACGATGACGCACGCCTCCGTGTTGCCGGAGATACGCGCCCGACTTGGCATCACGGACAGCCTCGTGCGCATCTCGGTCGGGATTGAAGACACTGACGATAGCCTCGCTGACCTGGACCAGGCCTTAGCGAAAAGCTGAAGCTTTTCGCTAAGGTGAAATCGAATTAACTATCAGCTCTCACATCTTCTCTCTTAATTTTCCGAACTTATGATTGTTGAGCTTTTCGCAAAGTCAGATATCGGGCGCGTCAGGCGCGGCAACGAAGACAACTTTCTGTTGCTGGATCTTTCAACCGGCAGATCTGTGACGGGAAGCGAGCCCGTTGAGGTGCCGGTTGAGATGCACAGTTTTGATTTGGGGCCTCGCGGATTGGTGCTCGTAGTTTCCGACGGCATGGGCGGCGCGCTGGCCGGCGATGTGGCGAGCCGCATGGCCGTCGAGTTTGTGAGAGACACGTTGGCCGATGCGAGCAGTATTAACGGCCAGACGCCGGGCGAAGAATCCGATCTTTCCTTAATCAGTTGCCTGCGTCAAGCCGTGTTGGACGCAAACAGTGAAGTTCACCGGCAAAGCTTGTCCGACGCGCGCTTTAGCGGCATGGGTGCGACCTTCACCGGCGCCGCCGTCAACAACCGAACGCTTGACTTGGTCCAAGTTGGAGACAGCCGCGCTTACCTGGTGCGCGGCAATCAGATCAAGCTGACCACCAAAGATCAATCGCTTGTTCAGCAACTCGTCGACGTCGGCCAAATCACAGAGGAAGACGCCGAAACTCACATGTTTAAGAACGTGATTTTGCAGGCTCTCGGCGCCCAAAGTGAAATCGTTCCCGTCACCGGCCGCGTCCGGCTCTGCCGTCACGATATTTTATTGCTTTGCAGCGATGGGCTTTCCGGGAAACTGCGCGCCGAAGATATGCACCAAATTTTGACCGACTCCGGGGGCGATCTGGCGGCCGCGTGCGAAAACATGGTGGCGGAAGCCAACGCGCGCGGCGGCGAAGACAATATTACATTGATTTTGGCCCACTTCGACGGCGCAGACCTGCCCGCGCCGAAACAAAACGACATCTCCATCGAACTCCTGCGCTGGCCCGAAGAAGACACGGCGATGGCCGAAGAAGACGACGAAGCAACCAGAAGCCCGGACGCTGTTTAGTTAACCTGAGGTTGGTCTGGTGCCAAGCGCATTTCTCTCTGCGTTTCTCTCTGTGTCTCTCTCGTTTAAGTCAGTCACACCTCAACACAGAGAGGCACAGAGAGAAAGAACACAGAGAAACGCAGAGAAAGAATCTAGGATTTGTCCAATAGCTTTGGTTCGGTTCGCCGCCACTCAGGGATGCCAGAGGTTTTTCGCACGTAAATCGAAGCGCCTCTCACGCTGTCCACCGTTACGCGATCGCCCGCCTCAAGCGGTTCTTCGCCTTCAGCCGGGTACGCCGTCCACGTTGATCCGAAGACCTTGACCGCGCCTTCGTGCAGCGCGCCGTGGCTGGAGGAAACGACTGTGCCCACTTTGCCCGGCAGCGCCTCCACGCCCGACTTCAACGAGCCGCCTGTTTTTTCACGCGAAATAAACTTGACGAAAAGCGTGCGCGAGGCCGCGGTAAGCCCGATTGAAACGGCGAAGAACAGCAAAAACTGCATCGCATAACCGAATCCGGCGAGCGCCGCAAGCGTCGCCGCCAGCGCCCCGACGCCGAACCACAACAACACAAAGCCGGTCGTAAAAACCTCGGCGATGATCAGCACTACGCCGAGCACCGCCCACATCACCCACGCGAAATCATCCATCTATTTAATAGCTCCGCTGCTACCGTCCTCAACCTTTGAAAAGATTTTTTGCGATAAACCAGATGTTGGCCGGGCGCTCCGCGAGCCGGCGCATAAAGTACGGATACCAGTGTTTTCCGTATGGCACGTAAACACGCATTCCGTAGCCGTCGCGGGCCAAACGCTCTTGCAAATCGCGACGCACGCCGTACAGCATTTGAAATTCAAAAGCTGATTTATCAATCTTTTCCCGCGCGGCGTGCTCTAAAGTCGCGTCAATCATGCGCGGGTCGTGGGTCGCAATTCCGTGATACGTGCCGCTCGACAACAGCACGCGCATCAACTTTACGTAATTGTCATCGACGTCTTTTTTGTCCGCGAAAGCGACGCCGGACGGCTCGCTGTAGGCGCCTTTGCACAGGCGTATGCGCGCCGGAAGCTTCAACAAATCATGGACATCACGCTCGGTCCGCTTGAGTAAGCCTGGAGCACGATGCCCACATCGTTTACTCCGAACTCGGCGCGCAGTCGCTTGAACACGTTGATCGTGGCATCGGTTGTGCTTGACCCCTCCATGTCGATGCGGACAAAGTTGCCGGCGCGCGCCGCACGGCTGACCACCATGTGGGCGTTCTGATACGCCAGTTCCGGGTCGATGTCGAGGCCGAATTGTGTGAGCTTGATTGAGACGTTGGAGCGAATGCCGGTTTCGTCTATGCGGGCGAGGATGCGCAAATATTCGCGCACTTCCTCTTCGGTTTCGGCCGGGCTGCCGACCGATTCATTGAGATGGTCAAAGGAGGCCGTACAATTCTTCGCGTTTATTTCCCGAATCGCGGCGATGGCCTCCTCTATGTCTTCGCCGGCCACGAAACGTGTGGTGAGTCGCTTAAACGGGCGGAAGCGCGTGGCGAAGTCCTTCAGGCCTTCCTGGCGCGATAAGTAGATCAAAGCGTTTCTGGACACCATTTCTTTCACACCACCCTTGATTGTGATTTACTTTACCCGGAGCCGCCATGTGCTATGCTTGGCGGGTCTGTCGTTTGAGCGCCCCTCGTGCAAGAGCGTCATCGCTTCGTTAAAGTTACTGAAGAATATTTAATACTTGTGCGCTGGAAGCTTCTCTTAATCGCCTCATTATCGGCTACCGCGGCCGGAGCCACCGCAATTCTCACTCTCGCTCTACCCGTCTATTCTAACTCCGATCAGTCTCCGCGGCGACTGGCCGTGGCGGGAGCCATCTTAATCCCCATCATCGCCACCACTGTGGCCAGCATCTTCGTCTACCGCCATACTCCGCGGCGGCGCAAACTGCAAGCGGCCTCAACCGCCCTGCTCACCTGTTTTTTGACGCTCACCGTTGTCATCAGCGCCGCGCTGATGACGGGAAGACGCGCGCCCGGAAGCAGCGCCATCTTCCGCTCCATCTTCCGCTCCATCTTCCCGCTCCAACATCCGAACGCACGCCGGCGTAACTCGGTCGGATTCTTGCTCAAGATGTGCTTTCTGAGACGGCACCGAAAGCGATGTGGAGTTGCCTCACATTGAGCAATAGCTTATCGTCACGCACCCTTTCATTCACGTGCGAAATCGCCAAGCGGCGCTCAACTCCGGGTGCATCGCCGTGATGTTGAAAATTCGTGCGGAGGCAGACTCGCTTGCCGCGCTCTCGACGCATCAATTAAAATACTGTTTCAATTTCGAGGGCAAACACGGAAGCATGATGAGACCTCTTTTACTCGCAGCGCTGGCGGCCTACGTGGTGGCGGCAATCCACTGCGTGCTGGCCTTTGTCAATAAAAGGCGGGCGCTTGATCGCATTTCACTGGCGGCGCTCGCCTTTGGTTTTGTCACACACACATCCGCTTTAGCCATCGATTGGTTGCAAGACGGTCATTACCCGCTTTTTCAATTGCGCAACACGCTTTCGTTTCTCGCCTGGACGCTGGTGATCGCCTATATCCTTGCGCTTTACCGCTACCGCGCGCAGGCGCTCGGCGTGTTTACCCTACCGCTGGTGGTGCTCTTGACCTTAAACGCCAACATCATGCGCGACGCCGCTCCGGGCAGCGCGGCGGCCCTGGCCGGCGGAGAGGCCGCGTGGATTTTGATGCCCGTTCACACGACGCTGCTGATTTTTGCTTACGCTTGTTTTTTCGTCGTCTTTGTGGCCGGCGTGATGTACCTGATGCAGGAGCGCGAATTAAAGCTCAAGACTTTTAGCGCCATTTTTCATCGTTTGCCTTCGCTGACCACCGTCGACGACATCGGATCGACGGCCGCCTACATCGGCTTTACGCTGCTCACGCTGGGGATTTTGAGCGGCATGATTTGGTCTTCGGCGCGGGTGGGCCGGGTGTGGCAACACGAC
>JBBJMB010000024.1:0-20152 GCA_037719755.1 Pyrinomonadaceae bacterium
TTCAAGAAAGACTTTTTCCCGAAAGCTTGCCCGCTCTCCCCGGCTACGACATCGCCGCGCGCAACCGACCGGCGCGCCACTGCGGCGGAGACTACTACGACACGCTGGCGATGAATGAAAGCGGCGACGACGCCAATCATCATTACATCTTCTGCGTGGCCGACGTGGCGGGCAAGGGTTTGCCCGCTTCGCTTTTGATGAGCAACATGCAGGCAACTCTGCGGGCGCTGGCCGGTCATCTGCGCTCGCTTCCAGACCTCGGCGCACGCATCAACGAATTGCTGTACGCCGCTTCGCCGTCGAACAAATTCGTGACCGCCATCCTTCTCGAACTGAACGTCGCGACCGGCGCCGGCCGCTACATCAACGCGGGCCACAACGAATGCGTGCTGCTCAAGCGCGGCGGCGAAGTGGAGCTGCTCAAGTCCACGGGCCTGCCGCTCGGCATGTTGCCCGGCATGCTCTACGAAGAGAAGCTTTCAGCTCGACCCCGGAGATTTACTCGCGCTTTACTCGGACGGAGTGCCGGAAGCCTACGACGAAGCGGAAAACGAGTGGGGTGACGAGCGCTTGATCGCCGCCTTGCGCGCCGCGAGCGACGCTTCTTCAGCATCGCTCGTCAACCGCGTCTTCACAGAACTAGACGGCTTCGCCGGCGCCGCTCCCCAGCACGACGACATCACGATGCTCGTCATCAAGCGCAACCCATAAGCATCACACGAGCTTTAAGTCTTCCTCTCTCTCTCTCTCTCTCTCTCTCTCTCTGCGTTTCTTTGCGTTTAAGTAGGTCTCACTAAACACAAAGAAAAGACGCAAAGAAATGCACTTGGCACCAGACTCACTTATGACTCGGGTTTCCTTACCTTTTTCAACCTCAATAATCCTGAAGCTTTTATTTAATGACAATTTAATCATGACTTAAAACGCAATTAATAGCTGCGCCTTAAAGTCCACTCGTCAACGGTAGCTAATTTAATAAAATAGCGTCGAACTGCTCTAGTTTTCCTCGGAAAAACGCAAAAACAGTTTGCTTGCGATTCAGTTCAGTAGTCCACGAGAACACTGATTTCTGATCCTCAACCCTGATCCGACTATGCGATTGAAGGAGCATTTACCACATGATCTCTGCCTCGAACAAGCTCATCGGCGCGCTGGCCTTGACCGCCGCCGCTATCTCCGGCCTCACGCAACTGAGTTCCGCGCAAAGCTCAGGCGCTGGCCCCAGCAGTTCCCAACCACCCTACGTCGTGCCAACTATCTCCGGCGTGCTCACCCGCTCGATTCTCACCGTCGGTGATGCGGTCAACAATAAACCCGACGGCACCCCCTACCGCATGGTCGGCATCCCAGACGGCTTAGGCGCCTTCGACAATGGCGACGGCACGTTCACCGTGTTGATGAATCATGAGATTCCCGAAGGCCTCGGCGCCATCCGCGCGCACGGCAGCAAGGGCGCCTTTGTCTCCAAATGGATCGTCCGCAAAAGCGACTTGACGGTGCTTGGCGGCAGCGATGTGATGCAACAAATCGCGACGTGGAACCCGCTCACCGGTTCTTTCAACGCGCTGGCTGCGGGCGTGCCCATCGGGCGGCTGTGCTCGGCCGACTTGCCCGCCGCCTCGGCTTTCTATAACGCGGCCACCCGGCGCGGCTACAACGCCGGCCGCATCTACATGAACGGCGAAGAAGTGGGGGCCGAAGGCAGAGCCTTCGCGCATGTGGTGAACGGCCCGCACGGCGGCGCGACTTATGAATTGCCGTATCTGGGCAAGTTCAGCTGGGAGAACTCGGTGGCGCATCCGGCGACCGGCAATAAGACGGTCGTCGTCGGCACCGACGACGCCACGCCCGGCCAGGTGTATGTCTACGTCGGCAACAAAACCAACACCGGCAATCCGATCAAGCGCGCGGGCCTGGGCGACGGCAAGCTGTACGGCATCCGCGTGGCCGGCGTCGCGGCTGAGAGTCGCGAAACCGGCATCGCATCGGGCACGGCGTTCGATTTGTACAATTTCGGCACCGTGGCGTACAAGACCGGAGCGGAGTTGGAAGAGCAAAGCGATGCCCACGGGGTGACCGAGTTTTTGCGACCCGAAGACGGCGCCTGGGATCCGCAGCAACCCAACCATTTCTACTTTGCGACGACTGATCGTTTCGATCAAGTCAAAGCGGGGGTGGGCGAAGCGGTGGGGCGCAGCCGTTTGTGGCGCCTGCGTTTCATCGATGCGGCGCGGCCGACGCTGGGCGGCCAGATCGACATGCTGCTCGACGGCACCGAGGCTCATCAGTCGCTCGATAACCTCACGATCCGTCGCGGTCAGGTGTTCATGCAGGAAGACCCCGGCAACAACGTGCACCTCGGCAAACTGTGGCGCTACGACATTGCGGGAGACGCGCTGAGGTTGATCGCCCAGCACGATCCGAACCGGTTTGTGGCGGGCGCCCCGAACTTTATCACGGAGGATGAGGAGTCGTCCGGCATCATCGATGTTTCGGAGATACTCGGCGCGGGGTGGTATCTGTTAGACGTGCAAGCGCACAATCGCAACACCGACATTGATGGCGATGGCGACATCGATGCGGTGGATGAGGAATTGGTCGAAGGCGGCCAGTTGCTCGTCCTCAAGCATCCGGAACGGCGCAGGTAAGCCGGCAGGCAGAGCGGCAAGAGAGGGCGCAAGCGATAATTCTGCCGCCGTGCCCTGCCGTTCTGTGCGGCACTGGGCCACGTGTGGCGAGTCAGTCGAAGGCCGGCCGAGCTCTGAAACATCAACAGCATATGCCCCAACAGTATGAAGGAGAAAAAATGTCTCTTCGCCAAACCTTATTCGCTTCGTTGCTGCTCACCATTGTGAGCGGCGCCGGTGCGGCGCCGGCCTATGCCGGCGCCGTGCAATTAACCAGCGCGGCGCAGTTGGATCCCGGAGCGGTGGTGGTCACGTACCCGGCTGAGCTCGGGGATTTTCCGGCGTCGCCGTTGAGTCTGAGCGCCGGAGGCGACACCCTGCTGCTCAGCAGCGCGGGGCTCAACTTCGAGCGTTTCACCTCGGACGGCGTCACTTATGATTTTCCAGTTACGACGACGCTGCTCGACATCGTGAGCAACGGACCGCTGACGATGAGCTTCGGCAACGGAGCCTTAGAGCTTGGGCTGCGCGCACAAAACAACTTTCCGGGCAGCGACACTTTCAGCTTTACGGCTTACAGTGGCGCGAGCCTGCTGGGCAGCTTCAGTGTGGGGCCGACGGCCGAGGGCCTATCATCATTTATCGGGGTAAGAGCGACGGCCGGAGATGTGATTACGCGGCTGGTGATTAGCGGCGAGTCGTCGACGGGAATCAACAACGACTTTTCGTTTGGGCCGATCAGCTTCGTAGCGGCGCCTGAGCCTGTGCCGGAGCCGGCGACGATGATCTTGCTCGGCACCGGTCTGGCGGGCGTGGCGGCTAAAGCGCGCAAGAGACGCGCACAAGCGCGCTAAAAAGCGTAGACACCAAGTGGGTGGCCAAAACTTATGTCATGAGAGATGTTGAGTAAGACCACCGCCACAGCGTCCGACAAACTTTAGTTTGTCGCGGCACCGGCCATTGTGCGCACGACCGACGACAAACTGAAGTTTGTCGGACATCGGCAGCCGCCCTTGGTGAGCTTATTTCTGGACACAATTTTTGGTCACTCACTTAGACAATCATGGTGTAAAAAGCCGAGCCGCCTGTGAGCATAAACACTCGCAGGCGGCTTTGTTTTTCCCTTAAGCGATACCGAAGTTTTAGGACTCCGACCTTGCTGAAAACACGAAAGACGAATGGCAATTGACAACAACGCCTAAACACAGCAAGGGCTGTTTGTCTTCTTAAGAGATTCCCCCAAATCGCTCAAAAAGATAAACAGCCCCATCCACAACAGCTCAGCAAGTTCAGAGCTTTGCAGGAGCAGTTCCCCTACCTGCTCCCAACCCCACAACCGATCGGGCGGAAGTTTCCCCAAAGCCTCCACCCGAATCGCCGCCTGCCTCGCTTACCCTGCTCGTTATTGCGCTATTATTTATTTGTCACGTAAACAGCAACCATTATGCCACCTCATGCTGCACAGGGCGTTACTTAACATTTTTCCCTCAGAGATGAATAAAATAAGGCGCCGCTTCAATATCCCCGAATATTGAGGATGAACGAGCAAGTGTCTCGCAGGAGTATTTGTCTGCCTTAACTCAATACTCTTGTGCGACAAAGGTGACTCGCATTGATACGGCAAGTCATTAAAGCTAAATCGCGGAGATATTTGCTTAAGACTTGCCAAGCAAAGTGATGAGCAAGCACAATGTCCATTCTGCTGGTGAATAAAAACCGTTTCCGATATACGACTTTGCCGGAATTCCCAAATGAGGAACGAGATGAATAAACAACAGTCACGTCCGACCTACGCACGGGCCAATACTACGCTGCTGCTTCTCCTAGCGGCTGTTTTCGCGTTGGCCTCAATCGCTCCGATTGACGCTGGTTTTCAGCAGGATAAAAGCAAAACGCAGACCGGCGAGGCAGCGCCTAAACTGTCCGAGGGAGAGTTGAAGGCGGCGAAAAAAGTTGAGGCCGGCGTGGACGCGGCCGCGCGGCTCCAAGCCGCCGATGAGTTCATTAAAAAATACGCCAAGAGCGAAGCCAGGCCGCACATCGCTCAACTCGTGGTGGCTAAAATCGCCGACCTCCAAGACCCGGCGCAAAGAATCACTCTTTTTGAAAACTTTCTCAAACTCTTCAAAGAGCCAACCGAGGTGCGCGACTTCACACCTTTTCTGGTGGACGAGTACGTCAAAGCCAATCGTCTTGAAGATGCCTTTCGTCTGGGCACAAGTTACCTGACGAACAACGCCGACGATGTGAGCGTGCGCGCGCAATTGGCGATCGCCGGCACCGCGCAGGCGCAGAACAATAACCCGGCCTTCGTCAAACAAAGCACCGAGTATGGCGATCAAGCGATTGCGCTCATCGAGGCCAACAAGAAGCCGGCGGCGATGACCGACGCGCAATGGGGAGATTACCGCACCAAGGTGTTGTCTCAGCTGTATCAAGCCACCGGGCTCCTTGCGATGGTGGGCGGCGGCGATGCGGCGATGGCCAAAACCAAGCTCGAAAAAGCGTCTGCGCTTGATCCCTCAAATCCCTTCAGCTATGCGCTGTTGGGTAATCTTTTGAACGGCGAATATCAGCAATTGGCGGAGCAGTACAAAACCGCTCCGGCCGGCGCCGGGAAAGATGAGATGCTCAAGAAGAGTCAAGATAAAATGGATTTAATCATCGACGCTTACGCGCACGCCATCGCGCTTTCCGACGGCAAGCCGGAATACAAATCCGTTTACGACCAATTGAGGCAAGACATCGAGCCTTACTTCAAGTTTCGCCACAACAACTCAACCGACGGCCTCCAGCAATTGATCGACAAGTATAAAACGCCGGCCGCGCCGCAACCGTAAAGAATGCCGGAAGGAGCAAGCGATGAAGACGCCCTTTCATTTGGCGTTCCCGGTGCACGATCTGGAAGAGGCCCGCGCGTTTTACGGCCGTGTGCTCGAATGCCCCGAAGGACGCAGCGCGGCGGCGTGGATCGACTTTGATTTTTACGGCCACCAGATCGTCGCCCACCTGCAAAAGCGAGCGAGCGCCGCCTCCGACGGATCCAATCCGGTCGACGGGCACGACGTGCCGGTGCCTCACTTCGGCGTCATCCTGCCGATGGATGAGTGGCAACAACTGGCGGCGCGGCTGCGCGCCGCCAAAGTTAAGTTCGTGATCGAACCGTACGTCCGCTTCGAAGGCCAGCCCGGCGAGCAGGCCACGATGTTCTTGCTGGACCCGAGCGGCAATGCGCTGGAATTCAAGGCCTTCGCCGATCAATCGCAAGTATTCGCTCAGTGAATCCGAGCGAAAAAAGAGTGTTGCCTGTATTAAGTTGGGTTGGCATTTGCGTGTCCCGGGTTAAGGACCGCGACACATGGTTTTGAGAAATAGGCGGCGAGGTGGGAGCGTCCTTATATTACTTTTTTAAAGACGCATTTAATCGAATTTTTTTTGTGAGTGCCGCTTTTCCTCCTCTCCTTCAAACTGCTCGGTTAGACTGAAAAATTTATTCAGAGGGTTTACTTTTTGAGGGGATCTTACAGGAGGGGCAGAAGGGGCAGAAGCGGATGATGCCTTCCTCTCTTGGTATTCATTACGAGCTTTAAAGCGGATTTCACACGCTTGAGCTTGATCTTCGTTTGTGTGGTGATGATTTCCGTTGGGGCATCTGAAGGAAAGGCTTTGCATCATCCTTCGATAACACAGGGATGTCATGACCGTCTGTGCGCTATTACACATATGAACGGCAAAGAGTGAACTGCGTAGACCAAACCTCTCGTTGGAAATCGTAAAGAGTAAGTTCGCTGACCAGCTTGGAGATAGCCCTGCGGGCGAGGTCATGGCCACAGACAGCATGGGAGGCCCCCAATGAACCAAAAACCGTTTGAACTGGCGCGCAACCAACTGCTCGCCAGAATCTCCCCAGATGAATACGAACGACTGCTTCCTCACCTGGAACCGATCTCCTTTGCTCTCGGCGAGGTGGTTTACGAATCCGGGGCCAAGATGGCTTCCATCTATTTCCCCACGACGGCGATCATTTCGCTTCTCTACCTGATGGACAACGGCTCGTCGGCCGAAATGGGAGTCGCCGGTAACGAGGGTCTCGTCGGCATCGCGCTCTTTATGGGAGGCGATACGATGCCGAACCGTGCGGTCGTGCAGAGTGCGGGCGAGGCGCTCAGGATGGATGCCGTGGTGATGCAGGATGAGTTCAAGCGTGGGGGCCTGTTTCAACGCCTGCTGCTGCGCTACACAGGCCTTGATCACCCAGATGTCGCAGACCGCCGTGTGCAACCGTCTGCATTCGGTGGAACAGCAACTCTGCCGGTGGTGCTGTTAAGCCGCGACCGGCTCGACACGGATGAACTGGTGATGACCCAGGAGTTGATCGCCAACATGTTGGGGGTGCGCAGAGAAGGCGTCACTCATGCCGCCTCACGTTTACAGGAAAAGGGAATCATCAGCTATGTCCGGGGGCACATTCGCATTTTGGACCGGAGAGGCCTCGAAGGCGAGGTCTGTGAATGTTACCGGGTGGTCAAGGACGAATACGATCGCTTGCTCAATATAGGGATGAACTAAGCGACATCGGTGCTGCCGAATCCGCTCGCGCCGCGCGTCGTCGCGTCCAGCTCTTCCGCCCATTCAGGCTGCGGCGTGATGATGGCCTCGATGATGAGTTGCGCGATCCGCTGACCAATTTTGATCTCGACTTTGCGCTCGCCGTGATTAATCAAGGCGCACATCAATTGTCCGCGGTAATCCGCATCGATCACGCCGGCTAAAACATCGACGCCGAATTTAACGGCGAGGCCCGAGCGCGGCGCGACCCGGCCGTAATAGCCAAGCGGAAGGCTCACGGCAATTCCGGTCTTAACGGCCACCCTTCTTCCCGCCGCGATCTCCACATCTTCGATTGAGTACAAGTCGAGTCCCGCGGCCTCCGCGCTGCCCCTCGTCGGAAGCACGGCCGCCGGGTGCAGTCGCATAAACTTTAGCGTTCCGTTCATAGAGTGCGTTAACTTTCCGCCCTACGCCCGCCCCTCATTAATCCAGATCGGTTTTGAGTTGCATCCTGTTCCGTCGCTGCGCCAGCGCGGGCACGACCAGAAGTAATTGCCCGAGCTGGCGGGCCCGCGCTTGACCGTCGGCGTGTTGCACTGCGGACAAGGCGGCCCCGTTGTGGGCGCGGCCTGCGCCTCTTCGAGCGCGCCCTCGGCATCGAACCACCGCACGCCCTGGCACTTCGGGTAATCGCTGCACGAAAGCGATACCTTTCTTGTTTTCTCGCGAGGAAGGCGCAGCCGCATCCCCTCGCCGCAAGCCGCGCACTTTGTTTGCAGCATGCTTTTGCGCTGCTTCGCGTTCTTCGGCACGTCGCTCAGAAAGCCGCACGCCTCCCGGCCAAGCGAGCAGACCAGAAACTTGCCGTTTGCGCCTTCGCGCTCGATGAGAAAGCCGGCGCGCTCGTGAACAACGCACTTCGGACAATCAAGCGCCTTTTCCGGCCGGGCGGTTTCAACACGCCTGGACGACGCGGCGCCGTCACCGCCGCCGCTGTGCCGTTCCACTTCGCTGCCGGCGATTTGCGTCACCAGGCCGGTGATCATCTCTTTGACCTCGGCCATAAATTTCCCGAGCTCGTATTCGCCGCGCGCCATGCGCGCCAGCTTTTGTTCCCACATGCCCGTGAGTTCCGCGGATTTGAGCAGCGGCGACGGCAGCATCTTGATGAGAGCCGCGCCTTTCGGCGTCGCGATCAAAGACTTTTTGTCGCGCGTGATGTACTCGCGCTTGAGCAGCGTCTCGATAATTGCGGCGCGTGTGGCCGGCGAGCCGAGCCCGAGTCTTTCATAGCGAGCCGCAATTCCTCGTCTTCAACCTTTTTGCCGGCCGTCTCCATCGCGCCGAGCAAGCTCGACTCGGAGTAGCGCGGCGGCGCTTTGGTCTGCTTGGCGAGCGCTTCGGCTTTTAAAGTGTCGACCGGGTCTTTCGCCTGCACCGCCGGCAACTCGCCGTCATCTTGTTCGTCGCTTTTTTTCTCTTCACGGCCCGGCGGATCCACTTCGCGCCACCCGGCCTTTTTCACCACCGTTCCGCGCGTGATGAAGCGCTCGCCGGCGACCAGGGTGGTGAGCGTGGTGCGCTCGATCTCGGCGTCGGGGTAAAAAGCGGCGAGGAAGCGCCGGGCGACCAGGTCGTAGATGCGCTTTTCGTCGGGCGAAAGCGCGGCCGGATCGACGCGCTGCTTCGCCGGAATTACCGCATGGTGGTCCGTCACTTTTTTGTCGTCAACGTGGCGGCTCGTGAGCGACAGCTTGCCCGCTTTGGTGATCTCGGCGATGAAGGGCACATAAGGGCCGACGCTTGTCGCCTCCACGTGTCCTTTCAATTCGCGATTGACGTCCGACGAGAGGTGGCGCGATGAGGTGCGCGGGTAAGTGAGAAACTTTTTTCGTAAAGCGTTTGCGCGAGCTCCAGCGTGCGGGCGGCCGAGAACGCATAGCGCGCATTGGCCGCGCGCTGCAACGCGGTAAGATCGTAGAGCAGCGGCGCTCGCTCTTTACTCGCCTTTTTCTCCGCCCGCTCAATTGAGCCGCGCTTGCCCTGCACCTTAAGGGCGACGGCTTCCGCCTCCGCTTTTTTATCGAAGCGCGTGCCTCGTTCATTAAACCAAAGGCCGCGGTAAGAACCGGCGGACGCTTGAAAATCAGCGATCACTTCGTAGTAATCCGTTGGCACAAATTTGGTGATCTCGCGGTCGCGCTCGACGATCAGCGCGAGCGTCGGCGTCTGCACGCGGCCGAGCGAATACACGCCGTCGTGGCCGGCCTGACGCGCGCGAAGAGTTTGCGCGCGCGTGGCGTTTAAGCCGACGAGCCAGTCGGCCTGCTGGCGGCTGCGCGCCGAGTCGCGCAAGCCCCGGTACTCGGCGGCCGGTTTTAAGTTTCTAAAGCCTTCAAGGATCGCTTCTCTGGTGAGCGACGAAATCCACAAACGCTCACCTGGTTTGCGGCAATTGGAAAGCGTGTAAACGAGATCGAAGATCAGCTCGCCCTCGCGCCCGGCGTCGGCGGCGTTGACGACGCTCGTCACATCCTCGCGCTTCAATAATTCCTTAATGACTTTAAACTGATCGACGGTCTTTTCCTGCGGGCGGTACTTAAACCGCTCGGGCACAATCGGCAGATTCTCCAGCCTCCAGTGTTTAAACTTTGGGTCGTACGCGTCGGGCTCTTCTAACTCAACCAAGTGCCCGATGCACCACGTAACCAGCTCGGACGCGCCCTCTATGTAGCCGTCGCGCCGCCGCGCGACGCCCAAAGCGGCCGCCACATCGCGCCCCATCGAAGGCTTTTCCGTGATAATCAGTCTCATACGCTCTCACCCGGGTGACCGCTGTAGTCACACAGCAAATAGCACACTTTGCAATGGCAGCGCAAAAACAGAACGCGCTTCGGAAGGATGAAGGCGGAAGGATGAAAGCTTAAGATGAAAGACTAATAAAAGTTCTTTGGCCTGATGTTCATCCTTCATCCCTCATCCTTCCAGATCTCCTTCCATTTGCCGTCTTCTCTGCATTATATTTTAGCTATGACTCCCACCTTCCACTCCATCTACACTCACGGATTTGTTCGCGCTGCCGTCTGCGTTCCTTTTGTGCGCGTCGCCGATCCTGATTATAACGTTCAGCAGACGTTGGGCCTCGCGCGCCGGGCGTCCGAGATGAAGGCGGCCGTCACGCTGTTTCCGGAGCTTGGCATTTCGGCGTATTCAAATGAAGACCTTTTTCATCAAGACGTGTTGCTTGACGCCACCCAGGATGCGCTCGCGCGATTGATTGACGAGAGCCGGCAGCTTTCGCCCGTCATCCTGGTCGGCGCGCCGCTGCGCTTTGAGGGCAAGCTTTTTAACTGCGCGATTGTTATTTACCGCGGCCGCGTGCTCGGCATTACGCCGAAGACTTACTTGCCGAATTACCGCGAGTTTTACGAAAAGCGCCAGTTCACTTCAGGCCGCAACGCGGTGTCCACCGAGGTGCAGTTCCTCGGAGCGCGCGTGCCCTTCGGCAACGATCTGATTTTTTCCGCTGTGAACGTTGAAGACTTCTCGCTGCACGTGGAAATTTGCGAGGACGTGTGGACGCCGATCCCGCCGAGCACGTATGCCGCTCTCGCCGGCGCGACCGTGCTCACGAATTTGTCGGCGAGCAACATCACGGTCGGCAAAGCCGAGTATCGCCGCGATCTGTGCGCCGCGCAGTCCGGTAAGTGCGTCGCCGCTTACCTTTACTCGGCCGCCGGCCCCGGCGAGTCGACCACAGACCTCGCGTGGGACGGCCACGCCCTGATTTATGAAAACAATGAGCTGCTCGCCGAGGCCGAGCGCTTTCCGTCCGCAGAGCAGGTGATCGCCGCCGACATAGATTTGGAGCGGCTGGCGCAAGACCGCATGCGCTTAACCAGCTTTAACGACGCGGTCGGCGATCATCGCGAGCGCGTGCGCGCCATCCGCCGCGTGGAATTTGATTTTCAGGTGCCGACGGGTGAGATCGAACTGATGCGCCGCGTCGAGCGCTACCCCTACGTGCCTGATGATCCGCTGTTGCGCGACGAGCGTTGCTTCGAGGCATACAACATTCAGGTGCATGGTTTGATGAAGCGACTCGTGAGCACCGCGATCGAGCGCATCGTGATCGGCGTTTCGGGAGGCTTGGACTCGACGCACGCGCTGATCGTCGCGGCGAAGACGATGGATCGTTTGAATTTGCCGCGCGAAAACATTCTCGGCTACACGATGCCCGGCTTCGCCACGAGCGACGCCACGCTCAAGAACGCCCACAGTCTGATGCGCGCGCTCGGCATCACGGGCACGGAATTGGACATTCGCCCATCGTGCCAGCAGATGCTGCGCGACATCAATCATCCTTTCAGCAAAGGCGAGCCCCTGTACGACATCACGTTTGAGAACGTGCAGGCCGGCGAGCGCACGTCTCACCTTTTTCGCCTCGCCAATTACCACAACGGATTGGTGCTCGGCACCGGCGATTTAAGCGAGCTTGCGCTCGGGTGGGCGACCTACGGCGTGGGCGATCACATGTCGCACTACAACGTGAACGCCTCGGTGCCCAAAACCCTGATTCAACATCTCATCCGCTGGGTGATCGGCTCCGCGCAGTTTGACGCCGAAACGAACGCGACGCTTCAGTCAATCGTCGACACGGAAATCTCGCCCGAGCTGTGCCCACCGCCGGCACAGACAAGCAAGAGCGTCCGACGCAGAGCACCGAAGAAAAGATCGGCCCTACGAATTGCAGGATTTTAATCTCTACGACATCTCGCGCTTCGGCTTTCGCCTGAGCAAAGTGGCCTTCCTCAGCCACAGCGCGTGGCGCGACCGCGCGCGGCGCTTGGCCGGAAGGATTGCCCGCAGCCAAACGCCGCGAGTATGACTTGGCGATGATTAAGAAGTGGCTCGAAGTTTTTCTTTTCCGCTTCTTTAAGACCAGCCAATTTAAGCGCTCGTGTTTACCGAACGGCCCGAAGGTCGGCTCCGGCGGCTCGCTTTCGCCGCGCGGCGATTGGCGCGCGCCAAGCGATTCCGAAGCCGTGGTGTGGTTAAACGAACTGCGCCGCAACGTGCCCGACCGCTAAAACATGAGCGACAAAGGCGTCGCTTGGAATCACGCTTGAATTAATAATCTAAAAGATTCATAATGCGCCATTATGAGTGAAGAGCCGAATCAAGCCCTGCCGCGTGAGAGATCTTTTGAAGAGCGCGTTTTTATTCAGTTCGACGCGATGAACAAGAGATTCGACTCAATTGACGCACGCCTCCAGAAGTTGGAAGCCGGTGCGGAGCAAAAGGCGTTCGATACCAAACCAATTTGGGAGCGCGCTCTCGCCGAAATCCTGGAAACACGTCAAGACGTAGGCATCTTGCGCACTGAGGTAACTGAGCTAAGTTCCCAGGTAACTGAATTGCGCTCCGAGGTAAAGGAATTGCGTTCCGAAGTGGTTGAGTTGCGTTCCGAAGTGGTTGAGTTGCGTTCCGAAGTGACTGAGTTGCGCTCCGAAACGAAAGAGGGTTTCCGTAATATTTCCCGTAAGCTTGTTATTATTTTTGATGACATCGTGCAATTAAGGGCAGATCAGCTTCATGCCGGGAATCGGCTGGATAAGCTTGAGTTCAAACCGATGTAGCTGAGACATCCGAGTAACAGTTGCTTGATCACCTGCTAGATTTCCGATTTGTCGTTAGCCTCGCACTCTGGTTTTAATCTTTGCGGCTCTTCATTGCTGCCGCCGGTGTAGCTTCGACGAAATTCCTGACCAACCAGTCAACGCCAGTAATGGCGGTGCCGACGACGACCGCGAAGGCGCCGCTCGCGAAAGCGCGCCTGACGTCTTCCGCAGTGCGCACACGCCCTTCGCAGAAGATGGGTGCGCCGACACGCCGCGCCAAGCGCTCGATTAACAAAAGTCCGGCCCGGCAGTAGCAAGCTCAGCTGTCTCCGGCGCGCCAAGTTGCGAGCAACTGCAACAGTTCCATGTCGCGCTCCTCTCAACCAACCTGCTTCTCCAAGTGTGAGAAAAGCGAGCTTGATAACTCCCGCCCGCTTCGCGGTAAGCCAACAGTAGCGCTCCGACGGCCGGATCAAAGCGCGGCGGAGGGCGACGGCGCCGGCGCTTGCGCATCGAGCGCGGCCGCAAAGGCCCGCGTACGAGCGCGTTGCGAAACATGCCGCCGACTGGCCACGCGCGCGGCAACGCCCAAACGGCGCGCGACCGTTGCGCCGAGCCGCGCGAGATGTGCGCTGCCTTCGCTGATGATGGCGCGGGCCACCTCGTCGCCATCCTCCGCCGATTGGTGCACGATGCGCGCGAAGCTCGCCAATCCGTCGCGCGAGATTTTCTCGTAATAGAAAGCGGCGGCGAGCGCGTCCAGATCGCTCATGCTGAAATACTCACGGGCCAGATCGCCAAGCGCAGTCGCTCGGGCCGTTTCGTCTTGGGCCTTCATCGCGCGCCGCACTCCCTCGGCGGCCGTCCAGAAGCCGCCTCCCTCATCGCCGAACAGAAACCCCCAGCCGCCGGTGCGTACGCTTCTTCCGGCAGCATCTTCGCCGTACGCTACCGAGCCCGTTCCCGCAATAACCACCACGCCGGGTTGTCCGCCCGTCGCGCCGGCGAGCGCGGCGGGCGCATCGTGTCCAACTTTGAGACGGCGCGCTTTGATCATCTGGCTGATGATTTCATGTTTGTAGTCTCCCGCTCCCGTCATCGCACAATGCGCCGCCGCAAACTCTGTGCTTTCGACGCCGTGATGACCGCTCGCCGCGAGTGCGCCCGCGACGCTCTCCCTGATGGCGCGGCGCAAACGCTCGCGCCCGCCCGGCTGATCCGCGTGATTTGAGGGCCCGCCGCGGCCGCGCCCGAGAACGCGGCCGTCGTCGTCGGCCACCACGGCCGCGGTATGGCTTTGGCCGCCGTCAATGCCGAGGTAAAGTTGTTCCATTGATGTTACACCCGCCAAAGTTTTTCGTACTTCCCGAATCCGGATTCTCTCTCGTTTAAGCATCACTTTCTTAAACGAGAGAGAAACACCGCAGTGAAGACAAGAGAGAGACACAGAGTGAGGAGCTTGTCGCCCCTCTCGCGGTCAACCCGAAGACTCGGGAATCATAGGGTAGAGGTGAGCAAAGAGAAGCAGGTTTCTACTGACTTCTCTCCACTGACTTCACTCCGCCGTCTTCATCTGAGCGTGAAGTCGATTTCAGCTTCGAACGTGCGCCCCCACGGCAGATGCAGGCGGAAGTCAGTCAATTCCGTGACGGCGAAAGGAGACCATTCCCCGAGACGCTGAGGTGCGCCGGAGGCAGAGAAATCTTTCCATAAGTCGTCCACATGCGGGCGCAGACGTTCGCGGATAAATGTCTCGATGGCTGCTTGGCCGTTTGCCTCCGATCCGTGGTGGTTGAGGAATTTGCTGCGCGCGAAGTTGTTAGCCGCGGGGCGGACGAGCGAGTGATAAGCGTAATCGTCGATCAAGCGATGAAGCATGAATTTCGCTTGCGCTTGTGCGATGCGACGCGCGCGCGATTTGTCTTCCGTCATCTCCGGCCGCGCGGTTGCGCCGACAAATACTATCCCGTGCGGAAGAGCGGTGCCAATCGTATTTCCCGCAGTATTCCATGCGGCGTAGCCGGCGAGGCGCGGAAACACTTGACGACGTCTCAGGTTCTCGGTGAACTGCGGGTCGCCGCCCTGCACATCGCCTTTGAAATCTATGTCGGCGACAATCACGCGCCGCCCACCGTCGACGGCGCGGCCGACAGCTTCCACAAATTTGTCGGCCGCGCCCGCTTCCGCGCGCGAGCCGTAAACGAAGAAAGCGATGTCGCTTTCCGCGGGCGCAGCAACTTCGCGAGCGCCCGCCGCCGCAATGTGGAAGCTGATCGTGCGGTGCAGCGGGCGGTCTTCGTAGGGCGCGACGCTTGTGCGGATCGTCTCCGAGGAGTACAGGACGGCGACGCGCGGCGTGCGACCAAATTTCATGTTTAGAGCGCGCGCGACGAGCAGCATCGAGACTTCGTCCGCGCCGGGCTGCACGGCGATTTTTTGGGTGAGGCTCGTCTTTTGCGCTTCGCCTCTCAGACGCTCGCGCTCCGCCACATGGACGCTCCGCGGTCGGGCGTCATCTTGCGAAAGGATCAAATAATCCAACACGCCGCGCCCGACCATCCGCACGTTCTCCAAGTTCACCGCGAAGTTGCGCGACCGCGCGCTCTTATAATCAGCCAGCGCGCTCGCGGGAATCTCGCGCTCAAGCGCGGCGACTTCTTTGCTCATCTCGGCGACAACGGAAAGCTCGGCCCAGCGAGAGAGTTGATCGCGGTAGGCTTCGTTGCGGCCGTCGGCCGTCGGCGCGAGGCGCATCATCACATTGAATCCGTAGATGGGCAATTGCGGCGCGCGCGTCTTTAACTGGCTGAGCATTTTGAGCCGCCGAGGGCCACAGCGAGCGGAGTGCTATTGACGCGCGAATTCACCAAGCCGCCGTAAGCCAGCATGTCCAGTGAAACCACCACGGCGTCAAACTCGTGCAGCTTTTGCCCGTTCACCCAGCGCGCGATCTCGTCAGGCTGGCCCGCCTCCGTGAAGCGACCGAGCAGAGCGCGCGGCGGCGCCACCACTTCCGCGTCGCCGATGTCGCCGATCATCTGCGTAACCTGGAGGCACGGGGGCCGGTCGTCAAGCGTTATCAAAAGCACGCGCGCCAACGGGCGCGCGTCCGCGTTGGCGCGCGCCATTGACAATGCCGCCAAACAGATGAAAGCGACCAGAATTTGTTTGCGCAACATTTTGATCAAAGGACGGTTGAGTCACTTTGCAAGGCTTCGATAAATTGCCGCGAGAACGCCGGAATGCCGAGCATAGCGACGCGCGGTGTTCGCGTCAATGCTTAGTCCCACGCGTATCTTTCTTCAAACTCTACCTCATATGTTTTCGGAAATTCCCGATACTCGCCCGCAAAATCATCGCGCCCATAGGTCAGTCGAGGAAGTGACACAGATGGTGAGGCCGCGCCTCGCGCCTTGCGGCTAAGATAGCCGGCATAAAGAAATCGCGAGAGCGTCAGGAGCGCACCATGAGCATCAGCGCTAAAGAAAAGAGAGACGACTGGGTGTCTGTGTGCGAGGTGTTGGGATTGCTCTTTTTAATTGCCGTCGCCGCTGTCACAACGCGCTTCCTCCTACAAGCCTTTGCGGGTTCGGTGACGGCCGGTCTCGACTCTTTAATGTGATCGGTTGGCGACGGACATCCGCCAATCAACAAAAAAAGCGAAAGCGTTGGCGTCAAAGCCAATCGACTGTTGCGGGTGTGAAGCTTCCGGCTTCTCCGAGAGCACCTCCTCGGCGTGGCGCAGGGCGCGCCGCAGCGCCTCGCAAAGATCGGCGTCTGAGAGTTGGCCTCCGGGCCGGTCGTCCGTCGCCCGTTGTGCTGCGGCCAAGGTCCTGTTTGTTTTCTGCGACCTCATCGATGCATGCCGAAGAACTCAGGCGGACGACACGCGGAAGGCGCGCCGCAACCTGTGCGCCGGGGACGAAGTGAGGCATTGCCGCCAAGGAAAGTACAACCGCGCGCCAAAAAGCGAAGATGTTTTCCTGACCGCGCCCAGCTGTGTTTCTCACCGCGCGTGCGATGAAAAACACAGCTGGGCGCTAAGCGCCCGCGCGCGCCTTTTCCGCCTCGGCCGGAGTACCAATAGGTTGTTTGGCTTGTGACCGGCGGTGAATGGATCGACAGCGGATAAGAATTGAGCGCGGCGAGCAGCGCTTGCCCGCGCGCCTGCAAGCCGCAATAGTTACCGGTGGTTGAGCGAAGCGGCGAAAACGCTGCGCCGGCGTTGTGCGGCGCGCGTCATCGCCTCCCTCACGCTCCCGGCCGGATTTGAGTTTTCGCGGATGATGCGCTGTTGCGGCGATTCGAGTTCAGACGATAAAACCTCAAGCCGGTCGCCGATCAGAAAATGCTCGCCGGAATGTAAGTCGAAAAAAAGATTTTCGTCCGAGGGGAAAAGGTTCTCTTGCGCGGCGACGGTGCTGCTGCTGCGGCGAGTTCTTGTGGCGGCGGCGGTGATAACCGTATCAAGCTGAAGCATGTTGTGCGGTGCGAGAGCGAGCGAGTCTTGTGTGTGCGACTGAGCTTGCGGTGCGCCGGAGAAAACGATGCGCGGTCGAAGCGCGGCGTCGCGCCGTGTCGGTGGTGCCTCCGCATGCGCCACCATGGGGGCGGTTGATGGCCGCACTAAATTTGCGCGTCGTAAACGTTCGTGCGGCGCAGCAAACGGCGAATGACGCTGGGCCGTATGCTCCGGAGGCAGCGCGAGCGGAGTGATTGTGGCCATCAGGCGGGCGTCAAAAATTTGTGAGTTGACCACGCGTGAATACACGGAGAATCCCCGCGCTACATACTTTTGCGTTCCGCCATATGGCGGAACGCCTTTGGTACGAAGCGCGCGGCTGTTGATTATTTTCCCGTTCGGCAGATTGATCGCAGTGCCGCTCAGGTAGGCATCAACACTTGTTTCGCCGGCGTGGTAAGAGGCCAGCACCAGATCCAAACGATTGTCGTAGCGCGCCGCCAGCATCTTGACGTGGCGCGCGGCGGCGTCTATGGCGGCGGCCGGATGGTGAGGGTTCCGCAATCCGTAAGCGCGGGCCGTGGCCGGCATCAGCTGCATCGGGCCGCGCGCGCCGTGAGGCGAAACAACTTCGGAGCGGAAGCGTGTTTCCAGGTAAGCGATTGTCCAGAGCGCGCGCGGATCAACTTGATGTCGCGCGGCCGCGGCCGCCCTCAGCCGCTCAAAGGCGCGCGCCCATTTACGCATCCGGCGGGGGTGTGGCCGCCCCACACCGCGCACAAACTTCGTTTGCGCCGTCTCTTTGCGGCTATTTGCTGCCGCTGTCTTTTTCTCCAGGCGCTTTTTAATTTCCTGCGCCTGCGCTTCCTCTGCGCGCGAAAGCGCAAGCATCAGCGCGAGCAACGAAAGGTGAGCCGCCATTTGTTTCTTCATCAATTGGAACCTCTCATTTGAAACTAGCCGACCGCGTTTTGCAAAAGAGGTGCCAGAAAGGAAAGAGGCCGTGATAGGCGAAACTTATTTGCGATCCTGATAAATCATCGCTTAACTCCAATCTCGGGTTAATGACTTGGCTTTATTCCCTTTGCGTCTTCACTTTGTGGTTCTTTGCATTTAAGTGAGACTGACTGAAACGCTGGAGATTCGCAAAGTGAAGACGCAAAGAGGAATCTTATTTTCAAGTCAACTCAAGTTTACTTAGATTTACTTGAACCAAGTTGAGATCGAGACGTACCCGCCGATGGCGGTCATCACGATTCCGGCGGTAATCGTCAAGATGAAAAGAGGCGTGCCCATGCGGTAAGCTTTGGGCATCTCGCGGCGCTCAACCCAGATCATCGCCAGACACCACAGTCCGCAGCCGAGCACGCCGCTCAAAGGCGAGATGACGCTGGCCAGCGTAACGGTCTGGCGTCCGCTCCACAGCAGCACCAAGCCGCCTATGCCCGCATAAAGCACCACCCACAAACGCAGGCGCTTGAGATCCCACTCGCGGCGCGGCCAGATGGCGCGCAGCGGTTCGTAGGCCGTGCGCGTGTACAGCTCAAAAGCGGCGTAGATGACGCCGAAAATGGCGAAGAAAATGCCGGCCTTATAGACCAACACCAGATACGGATGGATGAGCCCGAGAAACTGCGATTGTTGGCTGTAGAGGTCGCGATCAGTGGGCACCAAACGGGCCGGGTTGAGGACGGCGGCGCCGAGCATCATAAAGCACGCGCTGATTAACAGTACGCTGCCGAAAGAAACGATCACATCGAAGAGCGGCGCGCGCAGCCACGCGCGGCCGCGCGCAATTGATGCGGCGTCAAGCTTCAACAGGCGCGGGCCGCCGTCGAGATCCGCATTCGCCACACCCCATTTCTTTTCGCGCAAGAATCCGACGTATCCCACGTAGTCTTGCACGCCTCCGCCGATGGCTCCCATCAAAACCGCAATCTCCAACCAGATCGCCCGGCTCGCGATTTCGGGGTAGCTGGCGCTGACCCACGGCGGGTACGACGGAACCTGGGGGACAACCATGTGCCACAGGCCGAGAGCCCAATCAGGCTTAATCACCATCACGGCGGCGAAAATTAAAACCACCTTGAAGACGAGGATCAGTGTGGAAACGCGCTCAATAACGTTGTAGGTTTGCACTAAACTGAGGCCCATCGCGGCGAGGATAATCACTGTGCCCCACAGCGGGCGGCCCCACGTGGTGTCGCCGCCGCGGCCCGTGATCCACACGCAGAGGCTGCTGATTGCGTCGGCCAGTGCGGCGATCCAAAGCGGAAACGAGAAGACGGCGATCAAGCCGATGATCACGGGAACCCAAGCGCGCGGCCCCGGAAAGCGCGTCCACGCCTGCATCGGGTGCTCGCCGGTGAGCACCAGGTGGCGCGCGCCCGCGTAAACTTGCACGCCCTTAAAGACTGCCGCGGCGGTCACCACCCAGAGCAACGTGTAGCCAAAAATTGCTCCGGCGCGCGGCGCAAAGATCGTCTCGCCGGTGCCGACCGTGACCGAAGCGATGATCGCGCCCGGTCCGAAAATACGCAGCAGTTTGAGCCAACCGCCGGAGAGCTCAGCGCTTGGCGGCGGGTAGTTGATCCGCCCCGCTGCATCGAGCGCACTTAGCGAAGCGCTTTCAGATCTCATGAAGACTCCTACGGCCACTGCAATTTGAATCGGACGGCAACGTACGCTTGAAGCGCCGGAGCGGTGCCCCGGGCGCACGCTCCCGTACGCGACAGTTTCAAAGCTTTCAGTTCAAAAGTTTGAAAGGACGCGAAAAAGTCAACTTTGTTTTTGACTTGACGCACGAACGGGACCTAAAATCAATTACTGCGAGGAAGTGCCAAAGTTCAATAATCTTTTTTCCGCTTCAGGTCAACACGAATAGAGATTGA
>JBBJMB010000230.1:0-6182 GCA_037719755.1 Pyrinomonadaceae bacterium
TGGATCAGGGCGAGCTGTTGGGCGTGGTCGGTGAATCAGGGTGCGGCAAGTCCGTGACCTCGCTCTCAATCATGCGGCTCGTCGCCGCGCCCGGCCGCATCGTCGGCGGCGAGATTATTTTCGACAACCGTGATCTGCTGAAGCTCAAAGAAGACGAGATGCGGGCGATTCGCGGCGACGACATCGCGATGATTTTTCAAGATCCGATGACCTCGCTTAATCCGGTTTATACGGTCGGCGAGCAGATCGCCGAAGCCCTGCGTTTGCACCGCAATCTTTCCCGCCGCGCGGCGCGCGAGGCGGCCGTTGGCGATACGCAGTCTCCATCCCGGACGGCGCGACGCGCCGGTGTTACCCACATCAGCTCTCCGGCGGCGTGCGGCGGCGCTGATGATTGCGATGGCTCTGGCCTGCGACCCCAAGCTGTTGATCGCAGACGAGCCGACCGGCCCTTGACGTGACCATTCAGGCACAGATTCTAGAGCTGCTCGCCGATCTCAGACGAACGCGCCAACTCGCCGTCCTTTGATCACATGACTTGGGCGTCGTGGCCGCGTGGCCGACCGCGTCGCCGTGATGTACACCGGAAGAATTGTGGAGGAATCGCCGGTCGGGGAATTGTTCGCGCGCCCGAAACACCCTTACACGGAAGGATTGCTCAACTCCGTGCCGAAGCTCACGATGGCCGACGCTCGCAAAGCCGAAAACTCGCGACCATCGCCGGAACAGTGCCGAGCCCCGCAATCTTCCGCCCGGCTGCCACTTCGCGCCGCTGCCCGCACCGCATGCCGCGCTGCGCTGAAGGGCGCATCCCTTTGTACGCCCTGGAGCAAAACGTCAGCGTGCGCTGCGTGCTCTTTGATCTGGCCGCGGCGGTGACCATCGACAAACAAACGGGTGCAGCCGTCGTCGTGAAAACATCGGTTGAGACGCCGGGCGGCGTTCCGGGGCGCGGAGCAGCGGCGGCGGCGAAAACGTGCGCTGGTGCAGGTGCGCCGCCTCGTCAAGCACTTCTCAATTGAGGTGATGATGGTGCGCGCCGTTGGCGGCACGTTGAGATCTCGGGGGCGAAACGCTGGGTCTGGTGGGTGAGTCGGGCTGCGGCAAATCGGCTGTGGGCCGTTGCGTGCTGCGCTTGACTCAACCGACGAGCGGCGAAATGCTCGTGAAGGCCGCGACCTGGCGCTGGGCGGCCGGCGGTGCGCGCGGTGCGCCGCCAGATGCAGGTCATTTTCCAAGATCCTTACGCGTCGCTTAATCCGCGCATGCGCGTAGGCGAGATCGTCGGCGAGCCGCTCGTGATTAACGGCGTCGGCAGCAAACCCGAGCGCGCGGAGCGCGTCGCCGAACTGCTGCGCCGCGTCGGACTTGATCCGGACTTTATGACTCGCTATCCGCACGAGTTCTCCGGCGGGCAGCGCCAGCGCATAGGTATCGCCCGCGCGCTGGCGCTTAATCCCAAATTAATCATTGCGGACGAGCCGGTCTCGGCGCTCGATGTGTCGGTGCAAGCGCAGGTCGTCAATTTGCTCGCAGAGCTTCAAGCGGAACTGGGTCTCACTTACCTTTTCATCTCACACGGCTTGGCCATCGTCGAGCACATTTCGACGCGCGTGGCGGTGATGTACTTGGGAAGAATCGTTGAGGTTGCCGCCGCCGATGAGCTTTACGCCCGACCGCTTCACCCTTACACGCGCGCTCTGCTTTCGGCGATTCCCGTTCCGGATCCGACGCGCAAGCGAGAGCGCATCATTTTGCACGGCGACGTGCCGACTCCGATTAATCCTCCCTCCGGCTGTCGCTTTCGGACACGTTGCCCTGACGCCATTCCTGATTGCGCACAAATTGATCCGTCGCTGCGTGAGGTCACGCCGGGTCACACGGTCGCCTGTATTCGCGTCGCGGGCTGGCATGAAGCGCCCATCTCGGCGTAAAGTAGTTATTGACAAACATGAGCATCGGGGAGGTTCGGAAGAGATGAGCGCCGAAGGGGCATCATTAAGCGTGCACGCCGCACGCACAGCCCTCAACCGCGACCCGGAAATTAGGGCTTGGGCCGAAGAATGGCTCAAGGAGCGGGAGCGAGAGGTTTTTGTGGCGAACCCTCAAGCGAAGGCTGAGGAGTTTGAACGACACTGGCGGTATATGCGGCCCGAGAAGATGCACGAGGGTGCGGTCGCCGCCGTCGAAGCTTATTACGCGAAGCAACAGCAAGGAGCAGTAGAGAATGGCACCACCATGGGACGGTGACGACCTAGCAGGTCGCACCGAAGAAGCGGCCGAGCGAAGGCAGGCCGCAGTAGACGAGCGCGAACGCCGCAGAGTGATTTCTTCAACAACCCTCGGGCGCGAGGCGCAAGAGGAATCCCTCCGCATGTCGCGCGCACGCACAATGGATCAATTAAGTAGGGCCACTAATCCCGCGCACCGCGCCATGCTCGAAGGAGCCCTGCGCGCGCTCGACAAGCAAGGACCCTAGGGAAGGATGAAGGCGGCTTTGGAAGGCGGAAGGATGAAAATTAAGGATGGAAGAACTTTTGATAAATTCTTACATCCTCAGCTTTCATCCTTCCGCCTTCCGCCTTCATCCTTCCAAAGCCGCCTTCATCCTTCAAAGAGGCTCTTACTGTTTGGCGCTTTTCTGCGACGGATACCAGTTAACTCTGCGTACTTCCACGCCGGCGCCCTTGAGCGCCTGTGCGAATTCATCCAAATTGGAATCGCGGTAGTGGTAGGGGTAAACGATCTTCGGTTTAAAGGCCTTGACGCATTCGGCGGCTTCGGCGGGCGTCATCGTGTAAGGTAGGTTCATCGGCACAAAGGCCACGTCTATATTCTTCAGACTGCGCATCTCGGGCGTGCACTCCGTGTCGCCTGCGAAGTAAATCCTTTTGCCGCCGAGCGTGATGATGTAACCGTTGCCGCGGCCCTTGGTGTGGAAAAGTTGACCGGCCGATGGGCCTCGCTGAAGGTTGTACATCGGAACGGCTTCAACGGAGATGCCCGCCACTGTTTTCGTCTCACCGTTAGCGATCACCATCGCCTGCTCAATTTTTGCTGCCGCCGCCGCCGGGGCTACGATTGGGGCGCCTGATTTGCGAATCTTCGCAATCGCCGCCGGGTCCAGATGATCCGGGTGGATGTCCGTCACCAAGATCAGATCAGCCTGCTTCGCCTGCGAGTAGTCGCCTTGACTCCAAGGATCTACGTGAATCACGCGGCCGCCGAATTCGAGCTGCGTGCTCGCATGCATAATCGGCGTGATGGTGATTTCCCCGCCGTCGGCTTGTACGGTTGTAGATAAGGCGTTCACCTGCTTTGCTTCTGATTGCGCGTGTGCGTTGGCCGCAAAAGCAGCCAGCATGAACAAGACGCTCAGCATACCGGAGCGGCCTGCGTGCGGTGAGATCGTCAGAGCCTTGATTAACAGTTGCGAGATCATCATTTTACTCCCGAGAGAAAATTTCGCGGCGACATGCGATCTGCCGCAGACGGTTTTAAGGTGGCGTTTGTGGCAGCACTCTAACGTGAAGATGAGCTTTTAATCAAGTAACGCGGGAGCCATCTGCGCGTTACTTTTGCCGCGGCACAAAGCCCGCTCGCTGGATGTAAAATTGGAGAGGGCGCTGGTCAGCTCGCTGATGCAGTTTCTCTTTAACCGGAGTCTCCTGCGAGCGCTACTGCTTCACCGTCTCAGTTGTTGGTTGGACTGTCCGGGGTCTGGTGGCCACCGCCAATTGAGCGTGATCGCGGTTGGCACGTTCATCAAGATCATGCATCCGGCGGCGCACCATCTCCGACGAGGGATCGAGTTGGCGCGCACGCGCGTAGTATTTGAGCGCGTCTTGACGCCGTCCATCTTGCTCCAAAAGAATCGCCAGGTTGACGTAAGCCTGCGCTTCTCCGCCGGCTTTGGCGAACGCTTTGACGGCTTCCTTGTGTTTATTGAGCCGGAAGTTGACGATGCCGAGGTTGTTTAAGAAACGAGAGTTGGAGGAGTCCAGCTCCACCGCGCGCGCGATTAATTTCTGAGCCGCTTTATGCTCGCCCGCCAAGTGTAGCGAGTAGCCGCGGTTGTTAAGCGCCAGCGCGGTCTCTTGGTCATTCGCCTGTTGCCGGCGGTCGATCACATCACGGTAGTGATAAGCGGCGCGCTCGCGCATGCCTTGCAGATCGAAAGCGGTGGCGAGCAGCACGCGGGCCTCTGTCAGTGAAGAATCTAGCGAAACGGCGTGGGCGAGCAGCGTCGCCGCTTCGCGATGGCGCCTCGACATCAATTCGCGCCCGCGCTCAAACTGCTCGCGCGCGGATTTTTGCAGCGTCTCAGCGATTGATTTTTCGCTTGAGGCTTGCGCGACGCCCGACGAGACGCGGGCGATCGCGGCGCTTTCAAAAGCCAACTCTTCGCAGGTTTTTGCCCCGACTCATCCTTCGCCAATCGTGGTTGTTGCTGCTGCTGCTGCTCCGGCGACGTTTTTCGGTGCGAGCCGAAAAGGCGGCCGAGCAAGCGAAACGGAGCCGTAAAGAACTTGGCCGCTCCCGAACTTTTTTTGGCTTCACTTGTCTGCGCCGCAAAAGATTGAGCGCCATCTTGCGCGGTCGACTGCTGCGACCAACTGAACGAGGCGCACGCGATCACCAGTGAGAAAAGCAACGGAATGGGCAGGCGAGAGATTATTTTCATGATGCGCTTTAGGGGAGTTTTGAATGCTCAGTCGAGGTGGCAAAACCGCTTTCGCCAATGATGCCGGTTGGAAGATCGCCGGATTGGGGGCGCGTGAGGGCGTCTGGATTAGTGGCGTTTTGCTGGGGAACTGGCGAAAGCAACGTGACCAAAAGCATTAATTCGACTTGTTGATTGGCGTCGCGTGAAAATTTATTGAGTTCTGCGAACACTGTGCGGCGGTCCGCTTGAAAGCCGACGCGGGCGAGCGCAGCGAGTTCATGCTGGCTTAAGAGGTTAACAATGGCGATTGTTTTGCCGGGCGCAATCACCATCCTTTTAGTTGTGCGGCGTGAGTCGAGAGCGGGAATAACGTAATCGGCAAAGCGGATTTGTCGCGCGAGATTGACGGTGGACACTTCCGGCGTGACTTCGATGGCCAGTTTACCGTCGCCGGCCGCGACGACGCGAAGTTTTAAACTGACGCCGTATTCCTTAAACTGAACGGTCGCCGCAGATTTGCGCGCGATGTGGTTGGAGGTCATCACCGGCACCGGAAATTCTCCGCCGAGAAGCAATTCCGTGAGGTCATCCGTGACCGTCGCGATGTCCTGCTGCCAGACGGTTCGCAAAGCGTCGCGCGTCCGCAGGCGCCGCATCGCTGCGACGTCGCCGTTATTCAGGACAAACGTGAAGGGAATCAAACTGGACGCCTGCGCCACGGCAGAAGTGTTGAAATACTGATTAAGCTCAGAGGAAACAACCGCGATTGCCTCGAATTGGAGACGCAAAGCGGAGCCCTGCGGCGCGTTCGCCGCCTGCGCGCTCGCCACGCCCGAGGCTTGCGACTGAGCGAGCGCCGCCGAACCAAACTCGGCGCAAACGAGCAGCGCCAAAAAGACAGTGCTTGAGGTGATTTTCATTGTGCGGCGAACAAATGTGAATGTCAGCAAAGGCGACATTTGCAAAGGTTATGCCAGTTTGTGTAAAGCCTTGACGGTGTGAAGATACGGCGAAACGTCGCTTTTATCCAATCCGAGGCGCATACCGGGGCGGCCCGTCGGCGATTAAGATTACATCAAGTCGGGTGTTAAATGCACCATTCGTTCGCACAATAGAAGACGCTACGGAAGGAGATTTGGAAGGATGAACGCGGAACGATGAACGATGAACGACCGGAAGAAAGAATTTAATAACTGATGTGACGCAAACACAACTTTAACGAAACTCATCAACCAGCCTGCTCCGAGCAGGCGGCGGCGTAGGTCGTTGTAATGTCAATGTCAAAGACAACTCATCAACCAGCCTGCGCGGAGCAGGCGGCAGAGTGGTAGCCACAGGCGCCCCCGCGCCTGTGGGACACACCGCCCATAAACCGGTAGCCCGCGCTGGGCGGGCGGCCGAAGGCAGTCGCCTGCCACACCCGCGCCGTCTCGCATCAAGGCAAACCGCATCTGTCGCCTGCTCGGCGCAGGCTGCGTCACCTCTCTTAATGCTCGTCCCACAGGCGCGGGGGCGC
>JBBJMB010000231.1:0-6165 GCA_037719755.1 Pyrinomonadaceae bacterium
CGACGGGCGCTTTCGTCAAATCTCACTCAAGTTGAAGCGCTCGGGGCTCGACGTGCAATCGCGCAAAGGCTACTTCGCGATCAATTCTTCATACGCCTCGCCTGTGCTCGCCTACGAAGCGCCCGCCCTCTCCGCGTTGGGCAGCAAAACTCCCGCCAACGCTTTTCCCGTGTACGCGAGCGCGCTCAGCTTTCCGCAACCTGCGCGTCCGGGGCTCGCCCCGCTGCTCGTGGAAGCGCAAATGCGCGACATGACATTCGCAAGCGATTCCACCAAGAAGGTCTACAGCACGGACTTTTCCGTGGTCGTGTTAATCAAAAACAATCAACGCCAAGTGGTCAGGAAATTAAGCAACCAGTACCTGCTCGGCGGCGCGCTTGATAAATTGGAAGCGGCGCGCCAAGGCACAGTGTTGTTTTATCGCGAAGTAGATCTTGAGCCGGGCAGCTATACCATCGAATCGGTTGTTTACGATGCGCTCAAGAGCAAAGCCAGCGTGCGCACCACGAGCATAGAGGTGCCGGCCGCTGATGAATCAAAGCTGAGGATGAGCAGCGTCGCCATCATTGACCGCGTCGAGCAATTGAAAGCGGCCGACAAAAACCCCAACAATCCTTTTCAGCTTGGCGACGTGTTGATTTACCCGAACTTGGGCGCGCCGCTGCGCAAGTCTGTGGCCAAGCGATTGGGCTTTTTCTTCACCGCGCAGACGCCGAAAGGCGACACGTCAACTCCGCAAATGCTGCTTGAAATTTTAGCAGCGAATCGCTCGCTCGCGCAGATCAAAGGCGAGTTGCCGGCGCCCGACGCCGCGGGGCGCATACAGCATGCGAGCGCCATTTCGCTGGAAAGTTTTCAACCCGGCACATATGAATTGAAGATCACCATCACAAACGCGCAAGGCTCCGCGTCGCGCTCGGCGCAATTTACCGTGCAACCTTAATTGCAACAACTTGGTATCACCAAAGGTTCGGGCAGTTCACATGAAAAGAATTTTGTTCGCTCTCACGCTCACCGCCAGCGCTCTCGTTTTGGCGCTCGGTCAAACTCAAAGCCCCACTGCTGCTGGGCAGCAATCAGACGTGAACGTCACCGTGACGACCGCCGAGGTGTTGCTGGACACTGTGGTGAGAGACAAAAAGGGCGCGTCGTCAAAAATTTAACGATCTCGGATTTCGAGGGTATGAGGACGGCGTACGCCAGGATTTGAAGTCGTCCCGTTTTGTGACGGACGATGCCGGCGCGGCGGGCAACTCCGGCGCAGTCAAACCTGATGTGACTTCGTCTGAATCAGCGACACCACCCGCCGAGCCTGTGAGATCACCGGCAAAAGTTGGCGCGCGGCCCGCAACCAACATCAGCGCCCTCGCATTGGTTTTTGATCGGCTCACGCCCGACGGTCGCGCACGCTCACGTCAAGTCGCGCTCGACTACGTTGGCAAGCAAATGAAACACGAAGGCTTAATTGGCGTTTTTCTCACAGGGCTGTCCCTTGAAGTTATGCAGCCGTACACCACCGATTTGCAACTCGTCAAACAAGGCATTGATCGAGCCGGTTCGCGAAGCCCCGCGCTTTACACTTCCAACAATGAAGAGGCTCGTAAAGTCAGAGAGTACTTAGCTCGGAGGCTTGATAAAGAAGGCGAATTGGCGGCGAGAGACCCGGCCGTGATCGTGGCCTTTATGAAGATCAAAGCGCTTGATAGTTGGGAAACTTTGCAGCGGAATCAGCAAGGGTACGCCACCACCAACGGGCTGCTCGCAGTGGCCGATTCGCTCGCCGAGACGGACGGACGTAAGGCCATCATCTTCTTTTCGGAAGGCTTTGCCATCCCGCCCGACGTGCAAGCTCATTTTCGCTCGGTGATCGGCCACGCCAATCGCGCCGGCGTCACCATTTATACGGTTGACGCCGCGGGTCTGCGTGCGGAAAGCACGCAGGCTGAAACGCGTAAAGAGATCGAGTCGCGCAGCAGTTTGCGGATGGCAACGCTCGGACTGGAAGATAAGTTGCCGCTGGGTTTGATGATGAAGGGGTTAGAGCGAAATGAAGATTTGCTGCATCTCGATCCGCACAGCGGGCTCGGCCAACTGGCCGACCAAACCGGCGGCTTTCTTGTCCGAGACACAAACGACTTGGGCAGTGGTTTGCGGCGCATAGACGAAGACATGACCGCATACTACCTGCTTTCCTACACGCCTAAAGATCAATCTAACGATGGACGATTTCGCCAAGTTGAAGTGAGGCTCAAACGCTCCGGGCTTGACGTGCAATCGCGCAAAGGCTATTTCGCGATTAACGGATCTTTCGCTTCGCCCGTACTTTCGTACGAAGCCCCCGCCTTAGCCATCGCCGGCAGTGACCGTCGCCCAAGCGATCTGGTGGTGCGGACGGCGGCGCTCAGCTTTCCCGAACGACTGCGGCCGGGACTCGTGCCCATCGCCGTCGAAGTGCCCGCGCGCTTCGTGACGTTTGCGACCGACCCTCAGAAAAATAGCTGCCGCACGGATTTCTCTATTGTGGTGCTAATCAAAGATGGTAAGCAGCAAGTGGTCAGGAAACTGAGCAGCCAGTACGTGCTCGGCGGCGCGCTCGATAAAATGGAAGCGGCGCGACAAAGCGACGTGTTGTTTTACCGCGAAACCGAGCTTGAGCCCGGACTGTACACGGTGGAAACAATCGTCCACGACGCTTTGGGCAACAAAGCGGGTTGGCACCAAAGCTCACTGGAAGTGTCAGCCGTCGATGAGGCCCGCCCGCGCCTGAGCAGTATCATGATGGTGAAGCGCACTGAGAAGCTTTCCGCCGGCGAGCGCAAAGATTTTCATCCGCTGCACTTCGGCGAATTGTTGCTTTACCCGAGCGTCGGCGAACCTTTTCAAAAGAGCGCTGCCAAAGAAATCCCCTTTTTCTTCACCGCTTACGGAACGGGCGCCGGGTCATCCAAGTTCGTCGCAGAGCTGACCAAGGATGGGCGGCTCGTCGGCAAAACCGCAAACAACCTTCCCGGCGCCGATGCGCAAGGGCGCGTTCAGTATGCGAGCGCATTTCCATCGGAAAACTTTGAACCCGGCGAGTACGAGCTGAGCATCACGCTCACCGCCGCGCAAGGTTCTTCTTCACGCTCGACCCGCTTTACCGTGGAGCCGTAAGAATGTTTGCTCAAGTGTCCGACAATCTTCTCGATTGTCGAGGTTATACCCACCAGCGCCGCTTGTTTTTTTGGAGTGTGAGCGACAATCGAGAAGGTTGTCGGACTTAGGAGTGATGCGGTATTCAACTGATCCTCTTAAATCTCAACAGTTTTTCATTCCGGGTGATGACAAACCCCGTAACGGCGCCTGCGGCGTTTTTCGTAAAGTGATCTCCGCTGCCCTTGTCCAGAAGAAACGTCGTCTCCGAGGTGGGACGCAGCTCCACTCTCTGACCGCCCGACTCTGCGTAAAGCCTGTTTCCGATTTTCACGATAAATTGAGCGACGGCCGCCCGGTCAAATTCATACGACGACATAGGCCGTAAAGAGCGGGTTACTTGGCCACCGCGCGCTCGCGCGGTTTGTGGACGACGTAATCCACAAAGCCGATCATCATCTCGTCGAAGGTCGCCGAGCCGTGGCGAATTGCTTTCGACGGATCGGGGTTGTGCGTGTTGTTTTCAGAGTTGTCAAAATAAGCGGTGACCATCAGCCTTGAACCGCCCGGGATGGTGAGCGGTTTTTTCAAGGCGTAAAGTGTCTGCCAGTGAAAGCTGTAATGAGGCACAAAGAGCGCGGTCTCGCGCCGGCCGTCAGGGTAAATCACTTCGTAACGCATGGATTTACCGCGGACGTGCATGTGCGGCATCAAGCTGAGCAACTCTATGTCGCGCCCCACGTCCCAGCAGGCCGTGACTTTGTGATTGTTTGCTTTCGGCGGGATCTCGAATAAGACGTTATTGATGCTGCGCGACCCGACCATTTTCTCGACCCTCGTTTTCGCAAACACGAGCGCCACGCTGCTCAGATCACCCGCCGTCTCGCCGGCAACTTTGGAGTAGTGCATCTGCAGGATGATGTTAGCGTGGGCGGGAATCTTTTTCGCCGTCCCGGCTGGCCATGCGTCAACGCCCCGGCCGGGCGCGTAAACCGAGAGCACGGTGTTGCTGCTGCCCGTGCTGACGGCTTCTATGTCAGCGGCGCCGCAACCGTCGTTCACGACTTTCACATCGGGCTTGATGCGTCTGGTTGTGCCCTCCATCAACTCCAGCGCGGTCGGTTTGCTGTCGAGCAGCGACCAGGTGGACTCAACGGCTTTGTCGGGCGAATTAAACTCTCTGGTCGCCGCGAATTCTTCCGGCGTTTCGATAAAGGCGACGGCGTGGTGAACCACGCGGCGATTACCGGGGCGGAATTCGACGGCCTGAATCCACTTATCTTCTTTAAAGTTGGTGGGAATCCTAAAGTACACGTAAGTGTCGGCGGCTCCAGCGCCGAGCGTGTGCTCCCGCGCCATTTTGTAAACTGCGTCCGGCGTTCCCGTCTTCCAGCGCTCAGGGAATAAAGGCGGCGTGGGCAAATCGCGCTTGTCTCCTGCGGGCGCTCCTTGGTCGAACCACGCGGTGAGCGTGTTGATTTCTCGGCGCTTAGTTTCCGCTCATTCGCAAACTGTCCATAATGCGGGTCGGCGTGCCAGGGAGGCATTTCGCCCGCGTTCACTTTTTCTTTGATCGAGCGCGCGTACGGCTTGGCGTTCTGATGTCAGAGCGACATCGGGGCGATGTCCCCGGCCGGTGACATTCCACGCAGTGGCGATAAAGAATCGGCGCCACGTCTTTGGAAAACGTCACCGCCGTATCCGGCGCTTGGCGAGCTATGCCGCCCGAAATCAAAACGACGAAGTAAAACGGAACGACCAGAAAGATGATCAATAAACTGATCTGATTGCCGCCCCGCTTCATAAGACGATTCGCCCTATTGCTTAAAGCGTGTTAGAAATTATCCCCGAAGGGGATAAAGTTAATAGCCGGTGGCAACGCCACCGGAGGCCATCAAAAACCCTTTTTGACCCTGAAAGGGTCAGTTAAGCGAAAGCCAATTGATGGTGATTCTCTATGTCCAGTTCGTCATCAGGCATTGTGGCCACAATGTCCGACAATCTTTAGATTGTCGAGGTCATACCAAGCCTAGAAGCTTGATGTCACTCAAAGTCAAGCGACAATCTAAAGATTGTCGGACATCATTCACCTTAATTCAATGCCAGTGCCCTTTCAGGGCACACCCAATTCTCAAACACGCTCTTAATTTTTCCGATTACAAACAACTGCCGTCCCTAAAGCTTCATTTCGGAAACGCTTCGTTCGGGCGCACCACTCTGATTCTATGGTCTGTGAATTTGGTGTGCGCGCCTGGCAGTTCGACTTTCGGCATGTGACAAGACGCACAGTTCTTCGTTTCCACCGGGCACGGTTTCACTGTGGCGGCGAATTGTTTATCGTCGGCCTCGGCCGGAACCCGAGCACTGAGGTTGATGAGCTGTGCGCTTTGGAGCTTGGGTTTTGCGGTGTGGCAGGCCAGGCATTTCGCGTCGTAGAAGGAAACATCACGCTTCAGCTCTTGATGCGGATTGTGGCACGCCGTGCAACTGATGCGTTTGTCGTCGGCGTAGCACGGGCTGTTGAAAATCCGGTAAGGTTGGAAGCGCACGTTATTGATGCCCGCTTGATCCGGCATCAGCGCGACATCTTCCGCGCTGCGATGGCACGCGGCGCAAAACTCCTGCGTTAATTCATCGCCGCTGAGGGTGGCCGGATTAAAAATACTCTTCTCAGCCGCATTGCCGGATTTCATCGCCGCCAAGTGTTTCTCTCCCGGGCCATGACAAGCTTCGCAACTGACTCCGGGCATTAAGGTTTCAAGCTGCAACTGCATACCGCTGGTGGCGGCCGTGGCGTGGCATCCGTAGCAGCTGCGCGCTTCGTCGGGGCCGGTCAAGCGCCCGAGAGCTTCTTTAAGCGATGACGGAGCGGTGCGGGGATAACCGAGAGTGATATCCAAGCCTTTGATGTCGTTGTAAAAGCTGACGCGGCTTTCGTAAAATGATCCTTCATGTTTGAGCATGTACGTTTGCCCGGCGGTGCCCTGCCCGAAGCAATGAAGAATCGGCTCGGAGATGGTGTTGACGCCGTCG
>JBBJMB010000232.1:0-6141 GCA_037719755.1 Pyrinomonadaceae bacterium
TTTCACACTTCAATACCAATGTCACGCCGCGTTGCCGAAGCTTCACACTCGACAACGCGGCGATAAAGTTCTCGCCGCCGTTCCCGAGTTTCGTGACGCAACCGCGGGCGACATGCCATTGGCGGTTCGGTGTGCGCGATATGGACGATGCTCTCCGGCAACGCGAACGCTCGTTGGTATGCGACGCGTAGCTTCGTCACGTGTCGTTGTGCGATGCGCTCGACGGCATCAGTCACGTTCTTCAGCAGATGCCACCGATCCGCAACCTGTACCGCCGAAGGCGCACGATTGTCGCTGGGCCCTGAGAGCGTGTTGAGGAGTTGCCAATGCCCTGAAAGGGCTAAATTTAATAGCCGGCGGCGTAGCCACCGGTCACCATGAAAACAAGACGTCGACCCTGAAAGGGTCGCACTTCTGACTGTGACCCTTTCAGGGTCAAACGGATCACCCCATCGTGTCCGTGGGCGCGTGCCCACGGCTATTAACTTGATCCCCTTCAGGGATCATTCCTCAACACGCTCTGCGTGAAATTAAGCTTTGCAGCCTGGCACGACTCACGACAATCGAGAAGATTGTCGGACATCTGCCGGGAGCTTATACGCTGAGGTCGCATTCACGTGGTAAAAACCTATTGGCTCGGCATTCCGGGAAAGCGCGGCGGTGCGACCATTGGCGGCTCGTCCTCTTGAATTTGAGTTAGCACATCGTCGTGGATTTCTATCCGACCGTCGCGTGCCATGCGCTGCTGAACGGCGGAAACGTAATCTTCAAAGACTCGGCTGCGGCGCGCGGTGAGCGCGGTTTCAGTGAGTTGATCGCGCTGCTTGGTGAACTCGGCCAAGTCAGCATCGGTGCGCCGCGTGGCGCCGACGATGACCCAGTTGTTGTTAACTTTGATCGGGTTCTTCGCGAGTTCGCCGGCCTGCAATGCCAAGATCGCTTCATCAAGCGCGGGGCCGGTGCCGGCCTCGCCGAGCGGAGAGCCGAGCTTGTAGTCGTTAAGGTTCTCGGTTGTTAAGCCCGCGCGCTCGGCCGCGGCCTTTAATCCTGCGGGCGCGCTCGCGCTGTTGATGACGTCGCGCGCCGTTTGCTCAAGTTTTGCGCGGGCCTGCTCCTGGCGCACGCGCTCCACCGCTTGATCTCGGACTTCCTCGAAATCGAGAATGCGCGGATCTTTTTGTCCACCAAAAGCGGCACCGCGAAGCCTCCCTTGATGCTCACGCGCTCGCCGACATCGTTCGCATTGGCGAGCGGCTTGATGGCCTCTTCAAACTGAGGCGAGCTGCCGATTTCGGGTACCGTGTCGCCGGGCTTCACGTACGGCGTTTCGCGCACCATCTCCGCCTGATTCATGCTGGCTTCGGCGGCAAACTCAGCGGCGACTTGTGATACGTCTTTAGTTTCCTTGAGCCGCTCGGCGACGCGCGCGGCGAGCTGCGCCGCCACCGCATATGAACGGCGGTTGCGCAGCGAAACAAGCAATTCCGTGCGAGCGTCGGCGAAGGTTTTCGGCACCGATTCGCCGCGGCGCAAAATATAATAGGCGTTGCCATACTTAATGGGCTCGCTGATGGCGCCTTCGGTCATGGTGAGCGTGGTTTGCAGCGGGTCGTCAGGCTTGTTGGCGTTTTTGCGCACTACGCCGGAAATTGTGCCGCCGTTCGTGGCCGTCGCCGGGTCCTCGGAGTTGCCGCGCGCAAGCTCGGCGAATTCCTCAGCGCTCGCGTTACCGTCGTCGCCGCGAGCTTTTTGCACCAGCTCCTCAGCCTTGGTTCTGACCGCTTCATCCAAATCCGGCCGCGCTATTCTGAGCACGATCTGCTGCACGCGCACGCCCGCTTGCTTGTTCTCCGGCGAGAGCTGGTCATATTCGGCCTGCAAATCTGCGTCTGAGATTTCAATCTTTTCACCCAGCTTGGTTTGGTCTATGTAAACGTAGCGGATTTTCTTTTGCTCTTCGAGAATGCGGAAATCGGTTGCGCGTGAGTCGTAGTAAGCGCGCAGGTCCGCTTCGGAAGGCTCAATTTTGGGCGCCAGCTTTTCGGCGGTCACCGGCACGTAAACAAGATCAAAGACGGTGTTGCGACGCCTGAAATCTTCGCGCACCTCATCTTCGGAGACGCGCGCGCCGGCCGTCACAAATGCTTCCAACTTCTGCGCCGCGATTTGATCGCGCACTTGACGCTCATAATCCTCAACGTTTCCGTAACGAGAAGCCACTGATTCTCGGTAGCGATCAAAACCGACGAAGTTGCCGGTCGTCGGATCGCGAAAAGTTTTGCGAATCTGGTCCGCCACTTCGGCGTCGGAAGCGGCCAAACCAAGTCGCGCGGCTTCCTGCGAGATGACTTGCTGTCGGATCAAGCCGTCCAACAAGCGCCGGTCGCCGCCAAACTGCGCCATGCTGAATTGACCGCCGAACATCTGGCGGTAATTTTCTTTAAGCAACGCCAGCTTGCTGACGGTGATGTCTTCATTACCGACCTCCGCCACCACTTCGGCGTTGCGCGCGGGATCTGCAACCGCCGCGTTGCGATTCGGCGCGTAGAAGAAGACGAGACTCACGGCCATCAGGATGGCGAAGATAATCAACACAACGTTGCGCGTCCGCTCCAAGCGACTGAAAAACTTAAGCATGATGAATCAAGACCTTCCTCAAAAAATGCATCCGGCCGTTTATTGATGGGCATAACCAACAGGATCTCAGTCGAGAGCTGATCTCACAACTGCAACCTCTCTCTGCGTTTCTCTGTGTCTTTTCTCCGTGTTTCTCTGTGTTTAGGTGAGAGTTACCTAAACGCAAAGCGCAGGCCTGAACGCAGAGAGAGGAAAATGTTCTTGGCATAAAATTAACTCACGACTCAGATTGAGATTGATTTGAGCCTTGGGCCGCAAACGAAGGATTCTAATGTAGGCGAGCGCGCCGCCGCAACCGCCGTCCTCGTGGGGCCGTCGGCGAGGTCGCCGGTTGCTTGAGCCGCTCGGCCGATGCTATGTTACGCGCCATGTCATATTCTCTCTGGGCGTGGGGCGGATTCGCCGTTTTCATTTTGGTGATGCTCAGCATCGACCTGGGCGTTTTCAGCCGTCGGGCCCACGCCGTTTCCTACAAAGAAGCCAGCATCTGGAGCGCCGTCTGGGTTTCGCTGGCGTTGATCTTCGCCGTCGGCGTTTTCTATTACTTGGGCAATCAGAAAGGCCTCGAGTTTCTCACCGGCTACGTCATCGAGCTTTCTCTTTCAGTCGATAATTTGTTCGTTTTTCTGTTGATTTTCGCTTATTTTCGGGTGCCGGCGGAGTTTCAGCATCGCGTGCTCTTTTGGGGCGTGCTGGGCGCGCTTTTTATGCGCATCGCGATGATCTTTGCGGGCGCCACGCTGATCAACAACTTCCACTGGGTGATTTACATCTTCGGCGTGTTTCTGATTTACACCGGCATTAAGATGATGACCCAGAGTGAGGTCGAAGTGCATCCGGAGCAAAATCCGCTGGTGCGGCTGGTGACGCGCTTCGTTCCGATTACGCATCAATACGAAGGCCAAAACTTTTTCACGCGCGTCAACGGCCGGCTCCACGGCACGCTGCTGCTCCTCGTGCTGGTGATGGTTGAGGCAACCGATCTCGTGTTTGCGGTTGATTCCATTCCGGCCATTTTCGCGATCACCACCGATACGTTCATCGTTTACACTTCAAACATCTTCGCCATTCTGGGCTTGCGCTCGCTTTACTTTCTATTAGCCGGCGTGGTCGAGAAATTCCACTACTTGAAGCTCGGGCTCTCCATTGTGCTCACGTTAATTGGCGTCAAGATGCTAACGGAGCAGTGGCTGGTCAATATCACCAGCAAAGAAGTAATCATCGGCGCCTCGCTGGCGATGGTCGCCACGATTCTGATCGGTTCGGTCATCGCTTCGCTGCTTTGGCCGAAAAAAGCTCAGACGAAACTCGAAGTTGATCTGCCGCAAAGCTTTGAAAAGTAGCTTTCAAATTCCGCTCACTCGCCCGCAATTTCTCTTGATCGACTGCACCGGGACACGTCCGCGCGCGGTTGCACACCAGCCTGCAAAACATGCTTGAACTTCCCCCGCGGCTATGTTAACTTGTTGGCCGGTAGAAGGTTGCCCATCGTAGAGGTGGTAATCCGCTCTTCCTTTAGCTGACAAAGCCTGACGGCCGCTCCGGCCTTTCCGCATTAAATCCTCGAATCCACGCTCCGGAAGCATCCGCGTTTCATTCTGATAGAGGCCGGCTCCCAGAAAATGGCTGACAACCGCGCTCACTTTCAATTCGATTGGTATGTGGTGTCTAAGCGAGTTGTTTACTTGGCCGGCGCCTTGTTTGCGGCTGGCCTGGCGGCGGGCAGCGCCGGTTTTTATGTCTGATTTCGGCATTCCGTTAAGAGGCGCCAAGGTTGGGCGAGCGCGCCGGAGGGCGCCGTTTCGTTTCAATTGAGGGCGATGTGCGCGTCGTCAGAATGCAGTCTCGACAAACAATTGCTGCCGCACGCGGAGTACAAGCTTTACCCCGGCGACGTGGTGCAGACGTCCGCCGACGGCCGCGCCCGTTGAGATGGTCGACGGATCAACGCTCGCCGTGCGGCCAAACAGCGTCGTGACGGTGCGTGATAATTCGGGCGTCGGTGAGAATGAGAAAACGCATGTCCGCGTCGCCGTGGATCGAGGGCAGATCGCGTGCGCACGCAAAAGCAGCTTGACGGCGCCACCCATGTCGTTGAGACCAAGCAAACTCGCAGCAACCTCGGCGCTCAAACGGGCGCCAGCTTTGGCGTACGCGAAGACGATTCAGAGGACATACGCATTGATTCGGGTGTGGTCGAGACCGCAACTAACGGCGGCGAAACGACTACTTTGCGCGGCGGCGGGTATGTGCAGGTCAATCACTCGGGAAACGTCGTGAAGCGCGAGCGCTTGCTCGAGCCGCCGCTGCCCGTGGTGCCGAAAGATATGGAGACATTCTTGACCGGCTCTGAAGGAACGGCGGGCGTGGTGCTGCGCTGGCAGCACGACGCTCATGCGGCGGCCGCAGCGACCTGCATGTGGAGGTCGCGGCCTCGCCGTTTTTCGTGGCGGCGGGCAAGGTTTACGAACGCAGCCAATTGGCGGGCGGCGAGTCGACCATCGGCGAAGTAGCCGTGTGCTGCGGCGCGTGAGGGCCGTTTCTCCTCGGGACAAACAAGCGAGTGGAGCGAACTGCTCAAATTCTTTGTGGTTGAGCGCGAAGCGAGCAGCCTGTTTCCGCAACGGAAATTGAAGTTGAGTATGTCGCCGGCAGCGTCTACCTGGTGCGGGGACGCACGCAGTCCGGTAACATCGTGCGCTCCGCGGGAAAATCTTCCGTGGCGACGAGCGATGGCTCTTTTAAGATTCAAATCACTGTGCCGCCCGCAGCGCGCGACTTCGGTCTGGAAGTCGCCGACCAGCAGGGCCAGCGCGCGCATTATCAACTTCCCCTGGAGACCAAACTTTTACGTCGAGAGTAAATCGTCGAGAGTAAATCATGGCGCAGACCACAAAACGAATGATTTTAATGAGCGGCGGCCGCCAGGCTTCTCCGACGCCGGCGCTGCTGAGCGCCGTGGAGGCCATCGGCGCAGCCGTGTTAACTGATGACGGCGGAGCTTTTCCCGATGGTGTCGCAAGCGGCGGCGGCGATTCCGTGCTCGCAGTGCTTTGCGAAATCAGCAAAGGCGTCACGACGGATGAACTCAGGCGGAAGGTCGCCCATGCGACCTCCAGGTGGTCAGGCGTACCCGTCATCGCTTATCACCCGTATGAATACCAGGACCGCGACGTCGCCACTCAGAACGGACACCGCACAAATGGCTTGCTGCTGAAATACCTCGGGTTTCAGGCCGTCATTGATGACCCGTCGCAGCTGCCAAGCGCGCTACGCGAAGCGGCGGCGGAGCAGCAGCAGCAACAACAGAAATCGCCGCAGCAACAAGCGCCGCAACAACAAGTGGGCGCGCACGGTTTTGCGGCGGGCGGCGCGCGCTCGCCGACCGATAATGAATTGGGTGAGGCGCTGCTCGCGCTCGGGCGATGCGCGCTCAAGATGAGTCCGAAAAACTTGCGCACCGCTTTCGAGATTGTCGCTGCCCTGCATCTCGCCGGAGAGCGC